>JAYWIC010000234.1:0-1624 GCA_043789195.1 Arenimonas sp. | reverse complement strand
TCGTCGCCGTAATATTTGTAGAGTTCCAGGCCCACGACAACGGCCTGCTTTCTTTCGTCTTCGCTGAGCAGCGACCACATTTTCTCGCGGCTTAGGACCATCGTCGGATAGGCACGTTCGGCGGCGATATCTATCCACGCATAGGCCTGCGGCTTATCGGCAACCACGCCTTCACCTTTCCACAGCATTTCCGCCAGCATTCCTTGCGAAGGCTTGTCGGCATATTTCGCCGCGCGTCTGAAATTGGTGAACGCTTCAGTAAAGCGGCCTTTTTTATACGCTTCAAGTCCCCGCAGGCGATGCATCAAATCCGGATGCTGGCTAATAAACGCATACGAATTGCTGATCATTTTGTCATCGGGCTTTCTACCCGCCTGAGCCGTTCCGATGAAACTGATCGAGATCAATAAGACCGCAAGAAAATGTCGCATGCTGATTATTCCGTTCATGGTCTGCGTACTTTCCAGAGTACGTAATTCGGGACTATCCGGCATCGGCCGAAAGTCACTGGAGTGCCGATGAATCCCATCCCATTTTTTGCATGGCTTTTTCGAATTCGCCATCCCAGGCCGCCGTCACCTTCATACTTTCGTTGCTGACCGGATGTCGAAACGATAATTGCCAAGCATGCAGCAGCATGCGATGCACGCCCATCATCCTGAAAGTACGGTTATGCCTGCCGTCACCGTGGCTAGTATCGCCAATCAGATGATGGAAAATATGTTTGAAATGCCGTCGTATTTGCCGAAACCGGCCAGTTTGCGGCGTACACATCATCAAGGCATAACGCGAACTTTCATGTTGCACCGAAGCCACTTCAATCTCGGCGGTAGCCAAGCGTTTGAACTCGGTAATTGCCGGCTTTTTTTCGGGCTTTCCCGGGCCGCCATCAAGGTCGTAATCAATCGTAAATGCTTCATCGGGCCAGCCACGACAAATGGCGAGATAGTTTTTCTCGACATCGCGCGTCATGAATTGCTTGCCGAGAGTCGAAGCGCTCGGATTGTCGAAAGCAATCAGCAGACAACCGCTGGTCGCACGATCAAGCCGATGGATAAGAAAAATCTTGCAGCCGAATTGTTCGCGCAGGCGGTCATGCAGGAAATCATCTTCGCCACGCGCCAATGCACTCGAATGTGCCATCAAGCCCGCCGGCTTGTTCACCACCGCGATGTATTCATCACGGTACAGCACTTCGATCAGCGGCTTGGCTTCGACAAGCTCGCTCACGCGCGCTTAAGCCAGGCAACCAGCAAGGCGGCCATACCGCCGGCCAGTGCCAGCCAGGTTTTCACGTTTAAATGAAAATATACCGGCGACTGCGTATCGAACAAATAAAACAGCGCGGAACATACCAGCAAGCCACTCGCGAGAATCATCCAGGTCAAACGGAAATGCGCCTGCCGCGTCAGCCGAGACAGTTCAGCGATTTCATGTGAACGCATATTGACCGTGTGCTCACCGTTCACCTGCTGGTCAAACCAGTTGCGGACCAATCGCGGCATATCCGGGGCCTGTGAAATAATTTCCGGCATCCGTTTCTGCAATTCCGCCATCAAGGTGGCTGGGCTATAGCGTTCGCGCAGGATGGTTTCCAGCACCGGCTTTGCCACCTCGAACAAAT
>JAYWIC010000233.1:0-22579 GCA_043789195.1 Arenimonas sp. | reverse complement strand
GCGTTTCGGGTTTTCGCCGGCCCAACGCAAAAGAATTCGGACGGCATCTTCGGCTTGTTCACGGCTGGGTTTGTCTTGATCGCTCATGATGTTCTCCTAGAGTAAGCATATTAAGACATAACATGCGGGCTAAATTGAAAATCGGGTGATGATGCCGTGCATAATTCAAAACAATGGGAGAACTATGGCATCAATAAATGTAAATGGCCTTGAGGTGTATTACACCGAGCAAGGCAGTGGCGATGAAACCATCGTGTTCGGCCACGGCCTGCTGATGGACACCAGCATGTGGGATGCGGTCGCCCCACAGTTTGCCGATTCGTACCGCGTCATCTGTTTTGATTTTCGTGGCCAGGGGAAAACCGCCGATCCCGGGCATGGCTATGACATGGATACGCTGGTGAGTGATACCGCAGGCTTTATCAAAGCGATTAGCCCAAAGCCGGTGCATTACGTTGGCTTGTCGATGGGCGGCATGGTGGGTTTGCCACTGGCGGCAAGACATCCGGAATTGTTGTCATCACTGGTCTTGCTCGATAGCAGCGCACAGGCCGAACCGTGGTGGAACAAGATCAAATACGCAATCATGACCGTGATCGTGAATATCTTTGGCGTAAAGCCGCTGGTACCTGCGATGTTGCCACTGATGTTTGGCAAATCGACGCTAAGCGATCCGGCCAAGCGCGAAATGATCGCCTACTGGAAACAAAAACTGCTGGCCTTGAAAAAGACGATTGTCGGGCCTGTTTCCGGTGTGACGAAACGGCGTGATGTGACAGCTGAATTGGTCAATATCGTTTGCCCGGCACTGATGGTGGTAGGTGATGAAGACCGGACCACGACACCATCCTGTGCAAAAATATTGCCGCGAATATCGCGAAGGTGGAGCTGAAAATTATTCCGCAGTGCGGGCACAGCAGTGCACTGGAAAAACCGGAAGCCGTGGTGGATTTGATGAAGAATTTTTATGCAACACGAGCGTGAAGAAAGTTTTACGAGAGTGCCATCGCCGTACGTCGATATCGCAAAGCAGGTCTAACGCTCGCCGCGCGTTGATACCCACGCAATGAAACCACCCAGCGCCACAAACGCGCCGGCCAGATAAAAGGTGGCGCCGGACTGCCAGCTCGGCACGGCAGCGTGGGTCGCGGAAGCAAAAATCGAGGTATAAATCGGTGGCGCGATAATACCGGCGACACTGTTAAGGCTGCCGATCGCGCCTTGCAGGCGGCCTTGTTCGTTCGGCGCGATATGTCGGGTCATTATCGCCTGCGCGGCCGGATTGGCGATGCCCCAGAACGCCGAGATCGGAATCACGGCCCAGAACCAGTAACCGCTTGGTACATAGCCGTACAAAAGGAAGGCAATCGTTCCCATCGCACAACCGAACAGCAACATGCGGCGCTCGCCAAGCCAGAGTTTGATTTTGCCGATCAGGCCGCCCTGCACGATCGCACCGGCCAGCCCGACGATCGCCAGCGTATAGCCGACCATTTTCGGACCCCAGTCAAAACGATAGTCGGCATACAAGGCCACGGTCATTGGATACACCATGTGTGCCAAGGCCATCAGGAAGACCACGAGCACGAGCGCGAGAATTTCCGGCTGCGTACGTAGCCACATCAGCGACGCGACCGGATTGGCACGACGCCAGGAAAACGGTGCGCGATTTTCTTTCGCCAGCGATTCCGGCAACACGAAATAGCCGTAGCAAAAATTGGTCAGGCATAAACCGGCCGCGAGCCAGAACGGCCAGCGCGGATGGATTTCGCCGAGCGTTCCGCCAATGGCCGGCGACAAGACAAAACCCAGGCCGAAAGCCATGCCAATCATCCCGAACGCTTTTGCCCGTTGATCCGGCGGGGTGACGTCGGCGATATAGGCATTCGCGGTCGAGAAACTGGCCGAAGTGATACCGGACAACAGGCGGCCGATAAATAACCACGGCAATGTGTTGGCCACCGCCATCAGGATGAAATCCAGACCAAGACCAAGATTCGACAACAGAATCACTGGACGGCGGCCGAAATGATCGGACAGCGCGCCTTGTATCGGGGAAAAAATAAACTGCATGATCATGAACCACATTGCGAACTGGCCATGCTGCAACGCGGCCTTGCCAAGATCGCCACCGAGGAAGCTGGCAATCAGTTGCGGAAATACCGGAATGATCAGGCCGAACGCGAGGACGTCCAGAAATACCGTGATGAAAATAAAGGCAACGGCGGCGCGGCGCGGGCCGGAAACAACATTGGAAGTTGAATCCACAATCATTCCTTTCGCTGATGATTCATGGTGCGCCACTGGCTCACCCTATTCACTCATTACATCAAAACACGCGGCAGAACACAGCTTTCAGATAACGGCTTTCCTGCACATGCGCCATGAACGGGTGATCGCCACCTGCCCCCGACACTTTCAAGATCTGCACGGTGCGGCCGGCAAAAAATGCGGCGCGCCGAATCATATCCACAAATTGTTCTTCGCTGACCAAGCCGGTGCACGAACAGCTCAATAAAATACCGCCGGGCTTGACCACGCTCATCGCGAGTTTGTTCATGTCGTTGTATTTTTTCAGTGCCGGAATAATTTGTTCGCGGTCGCGGGTCATCTTGGCCGGATCCAGAATCACCACGTCGTATTCATCGCCGCGTGCGGCAGCATCACGCAGGAACGGAAATAAATCGGCTTGGGTGAATTTGATTTGCGCCTTGTTCAAATGCGCATTTTTCTTGGCGACTTCGAGAATTTCTTCATCCAGATCAATGCCGGTCACTTCGGCGGCTTCACCACGAGTCTTGGCGTAAATCGCAAAACCACCGGAGTTGCAGCAAATATCGAGTACCGATTTATCTTTGCAAAAACGCGCCAGATATTCGCGGTTTTCGCGTTGGTCGGCGAAAAAACCGGTTTTATGGCCGGTGCCGGGACTTGCACGAAACTTCACGCCAAATTCGGTAATGACCGCAGGTTGCGGTGCATCGGGCGAACGAAAATCAAAGCTTTCCTGTTTTTGTACATGATCTTCGGCGAAAGAATAAAAACGGCAGCCGGGAAATTCTTCACGCAGCGCGGTGTAAATCCATTCGCGGTAACGAAAAGCACCGGCCGAGAAAAATTCGACCACCAGCAAGTCATCGTAACGATCCACCACCAAACCCGACAAGCCGTCGCCTTCGGAATGCACCACGCGCCAGGCGTCGGAAATGTCGTCCACTTTCAATACATCGCGACGCAGCTCGACCGCTTGGCGAATTTTGCGGCGGAAAAAGTCTTCGTCGATCGCTTCATCGGGATCTTCGGTCAATACCCGCAGGGCAATTCGCGAATGGCCGTTGTAAAAACCGCGGGCACACCAGGTGCCGGTGGCATCGACAATATCGACAATCGAGCCGGGTTTTGGTTTTTGCTCGGGCTTTTCGACCATTTTCTGGAAAATCCAGGGATGAGTCGAGCGGCGTTCAATTTTCAGGTAAACCGTAGGGATAATGGCGCTATTGAGTGTGTTCATGGGGATATTGTACCCGCCCCAACGGCTACGTTGACGCCAACTTAACAACACTCTGCTAGAATCCGCGCCAGAAGGGGAGTAGCTCCCGCCTCCGATGTCGTCAATACGGGCCATAAGCCCCGGCGCGGAAGACAGGCCCGTCCTGTGAGCAAGACCTTCGCCGCAATGGCGAAGCTGTCTCTGATAATCCCATCAGCGCAACAACGCCTGGCTCAATTATTGCTAGGAGATTTCATGGAAAGTATTGGCACCCCGATGATGTGGTCGGTTTTTATTGCGCTGGTCATTGCCGCGCTGGTCATTGATTTATTGGTATTGAAGCAAAGTGGCCCGCATAAAGTCAGCATGCGCGAGGCCGGTTTGTGGTCGATGTGTTGGATTGCCTTGGCATTGATCTTCAATGCAGGCCTTTGGTGGTACTTGAAAGGCAGTATGGGCGATGTTGAAGCCAATCGAATTGGCTTGGAATTTTTGACCGGCTATCTGGTTGAAAAAGCGCTTGCGGTCGATAATATTTTTGTGTTCCTGATGATATTCAGTTACTTCGCGGTGCCGCCGCAGTATCAGCAACGAGCATTAATTTGGGGTGTGGTCGGTGCCATATTCTTGCGTGCCATCATGATCTTTATCGGTGCGGCATTGATCGCACAATTTCACTGGATTCTGTATTTCTTCGGCGCCTTCCTCGTGTTGACCGGCGCTAAAATGCTGTGGGCAGCGGGTCAGGAATCGGACTTGAATGACAACCCGATTCTTAAGTGGTTGCGAGGGCATTTAAGCGTGACCGACAAGCATCACGAAGAAAAGCTCTGGATTGTCGAAAACGGAAAACGCTTTTTTACGCCGATGTTTCTGGTATTGATCATGATTGCGGTAACCGATGTTATTTTTGCGGTCGATTCAATTCCGGCCATCTTTGCCATCACCACCGATCCCTTCATCGTGCTGACCTCCAATGTATTCGCGGTGCTGGGTTTGCGCGCGCTGTATTTTCTGCTTGCAGGCATGGCCGATAAATTTCACCTGCTCGCCTACGGTCTTGCGTTGGTGTTGGTATTCATCGGTACAAAAATGCTGATTGTGGATCTATACAAAATCCCGGTAGGGGTGTCATTGATGGTGGTAGCCGCATTGATTGCCTCGGCGATGGTACTGAGTCTTTGGATCAAGCCGCGTCTTGAAAAGTAAGGGAAAATGCAGGTGGGCACTGCCCACCTGCGTTCCACATCACGAAAACGGTGGGCGGTGCCCACCCTGCGGATGGACTGCTTGTCGCGTCATGACCTTGTGTTCTGCCAGACCTTCCCCACTTTGTGACTATGAGTAATTCAGATGTCATTGACACGTCACCCATTCCGCAACGGTTCCGGCGCGCGCTGAATATCAGCCTAGGCTTTATTGCGCTGCTGTTTGGCTGTTTCTATTTGCAACAACAAATGGCCTATCAGCATTTAAGCCTGCAGCCCGGTGTGTTTGCCGGTCTGATTGGCATTCTCACTGCGCCGCTATTGCATGGCTCGTTCGAGCATTTATTTTCCAATAGTTTTTCGATTTTAGTGCTGGGCACTTTAGTTGGCACGGTCTATCCAAAAGCCAGTATTCGTGCCTTGCCGGTGATCTGGATTCTGTCCGGTGTCGGCACCTGGTTCATAGCGATTAGCGGATTCCATATTGGTGCCAGTGGCGTGACCCATGGCCTGATGTTTTTCCTGATGATGATGGGGGTATTGCGACGTGACAAGCCGTCTATTGCAGCGGCCTTTATCGGCATCATGTTGTTTGGCGGCATGTTTCTGGGCGTATTGCCGCAGAAAGAAGACATCTCCTGGGAATACCATCTCAGTGGCGCGGTTGCAGGTGTGCTGAGTGCATTGTTCTGGCGAAAAATCGATCCGGCACCACCACGTAAAGTGTATAGCTGGGAAGAGGAGGAAGCTGTCGACGGTGCTGACGAAGGGTCAGAGGGCCTGGAGCCGCCACGACCAGATGCTGTGCCGATACTTTGGCACCGCCCCGCAGACAATGAGCCGGTGATCCTGCTATTTCGCAAGCCCAATATGAACAAGATGGCGGACAAGAAAGAGCCCTGATGAAACCGGTACCGACACTTACTGAATCGGACCCGATTTAGGAGTAGCCTAAGCCTGCCAAAACCTTGGGAGGGTGAGGCTTGAGCTTCGAGTTTGATATTCGGTCGGCCATCATGATCGGCGCGTTACTTAACGTGCTGATTGCCGTCATGTTGCTCATCGTTCGCAATGCGCTGCCCAAAGATTATCAGTACAGCAGGAGCTGGTGGTGGCTGGGACTGGTATTGCAGCCTTGTGGTTTCGTGTTGATAGCCATGCGTGGGCAACTCCATCCGATATTTTCCGTCGTGCTGGCTAATATTACGGTGGCCGCTGCATTGGCCTGTTTTGCCATCGCACTTCGAATATTTACCGGTGCCAGGCAGCGACGCTGGATCGCATATGCGCTGGTCGCCGGGGCAGGCATCATGGCTTTTGTTTTTTCGGTTCTCGATGACAACCTGCTGATTCGCGCCACCTTGCTGTCGCTGATACACGCCATGTTGCTGGCGTTTGCGGCACGATCGATCTATCGTCAGGAATTGAAAATTACCCGTGTTTCGCATGTGCTGGCGGGTTTATTCGTGATCGGTTCGCTCAGCATGTTGTCCCGCGCGATTTATCATGCGGTGACCCAAGATCCCATCGCCGACTCTTTCAGCATTCGCTGGCCAACGATTTTGACGTATGGCATTGGCGGGTTATTGCCGATTGTCGGCACGATCGGTTTTTTGTTGATGTGTACCGAACGCAGCGGAAAAAATCTGGCGCGCATGGCCAGCGAAGACCCCCTGACCGGTGTTTACAATCGCCGCGCGCTGGCGGAATTCGGCGCGCGCGAAATGGCCAGGGCACGCCGGCATGGCACGCCCTTGTCGGTGATTTTGGTCGACATCGATTTTTTCAAGCGGATCAACGACGAGCTTGGCCACGCCGCCGGTGATCTAGCCCTGATTGAAACCGTGCGGCGCTTACGAAAAAATCTTCGCAGCGAAGATTATCTCGGGCGCATGGGCGGCGAAGAATTCCTGATTTTATTGCCCGACAGCAATATCCAGCAGGCCCAGGTTTTGGCGCAACGAATACTCGAGGAATTTGGCAGTCATCCGATGACGCTGATGGATCAAAATCGTTTGATAACAATCTCCGGCGGCATCACCCTGTTGTCGGCCAGCGATCATTTTTTCGACGATATGCTGCGGCGGGCCGACGATGCCATGTACACGGCAAAAGTATTGGGCAGAAACCGCATGCAGCTCGATAAATCGATCACGACGATTTGATTCGCCCCAACGGGGATTTCAGGCCCAATTGCCGGTCATGTAGGCGAGACAAAATCAATGGCGAAAGTATCGCGCCGCACAGGGCCAGAAACATATCCCATTGTGTGTCCCAGACATCGCCTTGGGTAGCCAGAAACGCATCGGCATCGCCGCCCCATATCAAGGCGGCCCACCATTCGATCATTTCAAAGAACGCACTGAAGGCCAGGCAACCGCAAGTGACCAATACCTTAAGCCAGATACCGCGTTTCAATGGGCTCGTGCGTAGCAATAATTCGCGTACCAGAATGGCCGGGATAAAGCCCTGCATCAAATGGCCAAAGCGGTCGTAATGGTTGCGACTTAAATCAAAGGCATCGCGCGCCCATAAGCCAATCGGCGTTTCTGCGTAGGTGTAGTGACCGCCGTATATCAATACGAGTGCGTGGAATACCAGTGCGATGCACAGTAGTTTAGTCAGCGGAAATTTTTTCCAGCGCCAAACCACCAGTGGAACACCGATGAATACCCAGACCACTTCCATAAACCAGGTCAGGGTATCTAGTGAATCAATGGCCGAGACGACAAGTGCCAGACAAACAAGGGTTAATAATCCATAAGCCACTAGGGGGCCCGGCTTGTCAATGTCCATCCCTTGCTCCAATTGTTGTGTGGTTCGCTGAATGTTAATGTCGCACCGAAGGAGAAACCCCATGCGTCTAGCTTATTCCAGTTTACTGCTCTGCGGTTTGTTGATGGCCTGCAAGGCCGAGGTACCCGCGGAAGAGGGTTCCGCCTTTGCACCCACGGCACAGGCATTGAATGAAAGCGCACAGCGCATTCAGGCCGATGTCGGTTTTCTGGCCGCGGATGCACGCGAAGGCCGCAGCACGGGATCACCGGGTTTTGACCAGGCCGCCGATTACGTGGCGGAGCGATACAAAAAGCTCGGACTCGAACCGGCTGGAGACAACGGTACTTATTTTCAACGTGTACCTTTGATCGAAGGTGTTCGCCAGCAAAATGGTGCAAGCCTGAAATTGCATCGTGAGAATTTCGTACTCGAATTCGTTTTCGAGACAGAGTTTTTACCCGGCGCCAATTTCAACCAGGCCAGTCACGATATAACCGCCGGCATGGTGTTCGTCGGACAGGGTATTTTTGCGCCGGAATTGAATCATAACGATTTCGCCGGAATTGAATCATAACGATTTCGCCGGCGTTAGCGTTCGTGACAAGATTGCGGTGGTATTTGGAGGTGCGCCGGAAAGTTTTCCGATTACACAACGTGCCTACTACAGCTCGAGTCTCGAGAAAAACCGCCAACTCAGCGAGCGCGGCGCGGTCGGTGTTTTGTATCTCAGCAACCCCGAAGATGAAGCACGCTATCCGTGGACGAAAGGGATGCGCAACTGGACGCGTCCCAGCATGCGTTTGCTCGATAAAAACGGCGTGCCGCTCGACAGTTTTCCACAGTTGCAGGCCAGCGCCAGCATCAATCTACCCGCCACGCGAAAATTGCTGGAAGGCGCGAAATTTTCGGCCGACGTGATGTTTGACCAGATGAAAAAAGGCAAGCTGCAGGCCTTCGATTTAACCGGCACCCTGCAGATGACCGGCAGCACCCAGCTGCGTACGCTGGAAAGTAGAAACGTGGTCGGAAAATTGCCGGGCAGCGATGCAAAACTGGCGGCCGAACACATCGTGTTTACCGGGCATCTGGATCATCTTGGCATCGGTGCGCCGGTGAATGGCGATGCCATTTATAACGGCGCGGTCGACAATGCCCTGGGGATCGGCATCATGCTGGAAGCCGCGCGCAGTGTGAGTATTCTGAGCACCAAGCCTAAGCGCTCGATGTTGTTTGTCGCTCTGACCGGCGAAGAAAAAGGCCTGTTGGGAGCGAATTATTTCGCGACCCATCCCACCGTGGCCAAAGCCTCCATCGTTGCCAATATCAATATCGATATGCCGGTGGTGCTGACTGAATTGCTGGATGTCATCACGATTGGTGTTGACCACAGCTCGTTACAGACACCGGTACAGCAGGCAGCGAAAGACGTCGGATTTCTGCTGTCGCCCGACCCGTATCCGGAAGAGGCCGGCTTCGTTCGTTCCGACCAGTTTGCCTTTGTACGTCAGGGCATCCCGGCGATCTATCTTGTCGGCGGCATCATCGCGAAGGATTCCAAAATCGACGGCAAAAAAATGCTGGAAAATTTTATCGAAACGCATTATCACCAGCCAAGCGATGATGCCAGCCAGCCGATTCACTATTCGACGGCGGCAAAAATGGCTGCCTTGAATACCCGCATGGGCCAATTGGTAGCGGATGATCCACACAGGCCACGCTGGAATCTGGGCGATTTCTTCGGCAAAAAATTCGCAGGACAACCCTGATGTTCGCAGGGGCGGCCCCCTGCGAACACGGTTTGGTTTTGGGCCCGTTCAAGCGTTAAACTAGCGCCATGAGCACCCCCAGCAAAGTTGAACATCAACTCACCGATAAAGGTTACGTTCCTGTGTACACCACGGCGGTCGTCGACCAGCCCTGGGATTCGTACAGCAAGACAGATCACGAAGTCTGGGCGACTTTGTATAAACGCCAGCGTGAATTATTGCCGGGGCGTGCCAGCACCGAGTTTTTGCAAACCCAAGACGAAATGGGCATGGGCGAGCACGGCATACCGAAATTTGCCGATTTGAATCTGCAACTAAAAGCCAAAACCGGCTGGGAAATTATTGCGGTCGAAGGCTTGTTGCCGGAGCTCACTTTTTTTGATCATTTGGCCAATCGTCGATTCCCGGTAACGTGGTGGATACGCAAACCGGAACAACTGGATTATTTATCCGAGCCGGATTTATTTCACGACTTGTTTGGCCACGTACCGCTGTTGATGGATCCGGTATTCGCCGATTACATGGAAGCCTATGGCAAGGGCGGCGTCAAAGCGCATGCGCTCGGTCCGGAAGCCTTATCGCAACTCACGCGCCTGTACTGGTACACGGTCGAATTTGGCTTGATCAACACCAGTGAGGGTTTGCGGATTTATGGCGCCGGCATCGTAAGTTCGAAAGGCGAAAGTATCCATTGTCTTGAATCGAACGCGCCAAACAGAATCGGTTTCGATTTGTTGCGCGTAATGAATACGCGCTATCGCATCGACACTTATCAAAAAACCTATTTCGTGATCGACAGCTACCAGCAACTTTTTGACGCCACACTGCCGGATTTCATCCCTTACTACCACCAGCTGGCAGGCAAGGAAAGTACTCCGGCCGGACATGTACTCGATACCGACAAGGTGTTCAATCGCGGCACCGGCGAAGGCTGGCTACAAGACGGCGACGTTTGATTTAAGCCCGAATGAGATTGCTGCGTGTGCTGAGCGTAGCGAAGTATGCACAGTGCCGGCGACTCGTGCGAAGGTAATCGCCAGCTCAATGCTTGAGCTCCTGTGGGTGCTCTATTTCAGTTGCAGTAAATCCCATTTGTTGCCGTACAAATCCTGGAATACCACCACGGTGCCGTAACTTTCCTCGCGCGGTGTTTCGCAAAAAACCACACCTTTGTCTTTCATGCGCTGGTAATCATCGTGGAAACTATCGGTCTGCAAAAACAGAAAAACGCGACCGCCAGTTTGATCACCAACGCTTTCCCGTTGTTTATCATTCGCCGCTTTTGCCAACAAAAGCCGGGTTTCCTTCGCGCCTCGTGGCGCCACCAGCACCCAGCGTTTTTCTTCGCTTAAACGGGTGTCCTCGATCAATTGGAAACCCAGTTTGTCGACATAAAAATCGATGGCTTCGTCGTAATCCCTGACCACCAGACTGATGGCATTGATGAATTGGCCCATTTTTCACTCCCGGTTGTGTGGCGATTATCCCTTTTCAGTGTGGTGTAACGGACATTTGGGGAAAAAGCAGCTATTTGGCCGTTTTCGCCATTAAACTGTCGTAACCGCCACTATTTCGCGACCTACTTTCGGCAGATTCTGTGTTCACCCCGGGCACCGCCCGCTTACAGGAGACACATCATGAAACGCATCAGCACCCTAATCGCCAGTATTTTGCTCAGCACCGCCGCTTTGGGCGGTGACATCGACACCCGTGCCGAATACCAGGCAGGCGGCGAATACACCGCCGTCCTCAATACCGACAACTCACAATGGCGCTTGCTGCCCAGCGATGGTCAGGACTTCGCCATTCAGCTCGACAAGAATTGCGAATCGTCCACGTCGGTTCCAGCAGGTCTGTGGTTATTGACCCGCGACGCCGATGGCAAACCGGAATTGCTCGCCCCCTCGCAAACGGTATTGCCCGGCGGCCATAGCGGCCATATTGCCATCGCTGCCTGCGATCAAGCTCAGGCAAATGAGCTGGCGCTGCCGTCCAGCCTGATTGAATGGTTGAGCGATAACACCGGAGCGGTATATGTCGAATAAGGAACAACGTTTCACGCTGGGTCTGCTGGCCATGGAAGGCTGCATGCTTTCCAGTCTGGTCGGCCCGGCCGACATGTTCCGGACGGCACAGAAATTGGCACAGCTGCGTGACCCCGGCACGAAACTGCGAATCGAAACCGTGCTGATCAGCGCACGCGGACTGACGCAGGTGACCGGTAGCGGTGGCCAGCAGCTCAGTGGCGCACAGTCGCCCGATGTGGCACTCGATTGCCTGCTAATTCCGGGCTATATGCATGACAGTGCCGAAGATGCGATCACGCGGTTGGATAATTATCAGCCCGAGATCGAATTATTGCGGAATATGCATTTGCGCGGTGTGCCGCTGGTGGCAGCTTGTTGCGGCGCTTTTTTACTGGCCGAATCGGGTCTGCTCGATGGTCACGAAGCGACGACCAGTTGGTGGCTGGATGCGGCATTCCGCAAACGCTATCCCCATGTGCGTCTCAATGTTGAACGCATGATTGTCGAAGACGGCATGCTTGCGACGACGGGCGCCAGCACCGCCATTTATACCTTTATCCTGCAATTACTGGCCAAGCGCGTGGATGAACCGCTGGCGCAACTGACCGGGCGCATGATGCTGATCGATTCCGAGCGACAAAGCCAGGCGCCTTACATTAGCCTCGCCCTGACCGAACGTCCGCGGCATTCACTGTCGGAAAAAGCCGAACGCTTCATTCAGCAACAATTGCATCGAGAATTAAGCGTGAGCGAATTGGCGCAACATTGCGATACCAGCGAACGCAGTTTATTGCGGCATTTTCGCCAGCACTACAACGCCAGTCCGATTGCCCATATCCAGCACCTGCGGGTCGAGCGGGCAAAGGCCTTGCTCGAAACCACGCTGATGAGTTTCGATGAAATCGTCGAACGTTGCGGCTATCACGATAGTGCAAGCTTCCGGAAACTATTCAAGCGCGACACGCATTTGACGCCCGCCGATTATCGCGAACGCTTTCGCTTGCGGGCCTGAAGTTTGCATTTCCATTGTGGGAGCCGGTTCACCGGCGATTGAACTTCACGCTACGATTTGTTTGAATCGAAGACTGCTGCATCTAATCGCCGGTGAACCGGCTCCCACAAAAAACCAAAGGCGCAAGATCGGATATCTTTCGGGGTTAAAACCCCTTATGCAGTAAATCCTGATAATCCGGATGTCGACGCAACCATGCCTGCACATAGGGGCAGACCGGAATCACGCGATAGTTTTCTACGCGTGCCCAGTCCAGTGCAGCGCGGGTCAGTTCACCGGCAATGCCGCGGCCTTCGAGTGCTTTTGAAACACCGACGTGTGGCAGCGTCAGATGCTCGCCATCGAGTCGATAATCGATCACGCAAAGTAAATCGTCGATCGTGGTTTCGAAACGATGTTGCTCGCGATTGTGCCGAATATCGTAATTCATCGTTTTGTTCTCCGCATAGTGAATGAATATTAGCGCAAGCATTCTGGCTAAGGAAAAACCGGACTCACATCGACACGGCGTTAGGTAAATCGAACAATCTGTGTTGTTATGAACATCTATTTCGTCCCTCTGCGCTTCGTGCGTTTTCCACGGCCCGCTTCGCCAAAGTATCGCTGCGCAATGCAGCCATGCCTTCACTGCAACTGCGAGAAAGCGACATGCCGGGTTATAGCGTCAAAACCACCACCGTAAAGGTAGGTGATCATGATTATCAAATTCGTTCGTTGAGCGATAAACAGCAATATGCCGACCCACAGGGGCTTGCCGAATTGGCAGGCATTTCATCGGCCTCCTGGAGTTTGTTCGGACAACTCTGGCCGGCAGGGCAAATTCTGGCCAATGCCATGTCGGTGATACCCATCCATGGCAGGCGTATCCTTGAAATTGGTTGTGGGCTGGGACTATCGAGCCTTGTATTGCAACGCCGTGCCGCCGATATCACCGCCAGCGATCATCACCCGCTGGCAGCTTCATTCCTGACGCACAACGCCGATCTTAATTTCCTGAAACGCCCGACCTATGTCGATTTGTCCTGGAACACGCCGCACACCAGCTTGGGCCGTTTCGATCTGATCATCGGCAGCGATATTTTGTATGAACGCGACCATGCGGACATGCTTTCCGAATTGATTATCCGCCATGCAAAACCAACCGCCGAAATCATCACCACCGACCCTGGGCGCGGTGTCAGTGCGGCCTTCAGTCGCGCCATGTTGGCGCAGGGCTTTCGCATCGAAGAAACCCGGTGCCGTTTTAACGAAGCCGATATGCCGCCATTTCGCGGCCGCCTGATCAGTTATTTGCGAACAAGCCAATAGCGCACTCCCGAACGAAGGGATGTGCGGCTCAATCTAGCGCAACTAAAAACGCGAAGAAAGCCTTAGTAGCGTCATTTAGGAGCGACAAATCCCGCAAAAAGGATGCTCCTACAAAAACGTGTTTAACGCGACAGCAGGAAGTACAAAAAATTATTCTGGAAATAGAGATTGTTGACCAGAAATTCATGTCGTTCGCACAGGAAAAAACTTTGTCGCAAGGGCAGGAAAGAATACTGGCTGGCGTCTTGCGAATCCCGTGTGACCAGGCCATCGCCCGGTGCCATCATCAGGTAGTCGTAATCAACTCCCGGGACTTTATTGACGACATCTTTTGGCTTAAATGCCAGAAATGGCTTACCTTCGACTTGATCTAGCACCGCGTGGTTTGTCGTTAATTCGCAATCACCGCCAAAAGCGGCCATTCGGATTCCGTTGTGAATGATCGGGGTCGTCAGCGATGATTGGAAACGTTCCGCACGTCGTAAATGTTTCGCAAAGGTTTCCTGCAAAATCTTTTGTTTGGCTTTCGCTTCCTCGTGAGTTGCGCTCTGCTTCTCCAGTGTTTTCATGAACTCGGGTGAGTAAACCGACCACTCGTTTGTCTGCCACAGTGCCGGATCGTAAATATTGATCGTCGTCGGTTTGCCGTGGGTGTCGAGTACGCTCTGCGCGATTGGACTCGGTAAGGCCTGAAACGGTGTGGCAAAACTGGTCAAAACCTCCACCGGGATAAGACGAAGGCCCAGACGAAAACCGCGAAGAAGCCTGTCAAGGCTGGTCACCGAGCCAAGGTTAGGCGTGCCGAGCAGCACCACGCGCCTGACGCGCTTGCCCCCTTCCTGCCACTGGCCAAATTCATTTTGGTCCAGCACATCATTGGGCCCGTAACGCAGATAGTAATTGGTCAACAGGCCGCCGTTGCTATGGGCAATGATGTCGACACGCAAATTCGGATCGTTGTAGTCCTGGCGAATTTGTTCGAGAAAAGCATGCAGTTGTTTGACGGCGATGACGTTATCGCGTCGCCAGTCATAGACGAAAGTGTAATAACGGCGTTTCTGCGCTCCCACCGGTTGCCCCGGTGTGCTCTTGATAAACTGGCCTTCGTTTTCCAGCACACCGGTCAGTGCACCGTAAAAATTGATGCCGGCAATATCGTTTAAGATCGTTCCGGGCACCAAATTGTCGCCAGCGGTGGAGACCGGGCTAATCGTCAGATCCTGATAATCACTCAGTGCAATGGCGCTTGCCGACCTTGGATAAAACTCCTCGGCGCTGGCTTTGTCGACCAGTGTCGAACCCATCAGGCCATGAATGATGACGATGGGCGGTTGCGAGATATTTTGTACTTCGCGCGCGTACAGACGCTTCAAGTCCGGCTTGTCGCTGGTAACGCAGGCGCTAAGGCTCAGGCTCAATAAAATCAATAGCAGGCGTAACGGTAAAGTATTCATCGCTGCATGATAAAGCCCCGTTGCAGAATGTGATACCTACCCCTTGGTACGGTGCTTGATCGAGGGTGAACCAGTACAATGGGAACATCTGTACAAGGCACAGCATCGGACCTGATATGAACACTCCCAACGGCAAACTTTATCTCAACGCAGAAGCCGCGTTGGCCGGTTGTATCCGCGACGGCATGACCATCATGTCGGGCGGTTTCGGACTCTGCGGTATTCCGGAATATCTGATTACCGCCTTGCGCGATTCCGGTGTCAAAAACCTGACCTTTATTTCGAACAATGCTGGCGTCGATGATTTCGGATTGGGCCTGCTATTGAAGACCAGGCAAATCGCGAAAATGATTTCGTCCTACGTTGGCGAAAATAAGGAATTCGAACGGCAATATCTGGCCGGTGAACTGCAACTGGAATTCAATCCGCAAGGCACTCTGGCAGAACGCATTCGCGCCGGAGGTGCCGGCATTGCCGGTTTCTATACCAAGACCGGTGTCGGCACCTTGGTGAGTGAAGGTAAGGAGATTCGCGAATTCAATGGCGAAAAATACGTGCTTGAAACCGGACTGGTCGCCGATGTGTCGATCGTAAAAGCCTGGAAAGCCGATACCGAAGGCAATCTGATCTATCGCAAGACCGCACGCAACTTCAATCCGATGATGGCGACCGCCGGAAAAATCACCATTGCCGAAGTCGAGGAAATCGTCGAAGCCGGACAACTCGATGCCGACAGTATCCACACCCCGGGAATTTTCGTGCAACGGATAATCGTCAACTCCGTCTACAAAAAACCGATCGAACAACGCACCGTACGCAAAAGGGAGATTGCATAATGGCTTGGTCACGCGATGAGCTGGCACAACGCGCCGCCAAAGAATTACGCGATGGTTTTTACGTCAATCTGGGCATTGGCATTCCGACCCTGGTGGCCAATTTCATTCCCGACGGCATGAAGGTTGTATTGCAATCGGAAAACGGCATGCTCGGCATGGGCCCGTTTCCCTATGACGATGAAGTCGATGCCGATCTGATCAATGCCGGTAAACAAACCATTACGCAATTGCCGATCTCCTCGTATTTTTCGTCGAGCGACTCCTTTGCGATGATTCGCGGCGGCCATATCGATTTGTCGATTCTCGGCGCGATGGAAATTTCCGAAAACGGCGACATCGCCAACTGGATGATCCCCGGCAAGATGGTCAAGGGCATGGGTGGCGCGATGGATCTGGTCGCCGGCGTCAAACGCGTCGTCGTGGTGATGGAACACAACAACAAGGACGGCGCCGCGAAATTCAAACCGGCCTGCGAATTGCCGCTGACCGGCCAGAACGTGATTGATGTATTGATCACCGATCTTGGCGTTTTTTCGCGTCCGGACCGTCACAGCGGTTTCGAATTGATTGAACTTGCACCAGGCGTGACGCTGGACGAAATCCGCAGCAAGACCACGGCGAAGTTCACAACAAAATTAATCTAGCAGTCGGTTGTGGGAGCGGTGTAAGCCGCGAATAACTTCGATCGCAAATTCATTCGCGGCTTACACCGCTCCCACAAAAACAAATAACAAAAAAGGGCTGAATCCATCAGTCCTTTCTATATTCGAAGCAAACGTAAAATCAATCTTTCAATTCGGCCTTCATGAACTCCGGCATCATCAACGCGCCTTGATGAATGCCGAGATTGTAATACTTGGTCGCGAAAGTCTTGGCACCGACATCCGCTTCACGAAATTTCGTCAAATCACAAGATGACTTCGAGGCAATCGTCGCGCTCCACCAGCCGGTCGGGTAGCAAGGTTGCGGGAAAGGCAGCGTGCGGAAATTCTTGAAACCGGCATCGCTCATCGCCTTGCGCATGTCGTGAATTAAATGCATCAATGCCAGCGGCGATTCGCTTTGTTGCACCAGCAGGCCGTCAGGACGTAAAGCCTTCAAGCAATTTTTATAGAAGGCTTCGTTGAATAAACCTTCAGCCGGACCGACCGGATCGGTGGAATCGACAATAATTAAATCGATACTTTCCGGTGCGGCATTTGCCATATACGCCAAGCCGTCGTCGAACATGACGGTTGCGCGCGGGTCGTTGTTGCTTTCGCACAATTCGGGGAAATATTTTTCCGCCATGCGGGTGACTTGTTCGTCGATATCACACTGCACGGCGGTCTCGACGCCTTTGTGTTTCAACACTTCGCGCAGCGTGCCGCAATCGCCGCCGCCGATGATCACGACATTCTTCGGGTTCGCGTGCGTGTACAAAGGCGCATGCGCCATCATCTCGTGATAGAAAAAATTATCGCGCGTGGTCACCATCATGGCGCCGTCGATGGTCATGATGTTGCCCCAGTCGGTGCTCTCGAACATTTCAATTTTTTGAAACGGCGATTGCACTTCTTCGAGCTTGCGCGTGATCCGGAAACCGATCGCCGAACCGGTATAGGCGAAGTTTTCGTAAAACCAGGTGTCGGACGGGGTCATATCAAGCTCCAGAAGGCAATCCGCAGGAATACGGGGCCGCGCATTGTAGCGAAAACGCAACGAATATGGGGGTGCAAACCGTTACAATACGCGCTCATTTAGTTTGCCGACAGGTTCTGCCATGACAGCTTGGTCTTTAGCCCGCGCCCGCCACACCTATTCGGTGCCGTTCTGGAGCGAAGGTTATTTCGATATCAACGACAACGGGGAAATGTGCGTGTTGCCGCAAGGCCCGCAAGGCCCCAGCTTGCCCTTGCCGGGCTTGGTACAGGAATGTCGCGACGCTGGCTTGAAGTTGCCTTTATTGCTGCGCTTTTCCGACATCCTCGGTGATCGCTTGAGCAAGTTGCAAACCGCCTTCGCCAAAGCGATGGAAGATTTGGATTATCCAGGCGGCTATACCGCGGTCTATCCGATCAAGGTGAACCAGCATCTTGGCGTGGCCGGCGAACTCGCGGCACAAGGCGGCGAAGGCTTCGGTCTGGAAGCGGGATCAAAGCCGGAGTTGATGGCGGTATTGGGCTTGGCGAAACCGGGCAGCATTATTATCTGCAACGGCTACAAAGACCGTGAGTTTATTCGCCTCGCATTACTCGGCCGCAAATTAGGTTTGCAAACGTTTATCGTGGTCGAAAAACCATCCGAGCTCGACATCATTCTGGAAGAAGCAAAAAATCTCGACGTGATGCCAGGCCTCGGCGTGCGTATGCGTTTGGCTTCGCTGGGGGCCGGCAAATGGCAGAACAGCGGTGGCGATAAGGCCAAGTTTGGATTGTCGCCGCGACAGGTATTGAATCTGGTTGAGAAACTGAAAGCGACCAACATGCTCGAAGCTTTGCAGTTGTTGCACTTCCATATGGGTTCGCAAATTTCCAATGTGCGCGATATCGCCAATGGCATGCGCGAAGCCGTGCGTTATTTTGTCGAACTGTCCGCGATGGGTTGCGGCATCCGCTATATGGATTCCGGCGGCGGTTTGGCGGTGGATTACGAAGGCACCCGTTCGCGTGGTTATTGTTCGATGAATTACGGCCTCGATCAGTTTGCCCACAACCTGATTCAACCGTTAAGCGAAGCCTGCGAAGAACACGGCCTGAAACATCCGATGATGATTACCGAAGCCGGCCGTGCGATGACCGCGCATCATGCGGTGATGATTGCTAACGTATCGGAAGTCGAAGCCGCACCGCAGGGCTGCGTCGAAGCCGTCGAAGATGAAGAGCCGATGGTATTGAAGCATTTGCGCGAAGTACACGAGGCACTGGATGAACGTCCGGCGCTGGAGTTATTCCATGAGTCGCAGCACTTTCTCTCCGAAGGCCAGACCTTGTATTCGCTCGGTCAAATTACGCTGGAAGAACGTGCAAAACTCGATGATATTTTCTATGCGATTGCGCATGGTGTGCGTGCAAGATTGACCGGCGAAGAAAAATCGCATCGCGATGTACTGGATGAATTGAACGAACGGCTGGTCGATAAATACTTCGTCAATTTCTCGGTATTCGAATCGATTCCCGATGTGTGGGCGATTGACCAGGTATTTCCGATTGTCCCGATTAACCGCTTGAATGAAGTGCCGGATCGCCGTGGCGTGATCGCCGATCTCACCTGCGATTCCGATGGCCGCATCGACACCTATGTCGAAGCCGAAGCCCTGAACTCATCCTTGCCGATGCATTCGCTAAAAGACGGCGAGAGTTATTGCCTGGGTATTTTCATGGTGGGCGCTTATCAGGAAGTGCTCGGCGATATCCATAATCTATTCGGCGATACCTATTCGGCCAATATCCGGATCAAAGCCGATGGTAGCCATGAAATTAGCCAAACCCGCAAAGGCGACACCACCGACGTGATGCTCGATTATGTCGGTTACCACATCGATACCTTGCGCCAACAATATCGCGACAAGATTTCTCTCGCCGGTTTTGGTGGCCAGCAGGCAGAACAAATGCTGCAGGCTCTTGAAGCTGGTTTGACCGGTTATACCTATCTGCACGAAGAGCATGTGTAGTTTAGGAAACACTGACTGTCTTCCCAGTGCGATTGGGTACCCAGAAACCAACACGTAGCAAGGCTTGTCTCTTGCTCGGCAATGAAGTTATCGGAGCGGAACGATGAGCGAAAAACTAAAAGCGGGTTTTATCGGCTTGGGTGCCATGGGTGAGCCGATGGCGGGCCATTTGCATGCCGCCGGCTTGCTGTCGGTGGTGGGCAATCGTTCACTTGCCAAGGCGCAATTGCTGGCAGAAAAGTTCTCGGTGAATGCCGCGCACGCAAGTCATTATTTTTCCGATTGCGATGTGGTGGTGCTCTGCGTCTCGCGTGATGCCGACGTACTTGAAAACGTCAATGCATTGTCGGGTGTATTGAAAGCCGGCTGCGTGGTAGTGGATCACTCCACGGTGTCGATGGAAACCGCAAAACAGGCGCAAAAAATCCTGGCGCCACGAAAGATTGGTTTTATCGATGCGCCGGTATCGGGCGGTGTTGAAGGTGCACGCAACGGCAAGTTGTCGATCATGGTGGGTGGTAGCGAAGAAAATCTCGAAAAAATTCGCCCGGTCTTGAATGCCTATTCGGCAAAAATTACCCATATGGGCAATACCGGCGCAGGACAGGCGACCAAAGCCGTCAATCAGGTGTTGGTGGCGGGTATCGCGCAGGCGGTTTGTGAAGGTCTGGCGCTCGGCGAAAAACTCGGATTAAAACCGGAGTTATTGGTGCCGACATTGGCAGCGGGCGCGGCAGGCAATTGGTTTCTTGATAAGCGCGGCGCCACCATGATGGCCAGCAATTTCACGCCCGGTTTCAAGTCCGCATTGCTGCACAAGGATTTGTTGATCGTCAAACAAATGGCAGCCAATGCCGGTATTCGTGCCACGGTGATCGAGCAATCACTGGAAGATTATGCCGAATTGATGCGGCAGGGTTTTGGCGATGAAGATACGTCGGCGTTGATTCGATTAAAGCGAAATTAATAGTAGGAGCCCGCTCTGTGTACTGAGCGCAGCGAAGTACATACAGAGCGGGCGATGCTGGTCGGGGTTATCGCCAGCTCGGCGTATATTTCGCTGCGCGAAATGCTGAGCGGGCTCCTACCTAATTTATTTGACTTTGATCGCCTGACCTTCAATACCGTGACTCGATAACGCCTGTTTGGCGGCGGATAGCGAACTGGCGGTGTTGTAGGGTCCAAGACGAACCCGATACACCGTGGTGCCGTTTATTTCCGCGGATTCGATGCGGGCCACTTCGCCGGTCAGGGCTATGGTTGCTTTGAGGTTCTCCGCTTCTTCCTGATTTTTGAATGCACCGGCCTGTATCAGAAAACGTGATTCGACCACCTTGGCGGGTTCTTCTGTGGCGGTCACTAAATCCGGTGTTGCGGGATTGACCGGGGCAGCATTTTTCCTTGCCTCGGCTTCCGCCTGTGCCTGGAGTTCGGCATCCGGAATCACGACTTCTTTTTCCGGTAACAACGTATAGAAATCGTATTTGGGCTTTGGTTTTTCGATCGGCTCTTGCGCCACCGGCTCATCGCTCTGTGTTTTGGGGGCTTCGGCGGCAGGATTTGGCATAGGTTGATCGCTGTTGCGATTTTTCCAGTAGTCACCGAGGAAAAAATAGCCGGCAATAATCAAGCCCAATGCCAGGCCGACAACGGCCCAAAGCCATGCCGGCATACCGCTATTGCCATTGCCTCGTTTAGCCTGATTTTTTCGAGCCATTACATAGTCTCCGGTGCAGTGACGCCAAGGAGATGCAAGCCATTCACCAGCACCTGCTGGGTAGCTTTGCACAGACCCAAACGGGCATGACGTAATTCTTCTTCGGCGTTCAAGATGTTTTCCGAGTTATAGAAAGAATGGAAGGCCGCCGCCAATTCACGCAGATAATTGGCGAGAATTTGCGGGCCACGATGTAAAGCGGCCGCTTCTATGATTTCCGGGTAGCGCATAAGTTCGCCAAGCAGCTCGTCTTCATGCGATGTCGTTAGTAATTTGCGGGCAGCCAGCGCGGCGCTATCGTTGTAGTTGAGATTCTTTTCTTTCAACTGACGGAACAAGGCGCAGACGCGCGCATGGGCGTATTGGATGTAATAGACCGGATTGTCATTGCTGCGGCTCTTGGCCAGTTCCAGATCGAAATCCAGGTGCTGGTCATTGCTGCGCATGACATAGAAAAAACGCGCGGCATCGGTGCTGACTTCCTGACGCAGTTCACGCAGCGTGACAAAACTGCCGGCGCGCGTGCTCATCTGCACGCGTTCGGCACCACGGAACAGGATCGCGAATTGCACCAGTTGAATTTCGATTTTATCGGCATCAAGCCCCAAGCCTTTCGCTGCCGCTTTCAAACGTGCGATATAGCCATGATGATCGGCGCCGAGAATATATAGCGCACGTTCGTAGCCGCGCTCGAATTTCGACAATAGATAACCCAGATCGGAAGCAAAATAAGTTGTGGCGCCGTTTTCACGCACAACCACACGATCTTTGTCGTCACCAAAAGCGGTTGCTTTGAACCAGGTCGCGCCGCCCTCTTCGAACAGGTGGCCATTGGCTTGCAAAGTATCGATCGCGCGCTTGACGTAACCATCGGTCATCAATGAGCGTTCGGAAAAAAAGCTGTCGTGATGTACACCGAATTCGGCCAGGTCGCCGCGGATATCACTCAGACACCAATCCAGGCCCGCGCTGAATAGAATTTTGTAATCGGCATCGCCGAGCAGTTGTTTGGCGCGAGCGATCAGCGCATCGACATGTAACTCCTTGTCGCCACCCTGACTTTCATCGCCTGGTAAACCATCGGTGATTTCGATGGCACTGTGACGCAAACGGTCGCCTTCCTTCGCACGCAGGCTGCGTGCGATATCGACCACGTAATCGCCTTTGTAGCCATTATCCGGGAAGCGCATATTGACGCCGCCGAGTTCGTGGTAACGCAGCATTACGCTGACGGCCAAAATATCCATCTGGCGGCCGGCATCATTGACGTAGTACTCGCGCTGCACGGTGTGTCCGGACGCTTCGAGCAAATTGGCAACGGTGGCGCCGTA
>JAYWIC010000232.1:0-5672 GCA_043789195.1 Arenimonas sp. | reverse complement strand
TGCCGGCAATAAATCGATATCGCAATGGAGCGGAAAATTACTGGATATTTCAGCCCCGATTTTTGCAAACGGCAAGCCGGTTGGTGGCTTGCGAATCGGCATGGTGCTCGAATCTCAGTCGGCTACCAATGCGTCACTCCTGGAACCGCTGAAACAAAACTTGAAACAATCGAATAGTCGGCATTGGCGCTGGTTGCTTGCGACTACCATCGGAATGTTTTTGATTGCTTCATTATTGCTGTATCTGCTCGAACGCCACGTCATCCGGCCAGTTCGGGATTTATCCCTGGCCACTGATCAAATGGAGCAGGGGCGTTATTCCGATGTCAATCTTTCTTCCAGTCGTCAGGATGAAATTGGCGGCCTGACCCGCGCGTTCTCGCGAATGAGTGCCGGCGTTGCCAGGCACGATCGTGAAATTCGCCGCATGGCCTATACCGATTCGCTGACGGGTCTGGCAAATCGCCTGGCCTTTCGTGAAATGCTGGAAGCCCGTTTGCTTACCATGCAGGCCAATAGCGGTGAACTAGCATTGCTGTTTATCGACCTAGATGATTTCAAACGCGTTAACGACACCTTGGGTCACGAAGAAGGTGACGAAGTATTGAACCAGCTTGCGATGCGCGTGAAGGACACGCTGGATAAACATGGTCTGCCAGGCTCGCAAGTGGCGCGTTTCAGCGGCGATGAATTTATTCTGCTTTTTCTGAAACAGGAAATCAGAAACAGCACCAACGAACTGGCAGAAGCTTTGCTGGAAAATATCCGGAAGCCCCTGCTGCTGAATGGCAATCCGCTCTATCTGACCGCGTCGATCGGCGTCACCCTGTTTCCGTTTGATGCCAATTCGGCCGGCGTATTGCTGAAGAATGCCGATATCGCGATGTATCAGGCCAAAGTGGCCGGTAAAAATTGTTACCGATTCTATAGCCGCGCGATGGATCAGGCGGTCGAGCAGCGGGTACAACTGGAGCAAGATCTGCGCGGCGCATTCGAACGCGGCGAAATGGGATTGATGTACCAGCCCATTTACAGCCTGACCGATGGTCGCATTGTTGGAGCTGAAGCACTGATGCGTTGGCAACATCCGCGATTGGGTATGGTGCCGCCCGCAATGTTCATCGATGTCGCCGAACAAAGTGGCTTGATCGATATGCTCGGGCGTCATGCCTTGGTATTGGCCTGTAACGATGCTTCGACCTGGCTATGTCCGGATCGTGCGCTGCCGTTTGTGTCGGTGAATGTCTCTTCCAAGCAATTGAGAGGCGGCGAGTTGGTGGATGTTGTCGAGACCGTGTTGGCCTCATCGGGATTGAAACCGCATCAACTGCATCTGGAGTTGACCGAAACGGCGATCCTGACCGATGAAAACCTGGCCAGTGTATTGCTGTCGCGAATTCGTGCGACCGGCGTGAAGGTATGGCTTGACGATTTTGGTACCGGATTCTCGGGCTTGAGTCATTTACGGCGCGTGCCGGTGGATGGCGTAAAAATCGATCGTAGTTTTGTCACCGACTTATTGCGTGACCCGGACGATCTGGCATTGACCACAGCCATTATCGCTATGGCACATTCGCTCGGCATCACCGTGGTGGCAGAAGGCATCGAAACCGAAGGGCAATATGGCGTCTTGCGTGATCGTGGTTGCGATCAGGGGCAGGGATTCTGGTTGGGTCGTCCGATGCTGTCGCAGGAAGTGGCCAAATTGTTTATCGCCTGATTTGGTATTTATCGTAGGAGGGCCTTCTAGGCCCGAAAACCCCGCCAGATCTATCGGGCCTAGAAGGCCCTCTACAAAAGCTAAAACCAGGAAGCGATGATCACGGCCATTTCTTTCGAGAAAAACGCTAACAGGACGATCTCGATAATGCCCAGCAGCCAGCCGATCATCATGAAACGGCCATCGCGTTCAATCAGCGCAAACGAAAAAAACAGGATGATAATACCAAACGGAATATTGGTGCCGGGAAGCGGCAAAGCCAATGTGCCGCCCAATAGCAGCAAGAGAAAGCCGGTAAATGCGTGGGCGACCGGATTGCTGAAAATCCATTCGTCGCGTGGCTTGGTAATTTTATCCAGACGCGCCAGCCATTTATCGAAACGGTTGCGGAAGCCGATAATTCTGGAGCGGTGAAATTTACGATTGGCCATGAAGCCGGGCAACCAAGGGTGTTCGTAACGCATCAAGAATTGCAGGCCAATCAGCGAAGTCAAAAACCCGCTCACCGACCCTTGCCCCATGGGAACCGGGAAAAATGTCGGCAATAACACCAAAAATAAAAATAAGCCAAAGGCCCGTTCCTGAAATTCGTCAAGCAAACCGCTGAGCGTCAATTCATCTTCGGGCAGGCCGTCGCATAGCTTGTTGATCAGCTGATGCGTGCTTGGCGGCAATGGACCTTGCTGCTTAGGAAATCGAAATTTCATTAGACGGCTTCAGGGTCCGTATTTTTTTCTGGCACGGCTGCAATCAATAATTTATCGATTCTGGCGCCGTCCAGATCGACCACTTCAATTCGCCAGTGTTGCCAGTCGAAATATTCTCCTGCGTGCGGAATACGCCCGTAATGGGCGATCACCATGCCGGCTGCCGTGGTGAAGCCCTGGTCGTCTTCGTGTGGCAAGGTATGCAAGCCAAGCAATTCCTTGAGCTCGTCGGCAGACACGCGGCCATCGATCAGCCAGGAGTTATCAGCACGCTGAACAATGGAGGGTTCATCTTCACTGCTGTCGCTATCTTGGATGCGGCCCAGCACCGCGCCGAGCAAATCATTTAGCGAGACCAAACCCTGGATATCGCCGTACTCGTCGACCACCAAGCCGACGGTCTGTTGTTCCTCACGAAAAATTTCCAGCAGTCGCAAGGCATTGGTGGAGTCGGAAACAAAAAGGGCGGGGCGAAGATGGCGCAATAATTCATCGGTCGATTTAATATCGGTTTGGCCCGCCAGCGTTTTGACTTCCAGTATGCCCAGCACATCGGCGTCACTGCCGCGATAAACCGGGAAACGCGCAAAGAGCGTGTCGCGCATCTTCGCCAGATTGTCTTCCAATGAGGCGTTGGCATCGAGCCAGGTGATTCGCGTACGCGGGGTCATCAGGGAATCCGACGTACGATCACCCAGACGCAAAACGCGATTCAGCATATTGCGTTCGTCTTGATCGATGACACCCTGTTCATGACTTTCGGCAACCAGATGACGAATTTCTTCTTCTGTCACCTTCTCTTCGGAGATTTTGCTCAGGCCCATGATGCGCAGAAGTGTGCGTGTCAGCAGTGTGAGTATCACAACTGCCGGTCGTGCAATCATGCTGAGAATACTCATCGGAATCGCAACGGCGGTGGCGATTTTTTCGGGTCTCAGCGTCGCCAGCCGTTTTGGAACGAGTTCTCCCAAGACCACCGATATCAACAGTATCAATGTAAAACTAAATGCAACGGCAATGGTTTCTGCGTACTTGGCAATCAGCGGAATGCCGAGTTCGACCAGTGGCGCCTGCAAACGGACAGCAAGTGATTGGCCGCCAAAATAGCCGGTTAATAATCCCAGCAGGGTAATCCAGACTTGCACCGCGGACAAAAAGTTTTCCGGATGCTCGGCCAGTTCCATGGCCTTGCGTGCCCGCGAGCTGGTCAGCGCGAGTTGCTTCAGTCGCTGCTTGCGCGAGGTCATCACGGCCATCTCCGACAATGCGAAGAAGCCATTGAACGAGACCAATACGATAACGATCAGAATTTCAATCATGAGAAGTGGGCAGCATTAATCCAGAGGTGAGTATAAATGCTGGCGATGTATCCAAGCGCAATGGCCCAAGTCCATTTCAGATGTCCCATAAAGGTATATTGCCCTTTGGACACGCCCATTAATGCGACTCCGGCGGCCGAGCCCACCGATAACAGGCTGCCACCCACGCCGGCGGTGAGGGTTATCAGCAGCCATTGGCCATGATCCATCGGCGGATTCATTTGCAGGACGGCATACATGATCGGGATATTGTCGACGATGGCCGATAGCAAGCCCATGATGACATTGGCCGTGGTGAAACCGAGTTCGCCATAAATCTGCGTCGAGGCCAATTCCAGATAGCCCATGGTGGCAAGACCGCCAACGCAAAGCAGCACACCGTAAAAGAATAAAAGCGTGTCCCATTCTGCGCGGGCAATAATTTCAAATACGTTATAGCTGCCACCGTCGCTTGCGCCGGCGAGGCTGGCCTTTTTGTTTTCATGGCGCTTGATGAAATAACCCCATATCTGCAACAGACCCAGACCGAATAGCATTCCGTATACCGGCGGCATGTGCAGGAACTGTTTGCCCGCAACAGTAATGGCAATCGTCACGACAAACAAAAGACAGGTAATCCATCCGCCAAATTTGACATCGGCATTGTCGATGCCGCGAGGAGGCGTTTCTTTCGGAACGGCGAAATACATGCATACCGCCGGAATCAGCCAGTTCACCAGAGACGGCAGAAAAATGGAGAAGAATTCAAAAAACTCCACTTTTTTTGCCTGCCACACCATCAGGGTTGTGATGTCGCCAAAAGCGCACCATGCGCCGCCGGCATTGGCGGCGACCACCAAATTGATGAACGCCAGTGTGATGAAGCGGACATTGCCGGCGCCGACGGCTAAAATCACGGCCGACATGATGAGTGCCGTGGTGAGGTTGTCGAGAACCGCAGAAAGAAAGAATGAAACAACGCCGGTTATCAGGAACAAGGCGCGATAACTCAGGTTTCGACTGACGAGTTCGGCGCGCAGGGCTTCGAAAACATTGCGTTCGGTCATGGCGGCTACGAAGCTCATCGCCACAATCAGGAAGAAAAATAACTCAGTGAATTCCAGGAAAATATGACGGAAAGCATTCGATGCAAATTCTGGCCCGAGGCTGGCATGTTGCGCTGCATACCAGGCGACGATGCCCCAGATTAAACCGGCGGCTAGCAATACCGGTTTGGATTTCCGTAAATGGATTTTTTCCTCCAGCACGACGAAGGCATAAGCCGTCACAAAAATGCCGACTGCCAACAGCCCTAGGGGATGGTCGGTCAAGTCAAGTTTGCCAGCGTCGGTAGAACTCGCCCAGGTCAACCCCGGTAATAGAAATGCGACAAAACCTGCCAACAAGTACCCAATTCTTCTATTAATCATAGTTTTAGCGCTGATTACTGAGTGGGACATGATAACGCAGCCCTATGGCGATTAGTCGGAAATCTGTGCGTGCCCCTAGGTTATAATGATCGTCATAAAAGAGAAGTAAAAAATACAACATTCTGTCATCTAGCCAGCTGTGTTTAATCAGAGGGGTTGCCATGTTTTCTTTGCAAACTATTTTCGGTAAGGGCGACAAGTTTTACGGATTGCTAGAAGCCAGTGCCGGCGCTGCACGTGAGAGCACTAGCGCATTGGTGGAATTGTTGCAGGCGCCCGCAGGGCAGCGCTCGCTCGACAAGTTCAAGCTTGCCCGCCAGCGTGAAAAAGATATTGCCGCACAGATTAGCCAGGAACTGGTTAATACTTTCGTGACGGCTCTGGAGCGTGAAGATATCGAAGCACTCAATAGTGTTTTGTACAAGATTCCAAAAACCGTCGAGAAGTTCGCCGAGCGCTACACGATTGCTTCCGATCGCATGGGTGATGTCGATTTCGCATCGCGTGCCGTGATGCT
>JAYWIC010000231.1:0-1636 GCA_043789195.1 Arenimonas sp. | reverse complement strand
GCAGCAGGCAACGCAGGCACAGGAACGACGCCTGCAAGTCGGTAGCGGCGATCGCAGCCAACGTATTCGGACCTATAATTTCCCACAGGGGCGCATCACCGATCATCGTGTCGATGGTTTGACCTTGTACGCTCTGCCGCAAATAATTGCTGGCGACATGGATGAACTGGTGAATGTGCTCACCCGGGAAAGCCAGGTTGACGAGCTGAAAATCCTGACGGAGGCCGCATGAGTTCCAGCGCCGAATTTACCGCCTTGAATCTCTGCGTACTGACGGTATCGGACACCCGCAGTTTTGAAAACGACAGTTCCGGTGACTTTCTTTGCGATGCGCTGAAAGACGAGGGCCATCATTTATTTGATCGCGCGTTGTTGCCGGATAATAAATATCTTTTGCGGGCAAAGCTTTCGCAATGGATCGCCGAAGAGAAAATCGACGGTGTCCTGGTCAATGGCGGCACCGGATTCACCGGCCGCGATTCCACCCCGGAAGCGATAGCACCTCTACTCGACAAGGAAATGCCGGGCTTCGGCGAGATGTTTCGGGTACTGAGTTTCGATGAAATCGGCACCTCCACTTTGCAATCGCGTGCGTTTGCCGGGTTGGCGAATAATACTTTCGTCTTCTGCCTGCCCGGCTCTACTTCGGCGTGTAAAACCGCATGGGACAAATTGATTTGTGCGCAACTGGATTCACGTACCAAGCCCTGCAATCTGGCAAATTTAAGGCCACGATTGCGGGAATGATTCTCGTAGGAGCGACCTTTAGTCGCTACAGATCTGGCGGGATTTATCGCGCCTAAAGGACGCTCCTACGATAGTTTTTGATTTACTTGTTTTAAATACCACGCATAAACTTCTTCAATGCCTTGTCGAAGCGGAATGCGGGCCTGCCAACCCAGTGCATGCAATCGGTTCACATCCATCAGCTTGCGCGGCGTACCGTCAGGCTTGCTTGGATCGGTAAGGATTTTTCCGTCGAAGCCGATGATCTCCGCCACCAGTTTCGCCAAGTCCATAATCGAAATATCGTGCCCAACACCCACATTGAGAAATTGTTCTTCCGAATAATTTTTCATCAGGAAGACTGAAGCATCGGCCATGTCGTCTACATGCAAAAATTCGCGCATTGGGGTGCCGGTTCCCCACATTATGTATTCGCTATCGCCACGCAGTTTTGCTTCATGGATTTTTCGGATCATCGCCGGCAACACATGCGAATTGGCTAGATCGAAATTATCGCCGGGGCCGTACAAATTGGTCGGCATCAGGCTGATCGTATTAAACCCGTATTGGCGGCGATAGGCCTCGCACATCTTGATGCCGGCAATCTTCGCAATCGCATACCACTCGTTGGTCGGCTCGAGTGGACCGGTCAACAGATATTCCTCTTTCAATGGCTGCGGCGCCAGTTTCGGATAGATGCAGGACGATCCAAGAAAACAAAGCTTCTTGACACCATGCTGCCAGGCCGAATGAATCACATTGGTCTGGAGTGCCAAATTGTCACGCAGAAATTCGGCAGGATAGGTGCTGTTGGCATGAATGCCGCCGACTTTTGCCGCAGCAAGAAAAACATATTCCGGCTGCTCGTCGCGGAAAAAACTTTCGACGGCAAGCTGGCTGGTCAAATCAA
>JAYWIC010000230.1:0-22704 GCA_043789195.1 Arenimonas sp. | reverse complement strand
GCAAAGGCCACGAAAACGCGGTTGCCGAATTGCTGATCGACCGTGCCAACCTGCTGACCTTGTCCGGACCGGAAATGACCGTGCTGATAGGTGGTCTGCGTGCTCTTGGAACCAATGTTGGCCAAGCCAAACACGGCATCTTCAGTGACCGCAGCGACGAGCTGACAAACGATTTCTTCGTCAATCTGCTCGACATGGGGATCATTTGGGAAAAATCAGAAGCCGACGGGATCCTTCACGGTCTTGACCGTACGAGCCGCCAGCTCAGGCGCACCGGCACGGTGGTGGACTTGGTGTTTGGTTCGAACTCGCAGTTGCGGGCTCTGGCTGAAGTCTATGCTTCGAGCGATTCCAGCAATGTATTCGTGCGCGATTTCGTGAAGGCCTGGGTCAAGGTAATGAACCTGGATCGTTACGATATCAAGTGATCGCTGGAAAAAGGTTTTGAAGTCACCAGCAACATAGGCGGATTGCAAGTTATCATCGCGGTACCGAGGTGCCGCGATGATAACGAACCCACAAACTGAAATTGAAAAAAACGATCCCGACTTTGCCGCTATTCCGGAACGGAATACCGGCGATGTTATTTTGCGGACCATGCAGCAACATCATGTGCAGTTGTCGGTGATGGCTGATAACAAAGCCAACATTCTCATTACGGTTTCTTCCATCGTGTTGACCATGGTGCTGGCGAATCTGAAAGATCCCGATCTGCGTGCCGCCATGCTGACACTGGCCGGATTTGTATTGATTGCCTTGCTGCTGGCGATTATTGCCGTGCTGCCAAAATACCGGCCATTGCGGGTAGGCCCTGGCCCCTTGCCGCCGACATTTAATCTATTGTTTTTTGGCCACTTCGCGGAATTGTCACGCGATCGTTTTCTTGAAGAAATAACCTTGGCCATGAAAGCCGATGGTTCGGTGTACGAAACCATGGCAAAAGATGTTTATTCCATGGGTTATTATCTGGCGCATTTCAAATATAAGTATCTGCGTTGGTCGTATCTGTTTTTTCTGGGCGGCTTTATCTGCGCAAGCCTGGTAGAAGCTATCCATCTGCTGGGTAATTGGTGACCAGCATCAAGGCTTTGCTACGCGAGGCAGCTTCGCAACTGGCATCGGATTCTCCGCGCATAGATGCCGATCTATTGCTCGCATTTGTCCTTCAAAAGAATTGTGCTTGGTTACTGGCGCATGCCGAAGATGAATTGCCGGAATTACTGCGTCTTCAGTTTTTAAATGTCCTTGAACGACGTAAGTCAGGCGAACCGGTCGCGCATATCATCGGCACACGAGGCTTCTGGACGCTTGATCTTGCCGTGACGGCAGACACCTTGATTCCGCGGCCCGAAACCGAATTGCTGGTCGAATTGGCGATCTCGAAATATCCGCCAGGCCAAAAAATACGAGTGCTTGATCTTGGCTCCGGTACGGGAGCGATTGCTTTGGCGATTGCTGCCGAATACAAAAACGCCATCGTTATCGCGGTCGATAAGAGCGTCGCGGCATTGAACGTGGCGCAAGCAAATGCAGATACAAACAATCTTCCAGTGGAATTTCGACAGAGTGACTGGTTTTCCGCAATTGAAAACCAGAAGTTCGATTTGATTGTCAGCAATCCGCCATATATTCCGGAAAGCGACCCACATCTCGGGCAGGGTGATTTGCGATTTGAACCGATGGGCGCATTGGCTTCGGGTGTTGATGGCCTGGACGATATTCGTCTGATTGTTTCGCAGGCGCCGGCATTCTGTTTGCCGCAAGCCTGGCTGATGATCGAGCATGGTTTCGATCAAGGCGAAGCCGTTCGTGGTTTGTTTTCGAAGGCAGGGTTTTGTGACGTGGAAACCTTGCAGGATCTGGAGCAGCGGGATCGGGTGACAATCGGGCAGTGGTAGTAGACTTTGCGTGGGAGCGGTGTCAGTCGCGAATAATCTGCGATTTTTTTTCAGATAATGCCGAGTCGATAGGGTTCCTGCGGCAAGCGCGACGCAGGTTTTTAGCGGCTTACGCCGCTCCCACGACAGTATCAGCAGCGCTGCAGGTTTTCGCCCGCAAGCGGCCTCCTACGAGACATCAACCCGATGCTATTTTGGCGGTAGCTGCATTCGCAAGCAACGGCCAGCGTTTTTGAATTGCAGCGCGAATCGATGCAACGTCGAGACCCGCTTCGGCCAGCAATTGTTCACGGCTGGCGTGTTCCTGATAGGCATCCGGCAAACCCAGATGCATGATCGGCAGCAGAATATTTTCTGCTGCCAATAATTCTGCGACGGCAGATCCGGCGCCGCCCATAATGACGTTGTCTTCCAGTGTGACAAAAGCATCGTGGGTTTTGGCCAGTTCCAGAATCATGGCGCGGTCGAGTGGTTTGACGAAACGCATGTTCACAGCGGTCAAGCCCAATTCACTCGCGACTTGTTCGGCTGCGGGCAAAATAGCACCGAAGGCGAGAAGGGCAATTTTGTTGCCGCGTTGGCGTATTTCGGCTTTGCCGATTGGCAAAGTATCCAGATTATTTTGTACCGCAATACCGGTGCCCGAACCACGTGGATAACGTACCGCAGCAGGACCTTTGTATTGATACCCGGTGCTCAACATCAGGCGACATTCGTTTTCATCGCTCGGTGCCATCACGACCATATTCGGAATGCATCGCAGAAAACTTAAATCAAAACTACCGGCATGTGTTGCACCGTCCGGTCCGACAACGCCGGCGCGATCAATAGCGAACAAGACATCAAGATTTTGCAAGGCAACATCGTGAATCAATTGATCGTATGCGCGCTGCAGGAAACTGGAATAAATCGCGACAACGGGTTTGCCGCCTTCGCACGCCATGCCGGCGGCAAAAGTGACCGCATGTTGCTCGGCAATCGCGGTATCGAAGTAACGTGCTGGATACTCCTGCGAGAAACGTACGAGACCGGAGCCTTCGCGCATGGCAGGAGTGATGCCCAGCAATCTCTCATCGCTGGCAGCCATGTCGCACAACCAGTCGCCGAAAATTTGCGTGTAGGTCGGTTTGCTCAGTGTATTTTTTTTGACGATGCCGATAGTCGGATCGAATGGCGAGACAGCGTGATATTCGATCTGGTCGTCTTCGGCAAGGTCGTAACCTTTGCCTTTTGTGGTGATGACGTGCAGCAGTTGCGGGCCTTTTAAAGTGCGCATCGTGCGTAAAGTTTTTACCAAAGCATGGATGTCATTGCCGTCGACCGGGCCGGAATAATGGAAGCCCATTTCTTCAAACAAAGTAGAGGGGACAAACATCCCTTTCCAATGTTCTTCCCATCGGCGAACAAAACGCGCCGTTGGATTCTTGCGTTTATCGCCAAGGATTCGCTTGCCGCCTTCTCGCACGGCATTCATCGCCGGGCTGCTCATCATGCGCCCCAGCATTTTTGTCAGTCCCCCAACGTTCTCGGAGATCGACATCCGGTTATCGTTCAAGATCACCAGAATATTCGGCTCCGGTTCCATGCCTCCCGCATGATTCAAGGCTTCATAGGCCATGCCTGCGGTCATTGCGCCGTCACCGATAATGGCGACGACCTGGCGATCATCGCCGCTGCGCTGCAAGGCGATCGCCATGCCAAGCGCGGCGGAAATGGAAGTTGATGAATGGCCGACGCCGAAGGTATCGAATTCACTTTCATCACGTTTTGGAAAGGGAGCAACACCATCTTTTTTCTTGACGGTGTGCATGGTGTCGCGACGACCGGTTAAAATTTTATGCGGGTAGCATTGATGGCCAACATCCCAAACAATTCGGTCGTCAGGCGTGTTGTATAAATAATGCAGTGCGACGGTGAGTTCGATTACGCCGAGGCCCGCGCCAAAATGACCACCGACTGTGCTGACGGTTTCGATCAGGTAGGCACGCAGTTCATCGGCAATCGCGGGCAATTCGCTGTCAGAAAATTGTCGCAAATCCGCCGGGACGGCTATTTGCGACAAGTAGGGGTAACGCTCGGCGTTCATCAAAGACTTCTTCAGGATTTCACGTATGAGTGAATTGTCCCGCGCCGCAGTCGAGAGGGCAAGTTAAAAGCCCCTAAATGTCTTGATTCAGGCGCTAGCGTGCCCGCTGATCAAGTTGGCGTTCACAAAGTCAGTCACATCGGCAAGGCTGGATCCTGATTGTTCGGCAATATCGGTAAGTTTGGCGGGGCCTTTCATCATGACCGTCGCAATACGGAAGTGTTTCGGAAATTCACGTTCTGTTTGTGGCCATTTGTTGAGTTTAAACAGACTGTTGGGGTTGTAGGCCGGTAGCAAATGACCATTGCCGCCAACCAAACCTGCCAGCCAGGACAATCGCGACAGTGGGTGTGAACCGCCGAGTTGTTTGCTTAATTGTTCAAATTCGTCGTTATCAATGGCAATAAAGTCCGCTTCGATCAATGTGGCCGAGCCATAAACCATGTAAGGCTTTAGCGAATTGCTACCCAGATAAACCTGGCTTTCCGTGTCAAGTACCAGCAATGGGGCATCGTTCAATTGAATTTTGACAGGGCCATTCAACACGCCTGGTTTCAGGAAATCCAGCAATTTCAGGGCTTTCGGTGCCAATGCAGGCATTGCCGCTTGAGTACCGGTCGTCATGCGTGCTGCAGGGGCAGGCATTGCTGCCATTACGACAGAGGGTGTTTCTGCGCGGGTGCTTGGCTCGGAGCTGGTGAAAACGGCTTGTTGTCCCGTGCTACGCGCGCTCAGCATCTCAGGAGTAATGGCTGCTTGCTGTCCAGTGGTACGCGCAATGGGTACGGCACTTGCCGTTTGGCTAGACAGGGAGGCCAGCAAATGCACCAGACTATCGAGGGTCACCGGCCTGGGTAACATGTGATCGGCTTCGGCGCGGTCCGAGGTTGTGACAGCGGCTGTAATCTTGCCGGCAGCATTGGCTTTGAGCCAAGTCATGTGGCCGTAAACGGTATCCATGTCGATGACGATGACGTCTGCTTCTTTTTCGTTAGTCGCCGCCCAACGTTTGGGCAGACGCATATTGGCTTGGTCAAATGCGGACAGCACTTGTGCCTCGTCTTCTCGCGAAAACCCTGAAAAACAAACGGTGTTGGCATTCATTGACGCAGTCCCCGGAAGCATAGGTGCCGTATTCGACACTCGGAATATAGCTGAAGTTTGGCCGTGGGGCGGAGTGTCGTCAATCTTGTTTTTGCAGGCCGTGAACCAAAGCACACAACGGGTTGGAAATCGATAGTCAAGCCCTTGATATTAAAGGCTATGCGCAAAGTTAAATCTTGTTACAAACAAGCCGTATTTTTGATGAACGGCGGGTATGCCGGGTCAGCTCAAGCCACGCTTACGTTTGGGCAAGTGGTTTTTCAGGAAGGCCATTTGGTCGGCTAAAATGTGGCGATTCGACAGAATCAAGTGTTCCACCCAGCTAGGACGAAAGGGTACGGCAAGCAGCGGCATGCCGGCTTGCTGTGGCGTGCGGCCGCCTTTACGGGAGTTGCAATGGAAGCAGGCGCAGACGACGTTTTCCCAGATGTCACGGCCGCCTTTTGAAATCGGCATCACGTGGTCGCGGGTCAGCGAGTGCCTGCTGTATTCTTTGCCGCAATACATGCACAGTGAAGCATCGCGTGCAAACAATGCCGTGTTGGTGAGTGCGGGGGTTGGCGAGAGCGCCATGTTTTTGGCGTGACCGCGTGCAGCGACAATCGGATGCAGCTCGATCACGCTCTGTTCGCCGGTGAAGCGATTTTGGCCACCGTGTACCGTCATGCAAGGTTCGCCGAGCGTCCAGGAGACGGCGCCACGAACATACAAGCAGACTGCATCTTGCCAGTGCATCCAATCGAGAATGCGGCCATGGGCATCGAGTGAAAGAACGCGGGGATAGTGGCTTTCAGAAGGGGGCAGTGTGCCTGCCGGGGGGCGATGACTCCCAGCGCCCACGATCGCTAAGTGCTTGGTGGGCATGTCCATAAGCCTTGAGCATAACCGAAGTGGGGAAACTCGCAAGCCCCGTGATACTGACTGTTAAACTACCGTCATTCACCAGGAGGCAACATGCGCACTTTGTACCCCGAAATAGAACCGTTTGATTCAGGTTTTTTGAATGTCGATTCCCGCCATCGCATGTATTACGAGCAGTGCGGCAATCCACACGGTAAGCCAGTCGTTATTTTGCATGGTGGGCCCGGTGCCGGTTGTGGCGCCAAGATTCGCCAATTTCATGACCCACGCGCTTACCGCATTATTTTGCTCGACCAGCGCGGCGCGGGGCGTTCAACACCGCATGCCGATTTAATCAATAACACGACCTGGACTTTGGTCGCCGATATCGAAAAATTGCGCGAGCATTTGGGTGTCGATCGCTGGCAGGTGTTCGGTGGTTCGTGGGGGTCTACGCTGGCTCTGGCATATGCGGAAAAACATCCCGAACGCGTCAGCGAATTGGTCGTGCGCGGAATTTTCCTGTTGCGTCGATGGGAACTGGAATGGTTTTACCAGGAAGGTTGCTCGCGTCTATTTCCCGATGCCTGGGAAAAATATCTCGCCCCGATTCCAGAAGTGGAACGTGGCGATATTATTTCTGCCTACCATCGCCGGTTGACGTCGGAAGATGAAAGCGTGCGACTGGAAGCGGCGCAGGCATGGTCAATCTGGGAAGCATCGACAAGTTTCATGTTGCAGGACGAAGACTTTATCAACAGTCATCAGGACGCCCATTTCGCCCTGAGTTTTGCCCGCATCGAAAACCATTATTTCGTCAACGGCGGATTCTTCGAGGTGGAAGGACAACTGCTGCGCGATGCACACAAATTGAAAGGCATTCCCGGCGTGATCGTGCATGGCCGTTACGACGTAGTCTGCCCGATTGCCAATGCCTGGGATTTGCACAAGGCATGGCCGGAAGCGAAATTGCTGATTTCACCGACATCCGGGCATTCGGCATTCGAACCTGAAAATGCATCGGCCTTGATTGAGGCGACGGATAGCTATCGATAAAGCCGTAGGTCGGCGCCCTTGGCCTGACAAACGATTGCGAGAATCCATCAGCAACACCGCAGTCGATTAAAAGCGTTGGGCCAGGGCACCAACCTACAAAGCACGACTGACTGCATTGAAAATGCCTCGGCATTGATTGAAGCGACCGATAGTTACCGTTGAGTGAATCGACTAATCCTGGCTACAGCCATTCGTATCGCATCCGGAATTTTTTGATGCTTCAGATGGCGTATTGATTGCACTGGTACTCCTCTCGGCTATTAGTTGCCCAATAATGGCTCCGAGCTGTAGATCATCTATGCGGCCGAAATGTTGCAAACGAATCTGGCCGCTTCGATCGAAAATGACAATGCTGGGTGTGCCTTGCAAGCCGTAGGCTTGCATGGTCAATGGTATGCGGTTGTTAGCTGAAGCTTGATCAATGCCAATTGGAAATTTTATTTTATATTCGTGCACAAAGGCTTCAAGGGCTTCCTTTCCCATCGCGTTATGGTGCTCAAACACCGTGTGCAGGCCAATAACGACAACCTCGTTTCGAGGAAAAGTATTGTGAATTGCACTTGCTTGCGGAATACCATGTGATACACAGCTAGGGCAAAGCATTTGGAATGCGTGTAGTACAACCACGCTACCTCGCAAGTCATCCAAACTGATATGACGATCGGTATTTAGCCAGCTTGAGACCTGTAGCGCTGGGGCAGAGCTTTTATTGATATTCATTAGTAGTTCCAGCTTCACATTTGAAGATCAGGAGCGCGAGCTCCTGATCGATTGACTGCTATCGCAATATACAGATATTGCGATGCAGCTTGCGAACCCAAGCAATCAGGCCGCATTTCGCAGTTGCACCTTCGGAAAATCCACCGGTACATCCAGTGCAATATTGATGTAATTGGTGAACAGATTGAGTGCTACATGGGCAATGATTTCAACAGTCTCTTCATCATTGAATCCGGCATTGCGTAGTGCTTGAGTATCCGTGTCAGAAACTTGCCCACGATTATTCACGAGCTTCAAGGCAAAACTTAGTGCGGCGGCAGTTTTCGGATCAGTAGATTGACCCAACTGGGCAGCACTCATATCTTCGGCACTCACACCAGCGCCCTCGCCTAAAGCAGTGTGCGCAGCGAGACAATATTCACACGAATTTCGATTAGCTACCGCAATGGCAATTTTTTCGCCGAGCTTGGCGCCGAGCACACCTTTGCCCATGGCACCAAACGAGCCCCACATGCTTTTGAGAGCCGCAGGGGAATTGGCAACGGCTTGGAACATCGCGGGTGTGGCACCAAAGGCTTGGTGAACTTGATCGAGCAGGGCCTTACGATTAGGCGTGGTGTTTTCAGCATTAATTAATGGGACGCGGGACATGGGCTTTCCTTTAGAGGGATGGTTTGACGTGCATGTGGCACGGAGAGCAGTTTGCCAAATGATTCGGGATGAAATAGTCTTAATAATCCTATTTATTTAACTTTAAGTCCTGAATTCTATGGATCGTCTGGAAGCCTTGTTAAAGCATTTCACTGTGTCTGCCCAGATGTTTCACTCGGGCGCGCTATGCGGCATCAATGATTTCGAGCCGCAAAAAGGCCTGGGTCAATTGCATTTATTGCAACGTGGCCAATTGCAAATTGAACATCAGCGGGAATTGATTATTTCGGTCACCGAGCCAAGCTTATTGTTTTATCCGCGACCGTATTTTCATCGCTTTATTAGTGATGAAAAAACCGGAGTCGAGCTCACGTGTGCGAATATCCAATTCAATGGCGGCGTGAATAATCCATTGGTGCAATCGTTGCCAGCTTTTCTGATTTTGCCTTTATCCGAACTGGATGATGCCGAAGTGCTACTCGATATTTTATTTCGCGAAGCTTTTAATCAGCGTTGCGGGCGTCAAGTGATTGTAGATCGATTATTTGAAGTCGTGCTGGTGAATATTTTTCGAGTGCTGATAAATCGTGAGCATCTGCCGAGTGGTTTGTTGGCGGGAATGGCGCAACCGCAAATTGCCCGCTCACTGGTCGCGATGCACACGCAACCTGCGGAAAGTTGGTCGCTGGAAAAGCTGGCGAAAGAAGCCGGAATGTCGCGTAGCGTTTACGCGGCAAGCTTCAAACAAACATTGGCTACCACGCCCGGCGAATATCTGGCGCAATGGCGTTTTAGTTTGGCCCAGCAAAAACTGCGCGCAGGTCAGCCGTTGAAAAAAATTGTCGATGAACTTGGCTATGGCAGCATGGCAGCATTTTCTCGTGCCTTCAGGGTGCGCTGTCAGATGTCACCACGTGAGTGGCGTAACGAAAATTGCTGAAAAGCTACAATCGATGAAAATAAAGTGTCTCGCGTTACGCAGGACTGCCGTCCGGATTTTTATCGATTAACCAAAGGCCAGCCCAGAGTTTCGGGTCCATCGAATAACCTTCGGCCATTTTTTGCGCCAGCCAGCGAGGCGCATCGTTGACGGGAACTTCGTGCACGGTGATATTTTCGCTGGCATCACCGCCGCCGGCATGGATGCGCGTGAGTTTCCGTGCGCGCGCGAAGGCAATGATCTCGTTGCTCATGCCGGCCGAGCTCGGGCCGATCATCAATACTTTCACGTCATCGGCTTGCCAGCCGGTTTCTTCCAATAGCTCGCGCCTGGCCGCAGATTCAAAGGTATCGTTTTCATCCTGATCGCCGACCAATCCTGCCGGCATTTCGATCGTGTTAGCATTCATCGGTATGCGAAACTGCTCGACAAACAATAAATTATCATCGGGTGTCACCGCGATGATGATGACGGCAGAGCCTGCATTCGTGCGTTCTGCGTATTCCCAGTTTCCACGTTTTTTCAAACGCAGATAATGGCCTTCATAAAGCAAGTCGGTATTGTCCATGGATTTCATTCTAGCGGTAATTCCAGTAATCGACGACGCGTCATGGGACCGAAACGCAGTTTTTCGCATAACGGAATGAGCAAGTCGCGCTGAGCGGCGTTGCGAGCGGCCAGCGAAAAAGTATCGGGCAGGGGGACGTCGCAAATAACGGTGGCGAGCTGACGTGACAATAAGGCAATGTCACGATGTTCTTTCAGGCGTTGCGCGTGCTGAGCACTTCCGCGTATGCGCAAGTAGGGGATTTCGGCAACACGTTCGAGCAAGGCATCCAGACTGCCGAAGTGTCCGAGCAAGGTGGCTGCGGTTTTCGGGCCGATGCCCGGAACGCCCGGAATATTGTCGACTGCGTCGCCGGTCAGGCCGAGATAGTCGGCAATCTGGTGGGCATGCACGCCATAGCGGGCCTTGACGCCCTCGCAGTCCCAGCGATCGTTGCGGGTGAAATCCCATTGTGAATCACCCGTATCGAGCAATTGCGACAAGTCCTTGTCCGCCGAGATAATGGTGATGCTATGTCCCGCATCGCGACAAAGTTTTGCGGCAGTACCGATCAAATCGTCTGCTTCGTAATGACCGTCAACCAACACCGGAAATCCGAGCGCCGCGCAAACTTCCTGACAGTAGGCGAATTGTCGTTTCAATTCTTCCGGTGCGGGATCACGGTTCGCCTTGTAGGCAGGAAATAACTCGTTTCGATAATTACTTTCCAGCGATGCATCGAAGGCAAACGCGCAGCGTTGCGGTTTTACTTTTTCGACGAAGTCCAGCACGAAACGGGTAAAGCCATGCACGGCATTCACCGGATTGCCATGCACGTCGTCAAATTCTGGCGGCATCGAATGCCATGCACGAAAAATATAGAGGCTCGAATCGACGAGATAGGTCGGCGAAGCGCTCACAGGTTTAAATCGCTCAACAAATCTTCCAGATTTGGGCGTGTGCGTTCCGGTGCAATGTCGCTGACACTGCCGATATGGATGAAACCGAGAATGCGTTCGTTTTCCCCAATGCCCAGTTTTGTAGTGATAACAGGATCATAGGCTGCCCAACCGGTTAGCCATTGCGCGCCATACCCAAGACCCTGTGCAGCTTGTAGCAGTGCGAAACAAACTGCGCCACCGGAGAGAATTTGTTCCTGCACGGGCACTTTGTGGTTGGGTGTCAGTTTTGCGATGACGGTGATGATCAAGGGGGCAAATGAAAATCTGGCGCGATCTTTCTCAATCACGGCATTTGGCGCATTTGGGTCAATTAAGAGCGCGCGCTCTACCAGAAGCTTGCCGAGAGCTAAACGTGTGTCACCCTCTATCCTCAAAAAACGCCAAGGTACCAGCTTGCCGTGATCTGGTACTCTCAGCGCTGATTTCAGCATTTGATGCTGCTCCTGCGGGCTAGGACCAGGCCCATGCAGTGTTCGTGAAGGCGTTGATCTACGCTGATCGAGCATTTTTATGAGATTCATGTAACAAATATTAACATCCAAAGGGCAAGTGCGAAAAAGTGAGTGGTCGTTCACAGATTATATTTGTCCGACATCCTATTTTAGCCTTGCCAAGAGTACTCATCCCCCCAGAGTTCTAGAGTTCAACCCCAGAGAAACGCATGAGCCAGAATGATTTCCAAGTGCAAGGACAACGGTCGTATCAAAACGATCCCGAGCTTTTCAATACCTTGCGTAAACATACCATCAGCCATTTAGCCATGGTGCTTGGCCGCGTGTTGGGAAAAGCTGACGATCGTCTCTTTGATCTTGCCCAGAAAGATGAGGGTCCTGCCGGCCCACAACATATGGACTCTATGCGTTTGCTGCGCGTTGCGCGCACGGCATTGGAAAATGGTTTTAAACGGCATTTTGAAACCAGCTTTGAATCCATGCGGGTCGGCACACTATCCCCGTTGGCATCGTCCCAGGTATTGAGTCTGGTGGCCGATGACGAACTGGAAGTGCAACTGGCATCCGAATTTGTCGTTGAAGCCATCGTCAGTGCTCACGGCCCTGCACTGGATGTTATCGCCCAGCGTTTCGGTGCATTGGTGGGATTGCGGACTCTGCCGGCCGAGTTGAATCCCTTAAGCGCCACCAGTTTGGCCAATTCAATTTATGTGGCACAGCGGGATGTGCAGCTTCCTTCCAGTGTGCGCGTGGTGCTTTATAAATACTTCGAACGCGAACTGGTGCAAAGCTTGGGCAGCTTGCTGACCGAACTGAATGCCCGCATGTCGGCTGCCGGCATTCGCGCCGAACTGGGCAACCCGCGTCCATTGATTGCAACTCCCGAGCCTGCTCCGGTTGCCGTAGACCGCCGTCCCCAGTCTGCTGGCGACGACAAGCAAATGTTTGAAGCCCTGTGTGAAATGTTGCACACGTTCAGGCCGCAAATGGGCGCTGGCACAGCTGACAGAAAAACTGGCTCTGAGTCTCACGTCGCCAATTCAAACGCACGGCCGATGGCGATGCCGGAAATGATGTCGATTCTTTCCATTTTGCAAAATCAGGTGCCAAAAGCCGTTGAAGATGCCATGAAGGACCCGAAAGTGTCCCTCGCGCACGACCTCAAAAATGAAATGTTGCGTAGTGCAAAAAGTATCGGCTTGTCTGCCGATCAGGTTCGCCTGAGCCCCGATGACGAAGATGCCGTTGATTTGGTGGGCATGATGTTCGACGTCATGTTCGACGAACGTGATTTCGAACAGTTGGCACGCAGTCTGATGTCGCGTCTGGTGGTGCCCTATGTCAAAGCGGCCGTGATCGATCGCCGGATGTTTATGAATAAAGGACATCCTGCTCGCCGTTTGCTGAACTCGCTGGCAGAAGCCGTCGAAGGCAATAAAGGCGAAGGTCCGCAAGAACGTGAATTGCTTAATAAAGCAGAGAACACTGTCGACACCCTGGTAGCAGAATTCAACGAAGACATCGCCATTTTTGAAACATTGGAACAGGAGCTTCGCAGCTTCCTTGACCAGCATCGTCGCCGCATGGAATTGGCGGAACGTCGTGCGACCGAGGCGCAACGTGGTCAGGAGCGCTTGGAACAAGCGCGTACGCTCGCAACGGCAGAGTTGTCCAGCCGCCTTGCCGGTTTGAACTTACCCGTCGCACTCGATGATTTTTTCAGCCGGACTTGGGCGCATCATTTATCAATGATTGCCCTGCGTGAAGGCCCTGGCAGCGCTCCCTGGAATTCTGCCTTGGGTGTAGCGGATGCCTTGCTCGAGTTGTTGCCCACGGAAGCCAATCCAAAGCGCAATGCCATTGGTTCGGCTATCAATAATATGCGTGAGCCGCTGGAAACCGTGTTGTCCAGCTCGGGTATTACTGGCGAGACAGCACACCAGACGATACGTGGGCTGCAAATCAGCATGGAATCGATGATCCAGCAACCTGCAACGATTGAAATTACGGCGCCTATTGAAGAAGCACGCAAACCCGTGCTTGAAGTGGTATCGAACAAGGATGATCTGGACTACGACGTCGAAGACATTCCGGTATTGCGTAATCTTGCGGTTGGCATGTGGGTTCACCTGACGGCCGATGATGACAAGTTGCATCCGGCAAAACTTTCCTGGATCAGCCCGATTTCCTCGCGTCTGATGTTCGTGAATCGTCGTGGCGTACGCGTATTGGTCGCCTCGCTGGAAGAATTGGCTGCCATGAAAAAACAAGGCAAGTTAGTGGTGCGTGAGCAGGAAAATATGTTCGATCAAGCCATGCAAAGCGTCATGGGTCGCCTGAAAACGGAAGTCGGCTAAGACTTGAGTCAGGAGTAAGAACCGATTCCCGATAAATCGTTCGATTTATTGATGGATTAGCGTTAAATCCGGTAGCATCCCTACATCGCCCCGCTAATGAGCGGGGCATTGTCTTGGGGATAACGCGCATGTCGGTCACAATCGTTTTTGTCAAAGAAACTGCAAGCGGCGAACGCCGTGCCGCCTTGTCGCCGGAAACCTGCAAAAAATTGCTCGCGCTCAAAACACGTATTGTGATCGAGCGCGGAGCCGGGCTTTGCGCGCACTTCACGGACGAAAATTATATCGGTGCGGAAATTTCCGACAAGCGCGATGAGATCCTTGCTGCCGCGGATATTTTGATTTGCGTGCAAACACCACCCAATTCCGATTTGGTAAAATTGAAATCCGGCGCCGTAGTGATGGGCTTGCTGGCCCCGCATGCCGATCCCGCTCGCGTGCAAAGTTTCATCGACAAGAAAATCAGTGCCTTCCCGCTGGAAAAATTACCGCGTACCACGCGCGCCCAGGCGATGGATGTGCTCTCGTCGCAAGCGGGTATGGCCGGTTACAAAGCGGTATTACTGGCCGCGCAATTGGCGCCGCGTTTCTTCCCGATGCTGACCACGGCCGCAGGTACCATTCGTCCCTCGAAAGTATTGATTGTGGGTGCCGGTGTTGCGGGTCTGCAGGCGATTGCGACCGCACGTCGTTTGGGCGCGCAGGTGGAAGGTTTCGATGTGCGACCCGAGACTCGCGAACAAATCGAATCACTCGGTGGCAAATTTCTGGATCTCGGCGTATCGGCGGCAGGTGAGGGCGGTTATGCACGCGCCCTGACCGATGAGGAACGTGCCGAGCAGCAGCGTCGCCTTGGCGAACATCTGAAAAACGTCGATGTGATCGTAACGACCGCTGCCATTCCTGGTCGTCCTGCTCCAAAAATCATTACTGCTGCGATGGTGGCCAATTTAAAGCCGGGTAGCGTGATTGTGGATCTGGCGGCAGAAACCGGCGGCAATTGCGAATTGACCAAGCCAGGTGAAAATTACGAAACCAATGGCGTCATGATTTCTGGCCCCTTGAATCTCGCCAGCATGGGCGCGATGCATGCCAGTGAAATGTATGCACGCAATGTGTTTAATTTCCTGTCGCTGATGATCGACAAGGAAGGTGCATTCAAACTCGATTGGGATGACGAGCTGATAGCGAAAACCTGTTTGACACATGACGGCGTCAATAAAACCGCGTAGGAGTTGTAGGTCGGGCCCCGGCCCGAAGCTTTATACCGATGGCGTAAATGGTTATGTCGGACCGAGGCCCGGCTCAAATTACGGCTTCGGCTCCTGCGCGATACCCGGCCCGCCCGCTTCCAGCCATTGGGTGCGTTGCTGCGGTGATAGCGACGCCCACAAACGGCGTAAGCGTTTCTGTTCTTCTGGGGGAAGTGTTCTCACATAACGCATGCTTTCACGCATGTTCTGCCGCTGCTTTGGCGTCATTTCCTGAAAGTTCTGCACGCCCTCACGCATGGCTTCACGCTTCTGTGGCGGAAGTTTTTTCCAACGATCATATCGCTCGAGAATTTGTACGCGGCGCGAAGCCGGCATTGAATCCCAGCGCTGGGAAAATTGCTGCAGGTCTTGTTGCTGTTCGGTGCTTAATTGCTTCCAGCTAGGGACGCTGACGCCTTCCGGCACTGCGGCTTGTTGTGCAATTGCACTTTGGGAAAGCAGCAATAAAGCAAGAAAAAATGTTCGCAACATCACAAGCTACCTTCCATGTCAGATGAGACTTCAACGGGAGCGTCCGCCAGCCACGCCAGCATTTCAGCGTCAGCATCGTCCTCGGTTGAGATATACACGGTGTCTTGTTCGGTGAAGGCCTTGGCCGACTGAAGCTGGGGTAAAAACAACGCAACGCCCAAGGCAATCGCGAGACTTGCCGATACCGGTATCAGGAATGCCTTGAACCGACCAGGGGCTTGCCGCGACAAAGTATCGCGACGCATCAGACGCAAACGATTGGCGGTGGCAACATCAAGCGTGGCGACCGAGTGTTCGAACACCGCACGGGATTTATTTGAAATAGGATCGGTCATTGCCAGTCCTCCAAGTGAATTCTTAATGCACTCATCGCACGCGACAAGTGGGTTTTTACCGAGCCATCGGAACATCCCATGGCGGCGGCGGTTTCAAGTACGCTGAGCCCCTGCAGTTCGCGCAGTAAAAAACATTCGCGTTGCCGCGCGGGCAGTGCACGCAAGGCTTTGCCCAAGGCGTCCCAGGCGTTCTCATCGGTCAGGCGACGAAGCGGGTCTTCATTGTGATCGGGCAATAACTCGATCGGATCACTATCGTTTTCATCCGATTTGCCGAAAAATTGCATGACACGTTTTTTGACGGTATTGCGACGATGTTTGTCGGTTAGTTGCCTGCGCAGGATGCTCCAGAACAACGGCGACCATTCGGCCGCCGGTTTGTCGCGATATTGCAACAACTTGATCATGGCGTCCTGCACGACATCCATGGCATCTTCGCGATGGCCCAGCGCAAGCTCAACCATTCTAAAGGCACGACGCTCGACGCCGGCCAAAAATTCATCCAGGGTGGCGGGCAAACGAATTACCGCCTCTTCGGCGGTGACCTCGTTCGAGCCGTCCTGCCCGAAAATCATCTTAGTGGTGATGGCGGCGGTCAAAACGGTTCTCGCGACGTTGGCCTATGCGGTCGTAACGGGCATCGATCTGGTCGCCACGGCGATCAAGCTTGTTCGCGCGTTGTTCGTGACCCAAGGCATCCTGACGTGCGGCTCGGGCATCAAGCCGGGCATCGATGACATCGCCACGGAGATCCCAGCGACGTTCCATACGGTCGCCGCGGTCGGCAGCCTGAGTCAGGCCGGCACAGAGTAAAAGCGGAATCGAGAGCCAAAACATGGATTTCATAGTGCCGGTTCCTTTTCATTGGGGCAACGATAAAAACGCGGTCTAGCCAAAATCGTTGACCTATTGCCCAGAATATTCAGCTAACGGTTATGATTAGCCCAGCACATCAGGAGTTTCGTCAATGGATGGTTTTCTCGCGCTTTACGTCTTCATGCTGGCAGCATTTACCGGCTATGAAATTATTGGCCGCGTGCCGGTGATTCTGCATACCCCCTTGATGTCGGGTTCGAACTTCGTCCACGGCATTGTTCTGGTCGGTGCGATGGTCGTGCTCGGTCATGCCGATACCACCTTCGAAAAAATCATCGGCTTTATCGCCGTCTTGATGGGCGCAGGCAATGCCGCTGGCGGTTACGTGGTGACCGAGCGGATGCTGGAAATGTTCAAATCCAGCAAGAAAGAAGGAGACAAGTAATGGAATCCTTCTTGCCAATTTTAGTCGATGCCTGCTACATGGGCGCCGCTCTTCTGTTTATTCTCGGCATCAAGCGCATGGCTTCGCCCGTGACGGCTCGCAGCGGTATTCAATGGGCAGGTGTCGGTATGTTGCTGGCGACTCTCGCCACATTTTTAACCCCTGGCTTGCATAACCTTTCACTCATTCTGATTGCCGTTGTATTGGGCACGGCCGTCGCTTGGGTATCCGGAAAAAAAGTCGCCATGACCGATATGCCGCAAATGGTGGCCTTGTATAACGGCCTTGGCGGTGGTTCGGCGGCTGCCATTGGTTTTATCGAACTGATGAAATTCTCCGGCGGTACCGCCGCGGAAATGCCTTCGCAAACAACTCTGGTGTTGGCTGTCGTCGGCGGCCTGATTGGCTCGATTTCACTGACGGGCTCGATTATCGCATGGGCCAAACTTGATGGCCGAATGGACAGACGATTCACTTTTCCCGGCCAGCAATGGTTTAACGGATTAGTTTTTCTGGCATCAGTTTTGTTGGGCATTGGTGTCATATTTTTCATGCAGCAACCGATCATCATCGGTTTCTTTGTCGCTGCATTGGTGTTCGGTGTATTGATGACATTGCCCATCGGCGGTGCCGATATGCCGGTCGTCATCTCGCTTTACAACGCATTGACAGGTTTGGCGGTGGCATTTGAAGGCTACGTGCTCGGCATCGAAGCTTTGATCATCGCCGGCATGGTGGTGGGTGCTGCCGGTACCATGTTGACGCAGCTCATGGCAAAAGCGATGAACCGTCCAATCAGTGGCGTGCTATTCAGCAATTTCGGCAGCAGTGGCGAGCTGCAGGAAATTAGCGGCTCACAAAAATCGATCGAAGCCGGCGATGTTGCCGCGATGATGGCGTATGCCGAACGCGTGGTGATCGTGCCCGGTTATGGTCTGGCCGTTGCCCAGGCCCAGCACAAGGTCTGGGAGCTGACGCAACAACTGATGAAGCGTGGCGTAAAAGTGAAATTCGCCATCCATCCGGTGGCTGGCCGCATGCCGGGTCATATGAATGTATTGCTGGCGGAAGCCGGCGTGCCGTATGACCTGATCGCCGATATGGAAGATATCAATCCCGAGTTCCCCAACACCGATGTCAGTCTGGTGATTGGCGCCAACGACGTGGTGAATCCGGTAGCGAAAACCGATCCGGCTTCGCCGATTTACGGCATGCCGATTCTGGACGTATCGCTATCGAAAAACACGATTGTCATCAAACGCGGCAAGGGTACCGGTTTTGCCGGGATCGAGAATGCCTTGTTCTATCAGGACAACACGCGCATGTTGTACGGCGATGGCGCCGCCGCGATTGCGCAATTGATTTCGGAATTGAAAGCGCTGGATGGCGGGCACTGAGTTATTGAATGATGGAACGTTGAACAAACATCGCGCTTCGGCGCGATGTTTTATTTTGGGTGTCGCACTCCCAGGTACCACGCAAGAACTATCGAAACTGGGAGATATGCCAGCTCATAGGTCGTGATTCGCAGACGAGTAAATTCCCACACCAGCACTGGGCCCACCATTTGGGCAGATTCGAGCGGTAGCAAGCCCATCACGAGGCCGAAAGCATTGGCGGCGATCAGCCATTGTGCGGCAACGCTTATCAGTAGTGTGCCGATAATCACACCCATGAATCGGGGCCAGCCCGGGGTGATGCCGGTAAAACGCAGAAGTAATCTAATATCGATTGCCGATAGGACGGCCATCCAGAGGCATGGTTGGTCCAGCCAGACACTCACCGTCATCCAGATACCAATCATGCTAAAAACACCCAGGCTCCATGCCAGGCAAGGCCAAAACCAGAGTTTGCGAGAATTTTGCGACAAAACACCGTCCCGGCATCAACAAACGTTAAAATAGCCCATCCCGTTATAGAGCGATAGGAACCCCGTGAGTTATTCGAGAACCAGTGAGCCGGTAAAGTTTGAGCGTGATTGCGCTGCCGTGCTTGTTCCACAGGGAGAAAAGGTCACCTTGCCCGCGGGTAGCGTCGGCTATATCACTCAAGCGCTGGGCGGCTCATTTACCGTCTTTGTCGAGGGCAATTTGTTCCGGATTGCCGGCGACGATGCCGATGCTCTTGGCAAGGATCCTCCCGAGGCGTTGCAGCTTGAAAACGAAGCCGATGATGATGCGGTGGAAGTGTTGGTATGGAAACAATTACGTACCTGTTTCGACCCGGAAATCCCCATCAATGTCGTTGAGCTTGGTCTTGTCTATGATTGCGACATCGAGCGTCTTGAAGATGGATCGCGGAAAGTGAATATCAAAATGACGCTCACCGCGCCGGCGTGTGGCATGGGCGACATTCTTGTGGAGGATGTTCGAACGAAGGTCGAACGTGTACCCACGGTTTTCGAAGCCGATGTAGATCTGGTATTTGATCCGCCTTGGAACCAGAGCATGATGTCGGATGCTGCGCGCCTGGAAACGGGTATGTTATAAATCGTAGGTGTATTGACGAGGGGAATACCGATGAAACGAATTTGGACGCCGCTTTGTTTTATTCTTGCTTTCGCCATGCTGGCTCACAGCCTTTACTTCTGGGGAGGTTTGGCGAGTACGCAAGAGGTTGGCGCGCTGGTCAGTGAACGCACTTCCACTTTCAGTTTTCTTGCGTGGTGCTACATCACCTCGGGCCAAGGCATTCTTGACATGGCTGGCTGGAAACAGGCAGCCATCCAATATGCGCAAGGCGAGGTGGGGGGCATGTTCCCCGTTATGATCGCCAATCCCTATGTGGCGATGGATCATTTATTCAAGGAAATTCCTGCGCTTATCAAGATTTCTTATTATGGTGGGCCTTTGTTGTTACTCATCGGGACCTTTGTCCAGTTGCGCAAGCCCAAGACATTCAAAACATTCGGTTAAGCCGTTTTATTGAACTCATCGTTCCAAGTGCTTAATTTCGTCAATTAAAAGCAACAAGCGCGACTCAATGTCGCCAATGTTGTAATGCAGCGTGACGTCTCACGCAGGTCACGTTACGTCCGCGTGATGAATATATGAAGTTCATCACGACCTCCGGGCGCGCAAACCCACACCAGCCTTCTCGAACAGAGCCAGAGCTTTGCTGGGAAGTGCGTGTGTGTCGGGGGGCCGGACGTAGTGTTAGATAAAAACATTTCCGCATCTGCGGTTTTTCACTTCCACTTCCGGGGACATCGCAACATGACATTGAATCGCCATCGTGCGACGAGCGTTATTGCTCTTTCGCCATTATGGCTTGTCTTTGCAGCTGTATCGGCAAATGCCGCAACACGTGTTGATCTACAAAAACAAAACGTTGCTCAAATCAGCTCGCAATATTAAATTGCCAGCACCAAGGCCGGCGGCGCGCCGAAAAAAGCAAAAGAGCGTCATGCTGAATTGCTTAGTCTCGATGTCGATTCAAACTGATCCATCATGGTGAAAGGAGCAAAACAAAACCCCGGTTTCGGCCGGGGTTTTTCTTTGGCCGACAATTTTTAATCGGCAATGCATCACGGGGGTGTAATAGACGTTTTATCCATAAATTCACGAGCATTGCATTCGCGCAAAGGGGCTAAACAATTTTTTTACATTGGTGTTGAATATGAGAAATGATGGCGTTTATGCTTCGTTGATGGTCGTATTGTCAAAAAAAATCAACGAATAAAGCAGATTGAAGGTTCTGCTGCAGTGCAGCGTGACCTGTGAATTGCGTCACGTTAGGTTCCACCCCACGTGAATTTTATGTGATGTGATTCACGTCGTGCGGGCACGAAAGCTCTACCACCTCTCTCGAACGAGGCAATTGCTTCGCAGGGGAGAGCGTGTGTTTGGGGGGTGGGGGTCCGAGCGAAGTTGGCCGAGTATTTCATGCCGTGCGAACGGTATTTTTTTCAACTTTTCCGGGGATACAAAAACGTGATTATCAAGCAAACCATTTTAGTACTGGCGACGGCAATGGCACTCGGTGCTGCTGCAGATGCCAATTCTGCCGAGCTGCGCTTCTCCAAAAAGCCAGTACCGGGCCAATATATTGTTGTGCTCAAAGAAGATGTCGCCGCGCTTTCAGGCGAAAGAAAAAGTGCACCACGCGTTGCCGATCTGGCAAACAACATGGCGTCGCTGCATGGCGTGAGAATCACCAAGAGCTTTAGCCATGCCTTACGAGGCTTTGTTGTAAAAGCGAATGACACAGCGCTCGCGAATTTGTTGATGGATAGCCGCGTTGCCTATGTTGAAGAAGACGGTTATATGCAAGCCAGCGCAACCCAGTCAGGTGCGACCTGGGGTATTGATCGCGTAGACCAACGCGCTCTGCCACTGGATAGCTCCTACACCTACAACACAAACGCATCCAACGTACATGCCTACATCGTCGATACCGGCGTGCTGGGTTCGCATACTCAATTTACCGGTCGCATGGGCAATGGCTACACGGCCATCAGTGATGCCAATGGCACCAATGACTGTAACGGTCATGGTACCCACGTTGCTGGCACCGTGGGCGGCACCACGTACGGTATTGCGAAAAGCGTCACCATTCACCCGGTTCGCGTATTGGGTTGCGATGGTTCCGGTACCAACTCCGGCGTGATTGCCGGTATGGATTGGGTCACAGCCAACCACGTCAAACCAGCGGTTGCCAATATGAGTCTGGGTGGCGGTGCTTCTACCGCGACCGATGATGCAGTTGCTCGCATGGTGGCCGCAGGCGTTACGGTGGCAGTCGCCGCTGGCAATGACAATGCCGATGCTTGTAGCTATTCGCCAGCGCGCGCAGCTTCAGCAATCACTGTTGGGTCCACAACAAACACCGATGCACGTTCCAGCTTTTCGAACTACGGTACCTGCCTAGATATCTATGCACCTGGTTCGAATATTCTGTCGTCCTGGTCAACCGGCGCTTCAGCTACCAACACCATCAGCGGCACCTCGATGGCATCGCCACATGTTGCCGGAGCTGCAGCACTCTATCTCGCTGCAAATCCAACGGCGACCCCTGCGCAAGTAGTAGCGGCGCTGACCGGGTCGGCAACCACAGGTGTTGTCACTGATGCAAAAACCGGCTCACCTAATTTGTTGCTTTATACCTTGGGCGGTACCGCGCCACCACCACCCCCACCACCGACGGGCGGCACGCTGACTAACGGTGTTGCAATGGCCGGTATTTCCGCTGCTGCAGGCGTCTCGGTTAACTACACAATGGTTGTGCCAGCCGGCGCCACCGGCCTGAAGTTCGTCATGGCTGGCGGTACGGGTGATGCTGACATGTACGTCAAGTTCGGCAGTGCGCCTACCGACACCGTGTATGACTGCCGTCCTTATGCTTCGGGTAATGCAGAAACCTGCAACATCGCGACCGCACAAGCTGGCACTTACTATGTTCGTCTGAAAGCTTACTCGGCATTCTCCGGTGTCAGCCTGACCGGTAGCTACACCACCGGCGGCGGTGGCGGTACAACGCAAACCTATACCAACACTGCTGACTACACGATCAGCGACAACGTCACGGTCGATAGCCCAATTACGGTGTCTGGCCGTACCGGTAATGCACCGAGCACGGCATCGGTTACCGTTGCGATTGTCCACACCTACCAAGGTGACCTGAAAGTGGACTTGGTCGCACCGGATGGCAGTTTGTACAACATCTGGAACCGTACCGGCGCCGGCACCGACAACATCAACAAGACCACCACGTTTGATCTGTCGACCGAAGCATTGAATGGCACATGGAAG
>JAYWIC010000229.1:0-5699 GCA_043789195.1 Arenimonas sp. | reverse complement strand
TCGATGCCAACGAATTGGCGATGGCTTTGATTGGCGACGCGATTGCGACCAATTTATTCATGCTCGGCTATGCTTGGCAAAAGGGCCTGATTCCGATTTCGCACGAAGCCCTGATGCGCGCGATCGAACTCAACGGCGCTGCGGTCGAAATGAATCGCAAAGCATTTAACTGGGGCCGCATGGCAGCGCATGATATCGGTGTGGTGAAAACTGCCGCAGGCGTTATCGCTGCTCCGACCGCAGCGAGCTTTGCATCGTCGAACGAAATCGCCACTTCGGCGGCCTTTCTCGGCGAAGGCAATATCGCCAAATCACTGGACGAAACCATCGCCTTGCGCGTGAAGTTCCTCGCCGAATATCAGGACAGCGCATACGCCGAACAATATAAAACCTTCGTCGAGAAAGTTCGCAGTGCCGAAGCTCGCCACACACCGGGCAAATCGAACCTGGCCGAAGCGACCGCGAAATATCTGTTCAAGCTCATGGCCTACAAGGACGAATACGAAGTCGCGCGTCTCTACACCACCGGCGATTTCGAAAAGCGCATCAAGGAAACCTTCGACGGCGATTTCAAGATCAACTTCAATCTCGCACCGCCGATGTTCAGCAAGAAAGATAGCAACGGCCATCTGGTCAAACAGCAATACGGGCCATGGATTTTTACCGCTTTCAAACTGCTGGCGAAACTGAAAGGTCTGCGCGGCGGTACCTTTGATATTTTCGGCAAATCCGAAGAGCGCAAAATGGAACGTCAATTGATTGTCGATTACCGCAAATCACTCGAAGAGTTGATGGCCGGGTTGAATCACGACAATTACGAGTTGGCGATTCAAATTGCCAAGGTGCCGGAACATATCCGCGGCTACGGTCACGTCAAGGAAGCCCATTTCGTGAAAGCCAAGGCGCATTGGGATGATTTGCTGTTGCAGTGGCGCAATCCGGAACCGAACCGGGCCGTTGCATAAATTAACCAACAAAAAAACGCCGCAGATTGCGGCGTTTTTTTGAATCGGCGAAAAATTACGCAGCGGCCAATTCGGCATGCGTAGGATAATCCGAGTATCCCTGCGGCCCGGGCGTGTAAAGCGCATCCGGGTTGAAAGCGTTGAATTCAATATTCTTCAATAGACGTTGCGGTAAATCCGGATTACCGATAAACGGACGACCGAATGCCACGAGATCCGCAAGTTCGGAATTCAATACCGCGTCGGCACGCTCGCGATTGAAATCACCAGCCAGCATCAAGGCGCCGGGGAATGCTTCACGAATGGTTTGCACGGTGCTGTCGGGCACTGCGCCCGGTGTGGCGATCAGATGCAGATAGGCGATGTCGCGTTTCGCCAGTTCCTGCACCAGATCCAGATACTCGGCTTCTTCACCTTCGTAATTCGCGGCGAGATCATTGAAGGGATTAAATGGCGAAATCCGCATGCCGACGCGACCGGCGCCGATTTCCGTAATCACGGCATCGAGCACTTCCAATACATAACGACGACGGTTTTCGGCCGAGCCGCCATATTCGTCATCGCGTACATTGCTTTTTGGATTCAGGAACTGGCCAAGCAGATAGCCATTGGCCGCGTGTAATTCGACACCATCCACACCTGCGGCAATCGCGAGTTTCGAGGCGTGGACATAATCGTTCTTGACGCGCTCAAGATCATTTTTATCCATTGCCTTCGGAACAGGATGGTTTTGCATGCCCTGTTGGTCGGTCCACATTTGTCCAGCGGCCGCAATGGCGGAAGGTGCGATCAACTCGCTGCCTTCCGGCAAATTCAGGCCATGACCGATGCGACCGGTGTGCATCAGTTGTATAACGAGTTTCGAGCCGCCGTCCTGCACCGCTTTCGCAATCTTGCCCCACGCAGCTGCTTGTTCCTGCGTGAAAATACCGGGAATGCGGGCGTAACCCAGGCCATCAGCCGATGGCGAGGTGCCTTCGGTAATCAGCAAGCCGGCGCTGTTACGCTGCCGGTAATAATCGAGCATGGTGTCGTTGGGGACACTGCCGATCGCGCGTGAGCGCGTCATCGGTGCCATCGCGATACGGTTTTGCAAAGCGAGCTGGCCAATGTTCGTGGGTGAAAAAAGCAGATTGTTCTGTGACATGGTGTTTCTCCGTGTGAGGCTAACAAGATGCTGCCGGTGAACCAGGGAGCCAAGCCTTATGTCCGGCACGCATCGTTGCGCCAGTGCAACAGAATCGCCGTGAGGCTGATGCGACGCAGGCGCTGGCATCGCAATAAAAAATTCACATGAACTCCCATATAGTGCGAAATCAACAAGATTTCAGCCAAACGAGGTGTGTCATGGACCAACGCGTTATCGATCTTTATAACAACTACATCCATGGCAGTATGCCGCGCCGCGATTTCCTGAATAGACTGGCGGGCATCGCCGGCAGCGTGGCGGCGGCAAGTGTCCTGCTGCCCTTGATCGAACCCAATGAAGCCTACGCGCAGCAAATCGATCCGAAAGATAAAACGCTGAAAACCGAGTACGTCGAATACGCGGGAACGAAGGGTCCTGTACGCGCTTATGTCGCCAAACCGGCTAAAGCAAAAAAACCATTGCCCGGATTGTTGATCATCCACGAAAATCGCGGCTTGAATGCGCATATCGAAGATGTCGCACGTCGTGCGGCATTGGCCGGTTACATCGCCGTTGCACCGGATGGCTTGAGTGTCGCCGGTGGTGCACCGGTGGATCAGGAAAAGGCACGCGATTTATTTTCCGCGACCGATCGCGCCACGATTGATAACGACATCATCGCCGGTATTCCCTATATCGCCAGTCGCAGCGACGGCAACGGCAAAATCGGTGCAGTCGGTTTTTGTTACGGCGGCGGCATGGCTTTGCGCTGTGCGGCCGAACGCAATGAAGTGAATGCGGCCGTGTGTTTCTACGGCAGCGCCTTGAAGCCGGAACAAATCGCCAACGTTAAAGCACCCTTGATGATGCATTACGCCGGCAAGGACGAACGCATCAATGCCGGGATCCATGAGTTCCGTATTGCACTCGATGCCCAGGCGATTGCCTATAGCCTGCACATGTATCCCGGCACGCAACACGGGTTCCATAATGATTCCAGCACCGCGCGTTACGACGTTGCCGCGGCGAAGCTGGCGTGGGCGAGAACCGTTGCGCTTTTTGACAGTAGCTTGAAAGGCTAAAGCCGTCGTTTTCCATTTAATTTTGTGATTAACTCCTCCGGACTACATTCCGGAGGCGCGGTTATGGGTACAGTTGATCAAGCTATCGCCACGCAGCTGGCGAATATCGAAAAGCGCAGCGGCAAGACACTGAAGCAACTGGGCGAACTGGTAAAAAATTGCGGTAAAAGCAAACACGGCGAAATTCGCGACTGGTTAAAAACCGAATTGGGCATGGGCCACGGCAATGCCAATATGCTGGTGCATCACGTATTGAAATCCGTCGGCGCATCCGCCGCTGCCGAAAATGGCGTGAGTACCGGCGATGTGCTCGATGAAATCTACAGCGGTCCGAAAGCCGGCATGCGTCCGATCCATGATGCGCTGATGGCGAAAATCGAAAAATTCGGCGAATTCGAAATCGCACCGAAGAAAGGTTACGTCAGCCTTCGCCGCAAAAAACAATTCGCGATGCTTGGTCCTGCAACCAATACCCGATTCGAACTTGGTTTGAATTTGAAGGACACCGCCGGCACCGAGCGTCTGATCGAGCAGCCACCAAAAGGCATGTGCAGCCACAAGGTAAAAATGACCGAGGCGAAAGAAGTGGATGCGGAAGTGATTACCTGGATCAAGCGGGCTTACGATCAGGCGGGTTGATATGCATTACGTGCCGTGAAAAGCACCGGACACGTAAAACCATTTGCCGTTCTCCAGAACGAAGTCACTGATCTCGTGCAAACGCACGGCCGATTGTCCGCCCACTTTGTAGCGGGCTATGAATTCAACCTGTGCATGATCGACATCAATCTCGACATGTCGTTTCACATCCAGCCCTAGCCATTTGGTTTTTGCAGCATCGGAAAAATCCAGCGAAGCCGGACGCGTGCTTTCATGCCACGTTGCCAGTAAATACTCTTCGAGACCTAGAACATAAGCGCTGTAACGCGAGCGCATGAGTTGTTCGGCGGTGGCTGCGTTCTCGCCGGTGTGAAATTTGCCGCAGCAGCGCGTGTAACTTTCTGTATTACCGCAATGGCAGGCAGGACCGGAGGGCATCTGTACATCCTTTAATGTATTTACCAGCACATAAAAATATTTGACAGTCAAAACGAATGTCGCCATCGTGGTCATATTAAAGGGGTCATGATGAAAAACCTAAATGCCTATTGGCTGCTCTTGTTGAGCTTGAGCGGCAACACGCTGGCCGCCGAACCTGCAGCACCGATCGCCAATTCCATCGAGCTCGGTGAATGGGGTGTGCAGATCGAATTTGATAAACCAATGCAAACCTGGCACAGCAAAACGCGTATCGAACACATACGCATTACGCCCGAGGTGCAATGCGATTGGTACTGGGATGATGACACCGTCTTGACTTGCCGAGTTCCACGTAACTTGGGAGTGATCAAGCCTTTTTCATTTTATCGCGTGGAATTGCTGGGCGGCTTGGTGTCACAAGAGGGCGTCGAAATAAAGCCATCCGTCAAGACGGTGACAAGCAGCAGTCCCGAAATATCGGCCCACATTGATTCCTGGGTCGATGGCAAGCCTCGCTTCCAATTAATGGCGGGCCCCGGCGTGGATGCTGCTGCCATACAGCAGGTCCTTAGTCTGACATTGGGCGAGAAGCGCATACCGTATCGTCTGAAATCAAAGGCAAATTCCAGCGAAGACCGTCTGTCCTACGAGCTGGAATATTCGCCTGGCGACATCGACGAAGGCCTGCTCGGCCTCAAGATCGTGCCGGGGCTGCGCACTACGCTGGGGCCGGTACCTGGTGAACAAGATAAAGAAATGTTGCTGGCACGAATCGAACCTTTTCAGCTGCGCGAAATTACCTGCAGCCGATCCAATGTTTATATACCGATTAACGAACCCTTCGACAAACCGGGTGCCGTGCTCTGCGACCCGCAAAGAGCTATCACGCTTGATTTTTCAGAAGCACTGGACACCAATAGCCTTGCACTTCTGGAAAAAAACCTTCCTTCGGGGTTCACCCTGAAAGCAGAGAAGATGTCATCGTATGGCGGGTCCCGATGGGGCGATGCGCAAACTGCACCGGATGCTGTCTACACGATCGTAGCCGACACGGCTAATGCGCATTATGACCTGCCGCTTTCGATCAGCACACGCTCCGCCAGCGGACGTACCTTGAAAAAACTGCCAGCTTTATCGCTGGCTTCCGGTAATTTTCTATCAGGTGCGCGTCTGTCGCCGCGCCGAAAACTTTTATTGCCGGGCGAACGTGACGAGACCGTGCTGACCACCATCAATCTGGAAGAAAAACGTCTCAAGTTCGAAGGCCTGAGCATAGGCAGCGACATCGAACAGAAGCGGCAGACAATCAGATTGAAATCTCCGCCCAATAGAAGCGAACGTTCGACTTTGATTGGTGCTAGTGCGGCCTTAAAGAAAGAGGGCGGCCTTTATCAGCTGGTATCTACGACCGAGTCGTACAAGAACCTGGCATACCAGCGTTTGTTCGCGCCGTTCAATGCATTGGTCAGCAGAAAAAATGATCAGGTATTGGTATGGGCAACG
>JAYWIC010000228.1:0-5703 GCA_043789195.1 Arenimonas sp. | reverse complement strand
AAAAAAGCAATCGCTGCCATTAATCGTGAATTGGGGACACCGCTATGATCCTGCGCCGCTTATCGCAATCACTGAAAGAACAAAACTGGATGGCGATCTGCATAGAATTCGTCTTGCTGGTGGTCGGCGTTTTTCTCGGCATCCAGGTCGCGAACTGGAATGCCGAACGCGAGACCAACAGGAAAGCCGTCGAGGCTACCGACAAACTGATTGCGGATTTGCGCGCGGAAAGTTGGCGCTATCAGTTTTTACTGGCGTACCACCGCGATATTCGTGATGCCGCCGAGAAAACGGCGAACGCATTCAGTGGCAAAACGCCTTTGTCGAACGAGGAATTCCTCGTCAATGCCTATCGTGCCAGCCAGTACAAGCAAGGTGCGAGTCGCCGTTCCACCTATGATGAACTGGTTTCGACCGGCAACATCGCCCTGATTAAAGATATGGAGCTTCGAAACGTATCGGTGCGTGCCTACAGCCTGACCACTATAGACAATCTGGTCAGGGAAGGTATCGAGTCGCGTTATCGCGAGCTGTTTCGCATGAGCATTCCCAACGAGGTGCAACGCGCCTTGGCCAAAGAATGCGGTGATCGTTACATCAAACCCGGCGACTATAAAAACTTCGATCACATTATCGACTATCCCTGCAAAACCACACTGTCGGCAGACGCTATTGATGCCGCTGCCAATGCCTTGCGTTCAGACCCGCAAACCATTCGATACCTGCGCCAACGCATCGCCGATCTCGATACCCGCTTGGTGGACATGACGCAAAACAACCGAGATGTCTGGGAAGCCTTGCTTGTTATTGCCAAGGAAAAACCATGAACCAGCCGCAGGACGATACCGGAGTCGCCGCGCCGGAGTCCGCATATCGCTCGCGCTGGAGCCGCTTCTCGCCTTCGATGGGCTGGCGCGCGTTCTGGAGCGAGATCGTCATCGTCGTGCTGGGCGTGGTGATTGCATTGGCGGCCAATGAAGCGGTGCAGGAGTGGACTTGGCGCAACAAAGTGGAGGACGCCGAGGCGCGCCTGCGGGGCGACATTAACTGGATATTCCTGTGGTCGGCGGAAAAATATGCCAGCCGTCCCTGCGTGGATGCGCAACTGGCGGCATTAGGCCTCAATGTGCTGGAAAGCCCAGCAACGCTGAAACCGGCACCGGTATTCACCGTCAACCACCTGTCCTTGTCGTATGTCGTGCGGATGCCCAACCGCCCGTATCGATTCCCGGTCTGGGACGCCCTGCTCGCCGACGGCACCGCAAGCCACTTCGCGCCGCAACGCCAGGCATTCCTGGGCCGGATCAGCGATGACATGGCGCAGGCACGTTCGAATGAGGCGGAAACCCGCAGCCTGATGGGCCGCCTGATGGTCATGCGTGATCCGATCGCACTGGACCCGGTCGTGCGTGCGGACCTGCTGACCCAGATCAACCAGCTGCGCTTGCTGACCGCGTTCGAAGCACTCAACGCGCAACAGCGAATGCGCCGGATCGCTGACGCCGGCAGCGCGCCAACGTCCGAGCAAGTCGAGTTGTTTCTCAATGCTTCCGGCAAGAACCCGTCCGGCTCGGATTATTCCGGTATGGCAAATTTCTGCAATACGCAGAGCTTGCCGCTGGCGGATTGGCGCGATTATCGAAAGGTCACCGCGAATACCCAGTTCCCCGGTGCGGGGGTTACCAAATGATCCTGCGCCGATTTTCACAAGCACTAAAAGAGCAAAACTGGACCGCCATTGTTATCGAGTTCGTCTTGCTGGTGGTCGGTGTTTTTCTCGGCATTCAAGTGGCCAACTGGAATGCCGAGCGCGAGAATCGTTCACGCGAAAGCATCTATCTCGCCACCCTGGCCGAAGATCTGCAAAGCGATGTGGCGGAAATGGAACGGATACAGCGTGTATCCACGAAGCGAATGTCGGCGCTCAATTATCTGCTTCGTAACGCAACCGGGCAGGAACTGCCGACCGGCTTTGAATCGGCGCGCGGAAAAATCGAGATCGAAGACGCACCGCCTTTCGATGTAAACGACCCGAACACGATCGGCATCAACTTGTTCATTCTCAGCAATCTGGATGGCAATCGCCTGACCTACGACACGATGATCAATACCGGTGGCATTGGCGTATTCCGCGATGCCAGTCTTGTCCGCGACATCCGATCCTATTATGCGAATGTCGATGCGGTGCTCAGCTTCGAGAAGGCGCTGATGGATAGCCGATGGCGGCTGGTCGATGCGCAGCAGCAGGCCGGCTTGTCGCCGGTGGACCTGATGCCGGCAACGGAAATAACAAAAACCTTTGCCGATGACAAGCGCCTGATAGCCGCCGCGAAAAATTACTGGATTTACACGAATCGCCACATGAAAGAGATAACCGCATTGCGACAACATGCCGACGCCCTCATGAAAAGACTGGAAAGCGAGAAACAACCATGATCCTGCGCCGCTTTATTACTTTTGTAGGAGGGCCTTCTAGGCCCGATTGCTTTATCGGGTTTTCGGTCGGGCCTAGAAGGCCCTACTACCAGGGAATATTTTCATGATCCTGCGCCGCTTGTCGCAATCACTCAAAGAACAAAACTGGACGGCCATCGTCATCGAGTTTGTCTTGCTGGTGTTGGGTGTGTTTTTGGGTATCCAGGTGGCCAACTGGAATGAAAGTCGAAAAGAGAGTGTTCAAGAAACCGCTTATCTGAATAATTTAGCTGAAGATATTCGCAGCGATATCATAGAAATCGATGAAACTATAGCAATTAGTACATGGCGGATGTCCATTTTGGAAGCGCTGGCATTGAAGTCGACAGGCAAATATTTACCGACGAGTTTCAAAATACCTGAAGGTACTATAGAACTACAAAAAGCGCCTGACTTCACCGACATTGAAAACAAATCAGTAGGATTGATCTATGCCTATATACGCACCATAGATGACAATCGCTCGACTTATGAAACCATCGTTAATACCGGTGGCATCAGGTTGATTCAGGACGCGGAATTACTTGAGCAGATACAACTTTATTACGCGGCTATTGATGAAATAAAAGACATAGAAAGAAAATTACAGATTGACTGCGATAACGCGATGCTGGCGTTGCAGGAAACAGGCACATCACCCATGGATACAAACAATCTTGCAGATTTAAGTGAAATACTTGCTCAGAACCCGAAGTTATTAGCTGCTTCTAAAACCGTCTGGGGAAAGACTGTTAACCAAATAAAAATATTATCGGATTTACGCCAACAAGCGAATGCGCTATTAGCGAGTATCGAGAAAAGGAATAACCGATGATCCTTCGCCACCTATCGCAATCACTGAAAGAACAAAACTGGACCGCCATCGTCATTGAATTCATCTTGTTGGTGGTCGGTGTTTTTCTCGGCATTCAAGTGAGCAACTGGAATGCCGAGCGTACTGAGCAAAAGCGAGCTAACGAACTGTTTGCACGCCTGACCGATGACCTAGAGAGCGAGAAAAATAATGTTGCGTACCTGCAGGACTACTACGAAACGGCATCCGCTTACGCCAAGGTAGCCATCCGTGGATTTGAAAGCCCCGGCGCCGTCGACTCCGAAACATTCGTCACCAGCGCGTATCAAGCCAGCCAGTGGCAGGAAGCCATTCAAAGCCGGTCGACTTTCGAGGAAATTGTCGCCACCGGTGCCGTCGACCTGGTCCGCAACGAGAAGGCCCGCGAGCTTTTGATCGCTTACTACGAGTATGACTGGGCGAAAGGACTCGGCTTTACGTCGCGGCCGCATTATCGCGAAATGGTCAGGGGCACCATTCCCTATGGGATTCAGGAGGCGATTAAAGCGTCTTGCGGCGATCAGCCGGCGACTATCGGTCGCACCGTTTTCTATGCACTGCCAAAAAATTGCGATATCGATATTCCGACGGCGGATATTGAAAAGGCCGCCGCCGCCCTGCGCTCCGAGCCGGGCATGGAACAGGCGCTTCGCTACCAGCTTTCAGAAAACGACACCAAGGCTTCCAATTACGCCTCCACCGGCAAGCAACTTGTCCCGTTGATTGCAGCCGTCAAAGGCAGTGTTCGATGATCCTACGCCGCCTGTCGCAATCACTCAAAGAACAAAACTGGACCGCCATCGTTATTGAATTTGTATTGCTGGTGAGTGGTGTGTTTTTAGGTATTCAAGTCGCGAACTGGAATGCAACTCAGCAAGACCATAAGCGCGAGGCGGAATTCATCACACGCCTTAACAGTGACTTCGAGAAAATTGATGCGCGATTAGTACTCAATAATTCCAGATGGGAATTGAAAACTACGGCAACGCTACGCGTATTGGCTGACCTTGATGCTTTTCAGAAAACTGACCGTTGGCCTCGCACAAAAAGCGAAATGATTGCCGATTTGAATGATACTTTCAACAGCCGAATTCCCGCACCCCGTTCGGCAACCTATATTGAACTGCTTTCAGCGGGGCAATTGGGGCTGATTCGAAATACCAAGTTGCGTAATGCATTGTTGGAATACGACGCGCAAGTTGGCTATTCGATGACCGCCTTCGACGTGCTGGTTAAGCGCGTTGAACCGTTCATGGGGACGTTGGTTGCGTATCTTGAATTTGACCAGACTAAAACGATTGCCAATATTCCAACTGAAAGAAACCCCAATGAACAAGTTTGGAGCGACCTTGATCTAGAACGATTTGCAGCTGATCCCGAGGTGAAGACTGCGATGAAAATGTATGCGGTTGCATCACGAAATCAACTGCTTTTAGTTAAGCGTCAGCAGGAAAAAGCCCTGGCAGTGCTGGCACTGATCAAATCCAATGCCCAACATTCTGGAGATAATCCCCCATGATCCTGCGCCGCTTATCGCAATCACTGAAAGAACAAAACTGGACCGCCATCATCATCGAGTTCGTGTTGCTGGTGGTCGGTGTTTTTCTCGGTATTCAGGTCGCGAACTGGAACGGGCAACGCGCCGACAACGAACGGGCACAGGCATACATGGTCCGCATTCAACGTGACTTCAACACCGACCTGCAAACGATTGAGCGCCGCGAAGTCTATTGGGGTAAGGTCGCCGCTTATGGCAAACAGGCAATCCGCTACGCCGAAACCGGCGAGTTGGTGGATGGATCGGCATGGAAAACCGTACTGGCGTTTTACCAAGCCAGCCAGGTTTTACAATGGTACCGTGCAGATTCGACTTACCAGGACATGCGCAGCGGCGGCGATTTGGGTTTGATCCGTGACGAGACCCTGCGCGATGACATATCGAGACACTACGCCGGATCAGCCTCAGCCGCTTACTTGTATGCATTGCAGCCGGAATACCGCAAGATTGTAAGAGGGCTGACCCCACAAGTAGTCACCGACCACATCTGGACGGTATGCGTTCAAACGCCCTCGCCTGACCATCAATATCTGCTCAATTGCGCTTCGCCGATCGACGAAACGCAGGCACAAGCGGTGCTCGATGGCTATCTACGTGACCCGAGACTATTGCCGGAGCTGCGATTTTGGGTCGCCAATCAGGGCGTGGCCTTGATAGGTATCAGAAACTATAAACCCATTTTGCGCAACTTTCTGGTTCGCACGGAAGCCGAGGTAAAACCATGATCCTGCGCCGTTTATCGCAATCATTGAAAGAACAAAACTGGACCGCCATCGTCATCGAATTCATCTTGCTGGTGAGCGGTGTGTTTTTGGGTATTCAAGTAGCGAACTGGAAT
>JAYWIC010000227.1:0-5712 GCA_043789195.1 Arenimonas sp. | reverse complement strand
CGTTATCAGCGAGTGATGAAAAGTGACAGCGCTTCGTCCAATTGGTTCTTCTCTATTTTGGGGTCAAACCAGCGTAAATCAAGTTCTCCTCGAAACCAGGTCAATTGCCGTTTGGCCAACTGACGGGTCGCCGCCACGGCCTCCTCGCGAAATTGCGAAGCATTGGTTTCGCCGGCCAAATGCCGCCAGGCCTGTCGATAGCCCACGGCGCGCATCGAGGGGACCTCCGGATTCAATTCAGGCCTTGCCATCAGATTTTGCATTTCCGTCAAAAAACCCTGTTCGAGCATGATGTCGAAACGTTGAGCGATACGATCATGTAAAACGGCACGATCTTTCGGGGCAATACACACATGCAGTACACGATACGGAAATGTATTTCGGACGGAGTTTTGCTGCCACTCGGTAATCGGCTTTCCGGTTTGCCGGAAAACTTCCAGTGCTCGGGTAATCCGTTGCACGTCATTGGGCTTGATACGGTTGCCGGCAGCTTCATCGATAAGTTTCAATTTTTCATGCATACCAGGCCAGCCCAGCTCGAGGGCTTCCTTCTGGATTTCGCGACGAGTTTCTTCATCGGCGGCTGGCATATCTGACAATCCCTTCAACAATGCCCGGAAATACAAGCCCGTACCGCCAACAAGCAGGGGAATCTTGTTTTGCCGACTTATTTGTTCCATCAAGGGCAAAGCATCTTTCGCAAAGTCGGCGGCATTATAGGTTTGCGATGGTTCGCGAATATCCATCAGGTGATGAGCAATACCTTGCCTTTCTTGGATGCCGGGCTTGGCCGAACCAATATCCATACCCCGATAAACGAGGGCCGAATCGACACTAATAATTTCTGTTTGCAAACGCTGCGCCCATTCGATGGCCAAAGCGGTTTTACCCGAGGCAGTCGGGCCCATCAAGGCAATGGCAAGGGGTCGAGTGTCCTGCATGGCTTTATTTTACAGATTCGGCGCCCTCTTCACTTGCGTAGGTCTTTAGCCAAGCTATTATTGGCCAATGAATAGATTAAAAGCATTCGGCTTCCTCTTCGTTTTTCTTGTGCCCGCCACACTACCAACGGCGGCCTGGCTTAGTGTGCAGACCGGTTGGTTTAATTTAATGGCCTGGTATCCCTTGTTTTTCTTGTTTGTTCTGATCCCATTGACCGATTTCCTGCTCGGCCATGACCCAGTCAATATTGCGCAGGCAGACGAAAGCAAGGTAAGTAAACAAATTTGGTTTAAGGCACTCACCCTACTGGTATTGCCCGTGCAATGCGCTACCCTGATCTGGTCATGCATCTGGTTTGTCGGCCAAGACTTGAGTGTTCTTGGAATGGCGGGCTGGCTTTTTTCCCAGGGCATTGTCAGCAGTATTCTGGCCATTAACGTCGCTCACGAGCTCATCCACAAAGACGCGAAACTGGAAACAGCCTTTGGTGGCATTTTGTTAACCTCGGTCGGGTATTACGGATTCAAAATCGAGCATCTTCGCGGCCATCACGTGCATGTCTCTACGCCGGAAGATGCCTCAAGCGCACGCTTCGGTCAGGGGCTTTGGACATTTATGCCGGAGGCGATGTTGCGCAATACTCGGAATGCCTGGAAATTGGAAGCCGAGCGCTTAACAAAGCTAGGCATACCTGTAGTGCATTGGCGCAATGAAATGCTGGGGTGGACATTGTTGTGGCTGGCTTTCTGTGCCGGCTTTTACTTCAGCATGGGCTGGATGGGTTTAGTGTTTTTTGTTGTCCAAGGTTTTTTCGCCGCTTGTTCGCTGGAAGTCATTAATTACGTCGAACATTACGGACTTGAGCGTAGAAAACTCGAGGATGGTCGCTACGAAAGAACCACCCATTTGCATTCTTGGAATTCCGATTACGCATTGTCGAATTTATTGCTATTCCAATTGCAAAGACATTCCGACCATCATGCTTTCCCAAAACGCCGTTATGCCATTTTGCGCCACCATGAAGACTCGCCTCAATTGCCGGGCGGTTATGCCGCCATGTTCGTGCTCGCTTTGTGCCCGCCGCTATGGCACCGCGTGATGGACCCGCGCGTACGCAAATTTAAAGAGCAACTTGCTTAGGCTTGCGGGAGCCACTTGAGTGATGCGCATGATTACATGCTCTACACCTGCCCGTACTCGAAGAAAAAAATATTCGAATCCATGGTCCACACAGATGATTAGCATGTGCCTTGTCGGCTCCAACGCTAAAGAACAGCAGTGATACGTCGGGTTTTCCAGATTATCGGCTTCGTCATCCTGTGCTTCTCGGCATGGAAGATTTATCAAAACCACTGCGCCTGCACTCAGGACATCGGATTGTTGCCCGGCATAGTTCTGGGAGCATCATTGCTGGCCATTCCGGAAGGCTACTCGCTGGATTTGATACGGATAGTGTTCTGGGGTTTTTTCTTGGCGTCTTTATTTGCCATCACCGAAGTGAATTCGGAATGGAACCAAATGGCTGCATTTATCATCGCATTGTTCATATTGTCGAGATTGGGATTGCCATATCCGATAGCGATCCCGATACTTTCTCGAGCAATGATGGTTTTAGTAGCAGCTCATCCGATTGCAAGCCGTCTTGTGAAGCCGATGATATATGAATAGTTTCAACGCGAATCCAGATAAGCCTTCAAAGCTTTGACTTCGATATCTGTCATCACTGAAAAGCGTTTTTGCCCCACCTTTGTCATCAGACCGGATTTTGATTCCTTACCGTTGGACACTATTCCGGTTTTCATCAGCCGCGCAAAATTTTCAGCCGAATAGGCTTTGGCAACGATTAGCGATGGCGCATCATCACCGGGAAATCCGTTTAAATCCGGCCCGTGACATTCGGGGCAGGAAGTCATCGCAAGGTGCTTCCCTAATGCCAAGGTTTCGACCGGCACATTTTCGGAGGATTGCGCTATTGGGTCAGGCAAAAAATCATCAAATGGAAAAGTACCTGCTTTCAATTGGCTTTTAATTTCATCCGACAACATGCCTTGGGGCAAATCGGCATTGGCCACTGCCGGCAAAGCACGTAACCAGGCCGTGATGTCACGTATTTCCTGGTCACTAAGATACTGGAACATCTTGATCGGCATACCGAGAGGAAGGTGGCCGTCGTGGGTCTTTCCACGCCTGACAAGCCCTTCAAGTGCGGCATCATCATAGAGAGCACGTTTTACTGTCAGGTTTGCGGCAACGAGACGAAACTTGCCGGGCTCTTCTACAAATACTTTTCCCTCACCTGTCTTTAAATGGCAGCCATTGCAGCCAACCCGGGTGGCAATTCGCAAACCTTCCACAGGATCTCCCACCGGCTTCGCAACAGTGGCCTGAGCAATAGGAGGAGCAGACGGCTCGGGCGCCTTGGCACACGCTGCCAGTATGACGATGAGGACAAATATCAAGGTTCGATTATGCATATTTGCTAAAACGCAGCAGCGATCAAGAGCCGGACAAAGCAGTGACGGTCATCAACACCTACACTCTGCGGTGACTTGGGAACATTCGGCAACCTTTGGCGACCGAGTTGAATCAATCCTCTTCCGGCCAAACAATCCCTGTCGGCTTATTCGATTTCAACTTGGGCTTGATTTTCTTCGATACGGCATTCCATATTTTCAATGCGTCAACCGTAGCTGCCACATCATGAACCCGAATTATTTTTGCACCATTTTGTGCGGCGATTAAAGCTGCAGCAACGGAACCGGAAACACGATCATTCACGTCTCGCCCGGTCAAAGTACCGATCATTGATTTTCTGGAGAGCCCCGCCAATACCGGCACGCCAAGTTCAACGAATCGCTGTAACTGCGCCAGCAAGGCCAAATTATGTTCGAGTGATTTTCCAAAACCAAACCCCGGGTCAATCACGATATTTTTCTTCGAAATACCGGCCATTTCGCAGGCAAAAATTCGTTGCGTCAAAAAACTGTGCACTTCGGTAACCGCATCATCGTAACGCGGCGCAGATTGCATCGAACCAGGCTCGCCCTGCATGTGCATCAGGATCACCGGCACTTTCAATTCAGCCGCAACGTCGAGTGCATCATCGCGCCGCAAGGCAAACACATCGTTGATGATGCTCGCGCCGGCACTTACAGCGGCACGCATCACGCCCGGCTTGGAAGTATCGATTGCAATCGGGATATTGATTTGTTTCGCGAGCGCTTCAATCACCGGGATAACACGCTTCAACTCCTCTTCTTCCGAAATTTCCTCGGCGCCGGGGCGCGTTGATTCACCGCCAATATCGAGAACATCAGCACCCTCATTGACCAGACGCAGGCCATGGGCGATTGCCGCCTCGGTCGTACCATGCCGTCCGCCATCAGAAAAAGAATCAGGCGTTACGTTGACGATACCCATGACACGGGCGATATCGAAGCTGAGAGTTTTTCCGGCGCAATTCAATTGCGGGGTTGTATCGAACATGTTTTTACCTTCCGGCACTATCACGGTTAAAAAAAAGGCCAGAACGCATTCTGGCCTTTTAAATTTTTGCTAACAAGTAGGGCCGATTCATGAATCGCCGCTACGAAATCACCTTAAGTCTGCGGAGCGGCGCCGCCAAAGTTTCCGGCTACCGGCCCAATACCGTCTTTCGATGTTTTACCCGACTTTGCCCAGTCCAGTGGCGGGCCGGGAATACGGCCTTCCATCACGGCATCAATCTGACTGACATCAATCGTTTCATAGGTGAGCAGCGCTTCCGCCATCACGTGCAGCTTGTCGATATTGTCTTTCAAAATTTGCGATGTTTTTGCATAGGCAGTGTCGAGAATAGTGCGAACGACTTCATCGATTTTTTTCGCCGTATCATCGGACACGTTTTTGGTTTGCGAAACAGAACGACCAAGAAACACTTCACCTTCTTCTTCGGCATAGGCGATAGGACCGAGCTCTTCGGACAAGCCCCACTTGGTGACCATATTGCGGGCCATCTTGGTGGCACGTTCGATATCGTTCGAAGCGCCGGTGGTGACTTTGTCGGCACCGAAAATCAATTCTTCGGCAACGCGTCCGCCGTAAAGCGAACATAATTGAGACTGGATCGCGACGCGGTTGATGCTGTACTTGTCGCCTTCCGGCAAATACATGGTGACACCGAGTGCTCGGCCACGCGGAATGATAGTGACTTTGTAAACAGGATCATGTTCTGGCACGCTTCTGCCGACGATGGCATGACCGGCTTCGTGGTATGCGGTGAGTTTTTTCTCGTCTTCGCTCATCACCAGCGAACGGCGTTCGGCGCCCATCAAAATCTTGTCGCGCGCTTTGTCGAAATGCTCCATGCGAACATCTTTCGCGTTTTCGCGGGCTGCAAACAACGCCGCTTCATTGACCAGGTTGGCAAGATCGGCACCGCTGAAACCCGGCGTACCGCGGGCAATAGTCATCGGTTCAACGTCAGCATCCAATGGCACTTTGCGCATATGCACTTTGAGAATTTGTTCGCGACCGCGTACATCCGGCAAACCGACAACGACCTGACGATCAAAACGGCCCGGACGCAGCAATGCAGGATCCAATACGTCCGGACGGTTGGTAGCAGCGATAACAATCACGCCTTCGCCACCTTCAAAGCCATCCATCTCAACCAGCAAGGCATTCAAGGTTTGTTCGCGCTCGTCATGACCACCGCCCAAACCAGCACCACGATGACGACCGACCGCGTCGATTTCGTCGATAAAAATAATGCACGGCGCATGTTTCTTG
>JAYWIC010000226.1:0-1650 GCA_043789195.1 Arenimonas sp. | reverse complement strand
TTACATGGAGTAGCGGCATGGCTCGGTCGGGCTTGTTACGGTCAACGGCAATATTTACCAGCATGACTTTCCTGTCCCGGATCGCCGGATTTGCCCGCGATACGCTTCAGGCTAACCTTTTCGGGACGAATGCTGCCGTTTCGGCCTTCGTCGTCGCCTATCGAATTCCGAACTATCTGCGGCGGATTTTTGCCGAAGGCTCGTTTTCCTCGGCATTTGTGCCGGTGCTCTCGGAATTGAAGGAAAAAGGCGATGAAAAGGCGCTTCAGGACTTTCTAGACCATATTGCGGGGGCCTTGCTGGCCGTCGTGCTTCTGGTCACCGCACTGGGTATGCTTTTGTCGCCTTGGATTGCGCGGCTATTCCTGATTTTTGCCGATGAAAACTCGGCCACGGTCGCATTAACAGCCGACATGCTGCGAATCACTTTCCCGTATTTGATGTTCATTTCGATGACGGCTTTGGCAGGGTCGGTACTCAATAGTTATCGCTATTTCGGCTTGCCGGCGGTGACCCCGGTCTTGCACAACCTGGCGCTGATCGGCGCAATGCTTTTACTCGCGCGGTATTTTGACATTCCCGAGTTTTCACTGGCCTGGGGTGTTTTTATCGCCGGTGTTTTGCAGATGCTTCTGCTCTGGCCAGCCATGGCGCGACATGCCAAGACGCCTCATTTCAAATTCAGTTTCAAGCATGAAGGTGTCAAACGTGTTGCCAAGCTGATGCTGCCGACAATCTTTTCGTCGTCGGTGTCGCAGATCAATTTACTGGTGGGTACGATGTTTGCGTCTCTTTTGCTGGTGCAAGCCCAGTCATGGCTGTATTACTCGGATCGCCTGGTAGAGCTGCCTTTGGGCCTGTTCGGCGTAGCGATCGGAACGGTCATTCTGCCGCATTTATCTTCGCGTCATTCGGCGAACGACGCCGCCGGCTTTTCACATTCGATTGATTGGGGCTTGAGACTGGTGATGCTGGTCGGTTTGCCTGCCGCGCTCGGCCTGATTTTGCTGGCCGAGCCAATGACCACGACCTTGTTTTATCACGGCGAATTTACCTTGCTTGATACGCGCATGGTGGCCGCCAGCATGATCGCGATGGGCATTGGTATTCCTGCCTTCATGATGAGCAAGATTCTGCTGCCGGCCTTTTATTCACGGCATGACACCAAGACGCCGATGCGTGCCGCGATTTTTACAGTGATCTTTAACGTGGTGCTGACAGTTGCCTTCGTGATTCCGCTCTGGAAAATGCAATACGAGGCGGCCCATGCCGGCATAGCACTGGCTACGGCATTGGCCGGCATATTCAATACCGCGCTGCTCTGGCGGTACTTGATGCGGCTGGGTGTGTATCAGCCGGAAAAAGGCTGGTGCAAACTAATCCTGCAAATAACGCTTGGCCTGATTTTGATGACGGCAGCGGTGCTCGGCATTCGATATGCCGTGGGTGATTGGGCCGATTACGTCTGGTGGAGCCGTGTTCTGCTGCTGCTAGGTGCGGTTGCTGCGGGGGCGGCAGCTTATGGTTTAGCCCTTATCGCGACCGGCCTGCGGCCACGGCATTTGCGGGAACATTAATCTTCATAATTGTAGGAGGGCCTTCTAGGCCCGGCTGCTAGTTGAAAAATCGGGCCTAGAAGGCCCTCCTACG
>JAYWIC010000225.1:0-1651 GCA_043789195.1 Arenimonas sp. | reverse complement strand
CACCATCACCGGGTGCGTTCTTGCAGGCCGCCCACGCCGACCCGGCGTTGGCCTATGAAAACGATAACCACGAAGATAGCCAAATGGAAATTTTGCGTGAAGGCATGAGTTCGCTTGACGAGCGTTCACGCGATATTCTTAAACGTCGTTTTCTGGGTGAGCCGAAAGCGACATTGCAGGAATTGGCAGAAGAATATGGCGTGTCGGCCGAACGTATTCGCCAGCTGGAAGGGAATGCGTTGAAGAAAATCAAGGCGCTGTTTGCTGCCTAGGTTTTTGCGATGATCACAAGAGAACGGCTCCGGAAGGAGCCGTTTTTATTTGTCCTGATCAGGACTGATAATTCTCGCGTTGCGTTGGTACGTCCAATATGACCAGGCCCAATCCATCAATACGACCAGGCGGTTGCGGAAACCGATTAGAAAGAATAGATGTGCGACTAGCCAGAACCACCAGGCAACGATGCCCGAGAATTTCAGCTTGCCCAGATCAACCACCGCCGCCATTCGGCCAATCGTGGCCAGATTGCCATAATCGCGGTATTTGAAATTCGATGATGGCGTATTCGATAGTCGTGCCCTGATTACCGATGCAACGTATGCGCCCATTTGTTTTGCCGCTGGTGCGGTGCCGGGAACTGGCTGGCCATTGGCTTGTATCACGCTGGCCAGATCGCCGATCACGAATATTTCCGGATGCGATTGCAGCGAAAGATCGGCCTGTACTTTGACGCGGCCGGCACGATCCAGCGGTTCGCCGAGCTGCTGTCCCAATGAAGAAGCGGCAACGCCTGCAGCCCACAACACGGTTCGACTATTGATTCGTGTTTCACCGAGTGACACACCATTTACATCAATGCCGGTAACGGCATCGCCGGTATGCACGATGACACCAAGTTTTTCCAATTGCTTGCGCGCACTGGCGGATAAAGATTCGGGCATCGCCGCCAACACGCGTGGTCCTGCTTCAAGCAAATGGATTTGCGCCGTTCGCGGATCACAACGACGGAATTCCTGCGGCAAAGTGTGGCGTGCAATTTCGGCCAATGTGCCGGCCAGTTCAACACCGGTGGGGCCACCACCGACGACGACAAAATTTAGCCACTGTGCGCGCAATGCCGAATCGTCTTCGCGCTCTGCCGCTTCGAACGCGTTGAGTATGCGTGCGCGAATCGTGAACGCATCTTCGAGGGTTTTCAAACCGGGTGCATGCGCTGCCCATTCATCATGGCCAAAGTACGCATGACTGGCACCGGTGGCGACGATGAGATAATCGTATTCGATGTCGTTTTGCTCGAGCCTTGCCTTTCTAGCTGCCGAATCAATGGCAGTCACTTCGCCCAGCAAAACGGTGGCATTTTTTTGCTTTCGTAGAATATGCCGTAACGGTGCGGCGATATCCGGTGCCGATAAGCCGGCAGTGGCAACCTGATACAGCAGTGGCTGGAATAAATGATGGTTGCTGCGGTCAACAAGCGTGATGCGAACTGCCGCCGATGCCAGTGCCCGTGTTGCCCATAAGCCGCCAAAACCACCACCTAGAATTAATACGTGCGGAAGGCTGTCTGTTTTCATATTCTTAGTATAAATCGACCGGGTCGACATCAAGTGACCAACGTACTTTTCTGGCCGATTTCAATTCGTATAAATCC
>JAYWIC010000224.1:0-23121 GCA_043789195.1 Arenimonas sp. | reverse complement strand
AGCGTGTTGTCGTCATGGGCGGAGCAGTCACAGGGCAGGGGAATACCTCGATTTCAGCCGAATTCAATATCGCCTTTGATCCCGAAGCTGCCTTGGTGACGTTTGATGCCTTTCCGATGATGGACATCGTCGATTGGGAGGCCGTGCTGCGGCATGGCTTTCTGCACACCGATTTCGAGTCCTGGCTGGCGAATGGTGACCATCGCGCCGCGTTTTATGATGCCATTTCGCGCAAAACCCGGGCATGGTCCGAAGGCAAGCGCGGCCTGCACTGGCATTCGGCCGATGCCCTGGCCATGGTGGCGGCGCTCTATCCCGAATCGATCGAAAAGATCGAAACCCGCTATATAACGGTGGATGCCGGCCAGAGCATGAGCCGGGGCGCGACACCGGTGGATTGGGCCCAAAGAGGTGGAAAGCCGGCCAATGCCCGCATTTTGATGCGTTACCCACAGGCCTTTTTTGAGGCCCAAATCCGCGCTGCGCTTGGGGTTGACTGATTTTCGGCGGGTTCGGCTTGCAGAAAGGCCGCAATACCCGCTAAAATAGCCCTCTTAATTTTCATCCACGCCTTAGCGCGTTCGTTCCCGGAATTTCCCATGAAAGCAGATATCCATCCAAATTACCGCGCAGTTGTGTTTCAAGACACGGCAGCAGGCTTTTCGTTTCTGACCAAGTCCACCTTGGGCAGCAAAGACACCATCAAATGGGAAGACGGCCAGGAATACCCGCTGATCAAAGTGGAAATTTCTTCGGCTTCGCACCCGTTCTACACCGGCAAGCAAAAGACCGTCGATACTGGTGGTCGCGTGGATAAATTCCGCAAGCGCTATGCCAAAGCAGAATCCGATACCGCACCTGCTGCTGAATAAGCACTACTGCAGTGTTGCAAAGCGGCCACCTCACGGTGGCCGTTTGCGTTTGTGCGGCAAGAATATTGCGAGAGTTCACATGTTGGTGACTGACGAATGCGATGTGGCTATGAGATACTTCATCTCTTGGCGCTTACGGGTGTAATGCGCCGTCATTCACCACAACAGTATTGAGCAACAGGAGCCTGCCGTGTCCGATAACAAGAGCGTCATCCTTAACGCCGGCGGTAAAAACGTCGAACTTCCCGTTCATTCCGGCACCCTGGGTCCCGATTGCGTCGATATCGGCAAACTCTACAAAGAAACCGGCAACTTCACCTACGACCCCGGCTTTATGTCGACCGCCAGTTGCCGCAGTGCCATCACCTACATCGATGGTGATGCCGGCATTCTGATGTATCGCGGTTACCCGATCGAGCAGCTGGCCAAGCACTCCAATTTTTCCGAAGTCTCGTATTTGCTGATGCACGGCCATCTGCCTAACACGCAGCAATTCGCCGCTTTCGAACACGAAGTCACGCATCACACGATGATGCACGAAGCCTTCCGCACCTTCTTGTACGGCTTCCGCCACGATGCGCATCCGATGGCGATGATGTGCGGCATGCTCGGCTCACTGGCCGCGTTTTATCACAGCGACCTTGATCTTGAAAATCCGGAAGAGCGCCGTCTTGCCGCGATTCGCTTGCTGGCCAAGGTGCCTACCATTGCGGCCGCTTGCTATCGCTATTCCATTGGTTGGCCGATTCGTTACCCGCGCAACAATCTCGAATACGTTGATCGTTTCCTGCACATGATGTTCGATGTGCCGAGCGAGCCGCTGGTGCTCAAGCCGGTCGCAGCCAAGGCGCTCGACCTGCTGTTTATCCTGCATGCCGATCACGAACAAAATGCGTCGACATCGACCGTACGCCTGGTCGGTTCCACCGGCGCCAATCCGTATGCTTGCGTGGCCGCCGGCGTGGCTGCCTTGTGGGGCCCCGCGCACGGCGGTGCCAATGAAGCCGTGCTGGAAATGTTGAATGAAATCGGCCGTCCGGAAAACGTCAACAGCGCGATCGACAAAGCCAAGGATAAAGAGTCGGGCTTTCGCCTGATGGGCTTTGGTCACCGCGTTTATAAAAACTTTGATCCGCGCGCCAAAATCATTCGCGAAATGTGTCACGAAGTGCTGGCCGAATTAGGCGTCAACGATCCATTGCTCGAAGTGGCGATGCGTCTGGAAGAAGCGGCATTGAAAGATGAATACTTCATTCAACGCAAGCTGTATCCCAATGTCGATTTCTATTCCGGCATCATCTACAAGGCGCTCGGCATTCCAACCGAAATGTTTACTGTGATGTTTGCGATTGCGCGTACCGCCGGCTGGGTGTCGCATTGGCTGGAACAGCAAACCGATCCCGAAAACAAAATCGGCCGTCCGCGCCAGATTTATACCGGTTCCGATGCCCGCGTTTATATGCCGATGGATAAGCGCTAATTGCAGTGTCGATAGTTTTAAGGAAAGCCCCGATCATTCGGGGCTTTTTTTTGCCGTCTTGTCTGGCACTGCCGTTCCTTGCTGTCGGCTGTCATTAAAAGCTAGAGTAGGCCGTCAGCCAATCAGGGGAATAATATGCGTTTGATCACAACGGTTTTGTTGATGTCGGCTTTTGCCGCATCCGCGTATGCCCAAGAAGGTGGCGAAGCGTCCGAATTGGACAGTGTCATGGTAACCGGCAGTCGAATCAGCAATGAAGATCTTGATGGCACGCCGGCGATCTCGATCACCAAGCAGGGCGATTATCTGCTGCAAAAAATCACCTTGATCAACGACACCCGCAGCGAAGAAGGCAGGAAGCAGGAAATTTACGCCACGATAGAAAAAATACTGGCGAAAACCGGTGGCAGTTACCAGCTATTGTCCGTTGAAAGTTACAGCGCCGTCTTGAACAAAAATAATTACAAGGTGGATTTGGGCAAGGATAGTGCTCGCCCGGATGTCAGTCGCGTGACGCTCTATATCAGGGCGAATATCACGGGAAATACCGAAGACGGCGAGGCGCTGGTTTCCCGCCTGAGAAGTTTTGCTCGCGACTCGGTGAAGATAGGCAGAACCGAGATTGAAGTGGAAAAAAATACGGCGCTCGTGATGAACAAGCCCGAGCGCTACCGTTATGAAGTGATTTCGGCTATTTCCGAAGACTCGAAAAAGATTGCGTCCGGTCTTGGGGTCGGTTGTGAAATAAAGCTTAGCCGACTGGATAGCCGGATCGAATGGGGCAGGGCATCGGCCACGGAACTGCTGCTCTACATTCCCTATTCAATGGAAATTTCTGGTTGTACCAGCGTTTCGAAATGACTCTTGTCAATGACAGGCAATGAAAAGCCCCGGAATGCCGGGGCTTTTTTTATTCGTATAACCTGGATACCGGGTCTGTATTACTCGGGAATAATCACGCTGTCGATGACGTGGATAACGCCATTGCTGGCACTGATATCGGTCGCGGTGACGTTGGCGGCATCAATCTTGACGCCGGCATCGCTGACGGTAATGTTGGCTGATTTACCGTTTACTGTGGCGGCAGTATCAAGCTTGACAACATCGGCTGCTTTCACTTTTCCTGACACTACGTGATAAGTCAGGATGGCAATAAGCTTGTCTTTATTTTCCGGCTTCAGCAATGTTTCCACGGTGCCTGCTGGCAATTTTGCGAATGCCGCGTCAGTAGGTGCAAAGACGGTGAAAGGACCTTTGCCACTCAATGTCTCCGCCAAGCCTGCGGCTTTGATGGCGGCAACGAGGGTTTCAAAATCAGGGTTGCCGGAGGCGATTTCTACAATATTCTTTTCCGCTTTCATCTCTTTGTGATGACCGGCGATGGCAGGCGTTGCGGCGATTCCAACCAGCATCATGCTGATCAACATTTTCTTCATCAACTTCATAACACTTCCTTTTCCGATATTGGGGAGAGATGTGCTCTAGCACCCCAACACTATGCAGGCGGCCGTGTACACGCAGTGTCACAGCTGCGTCATGAAGATGTTTGCAAAGTGTGGAGGCCGCGTGCAGAAACCATTAAGACGGCGTGATTGATCAGGCCGGATTAAAGCCTTGAAGCGATTCATCAAGATGCTTCAGGCGCTCGGGTGTTCCAACATCGGTCCAGTGGCCTGCATGATGTTCACCGCTGATTTGATGGTGATACATCGCGTGCCGCAATAAGGGGGCGAGTTTAAACCTTGATGGTGTTTCATCCGCACCTTTCACGTCGCCTATAATTTTCCGCCAATCGTGAAATAGTGCCGCTTGGTAAATGCCAATACCGGAAAATGTAAGTTTATTCGGGCCATCGCTTCGCACTTTTCCGTCATCACATAAAACAAAATCGCCTTTCAGGTTATGCGCGGGATTGTCGACCAAGAGTAAATGCGCCAAGCCGAAAATTTCCGTTGGCAGTGCGGCGTAATCCACATCACTCCAGATATCGCCATTGACCGCGATAAATATTTCATCGCCGATGAAGTTCAAAGCCTGCAGCATGCCGCCGCCGGTTTCCAGCGGTTCAGGGCCTTCATAGGAGTAATGCAGTTTCACGTTCCAGCGCGAACCATCGCCAAGCGCCGGTTCAAAACATTCCGCCAGCCAGGAAGTATTGATCACGATATCGTGAATGCCGCAGGCGGCGAGTTTTTCGATATGCCACTCAATCAAACGTTTGCCACCCACGGCAAGCAAAGGCTTCGGTGTGTGATTCGTCAGCGGGCGCATGCGCTCGCCTTTTCCTGCCGCAAAAATCAGTGCTTTCATGCAAGCGCCAATCGAATATCGCGATCGCCCATCATGTGTTCGAGCAATTGAATGAGCGGTGCGGTTTCCGGATAGCGCAGACCGACATCACGGGTGTATTGCCAGACTAGCGGCAGATCGTTCAAATAGCCGGCTTTGCCGTCGCGATACCAGAGTCGGCAGAAAATGCCGAGTACTTTCAGATGGCGTTGCAAACCCATCAAATCAAAACCGCGTTTGAAAGTCGCGGTGTCGACATGGGTCAGTCCGGCTTTGACGCAGTCAAGACGATAATTTTCAACCCAGGCATCGATGCGTTCTTCCGGCCAGGCGATATAGCAATCACGCAGCAAGGAGACCAGATCATAGGTAATCGGCCCTTTCACGGCATCCTGGAAATCCAGAATGCCCGGATTGTTGTCATCGAGCATCAATAAATTGCGGGAGTGATAATCGCGATGCACAAAAACCTGCGGTTGCATTTGTGCGCTCGTTACGAGATATCGGAAAGCCGATTCAATGACATCCCATTCCTCGCACTCGGGGGTGTAAGCAAGATGCCGCTTGAGAAACCATTCCGGCATTAATTCCATTTCGATAACGAGACGATTCTCGTCGTAGGTCGGCAAATCCTCGCAGGCGATATGCAATTGCATTTTCAATAGGGCCTGCATCGCGTCTTGATAAAGCTCGTCGACACTTTGCTCGTTCAGTTCCGGCAAATACAGGCGATTGCCCAGATCCGCCATCAGGATAAAACCCAGTTCGGCATCGAAGGCGCGAATGTCGGGTGCGTGCAGGCCCGCTTTACTCAAGCGTTGCGCGATATCGAGCCAGGGACGAACGTCTTCCTTGTCCGGCGGCGCGTCCATCACGATCCAGGTTTGGCCATCGGAAAAACTTCGCCAGTAACTGCGAAAACTGGCATCGGCCGACGCGCGCTCCAGTTTGGCTTCAGGATCATTGAGGGCTTTTTGCGCCCAAAGCAAACGTTCGGTTTCTCGATTTAGCGTGGTCATACGATCTATAAAAATGAACAAAGCCCATTGTGACAGAGCCGCCACGCTGGCGCGACCGCAAGCGCTTTCGTTAAGATGGGACGTTAATCGATTGGAAAATCATCATGTCCAAAGTGTTGCCAGTGCTTTTATGCGGCGGCTCGGGAACTCGGCTCTGGCCATTGTCACGCGAGGCGTATCCGAAACAGTTTTTGCCATTGGCCGGCGATGTGAGCCTGTTGCAAGCGACCTGCCTGCGTCTGCAGGGTTTGCCCGGCGCCGAATCGCCATTGCTGATCAGTAATGAAGAGCACCGATTCATGGTGGCCGAGCAATGCCGGCAGGTCGGTGTTGTTCCGGAAGCCATCATTCTCGAGCCCATGGGCCGCAATACCGCGCCGGCCATAGCGGTGGCGGCATTGCATGCCATGAAAGTACAACAAGACCCCATTTTGCTGGTATTGCCGTCGGATCATGTTTTGCGGGACGAAGAAGGATTTCGCAACGCCGTGCTGGCCGCATTGCCGGCGGCTGAAGCGGGCGCGTTGCTGACATTCGGTATTGTACCAACGGCGCCGGAAACCGGGTTTGGCTACATCAAGGCCGGGGTGGGTGAAGGTGTTCGAGCAGTGCAACAATTTGTCGAAAAACCGGATCAGGCAACGGCGGAAAAATATCTGGCCAGTGGCGAATATTTCTGGAACAGCGGTATGTTCCTGTTTCGCGCCTCGCGGTTTATCGAAGAACTGGAAAAATTCGCCCCCGAAATATTACGGCAATGCCAAGCCGCCATTGCCCATGCCAAGCGTGATGTTGATTTCCTGCGTTTGGACAAGGAGGCGTTTGCAGCCTGTCCGGCCGATTCCATAGACTATGCCGTCATGGAAAAAACCGCCGAAGCCAAAGTATTACCGATTGATGTCGGCTGGAGTGATGTTGGGTCGTGGTCAGCCTTGTGGCAGGTGGCGGATCAGGACGGCGACGGCAATGTGCATCGCGGCGACGTGATGTCGGAAAACTGCCGGAATACCTTTGTCTGGTCGGGCAATCGCCTGGTCAGCATTCTGGGCTTGGAAAACATGATCGTGGTCGATACCGATGACGCCTTGCTGGTGGCACATCAGGATCATGTGCAAGACGTAAAGAAAATCGTGACGAGGCTGAAAGCCGAATCACGTTCGCAAGCGGTACACCATCGCCAGGTCTATCGCCCGTGGGGAAGCTACACCTCGGTCGACAACGGCGAGCGTTTTCAGGTGAAACGGATCGTCGTTAAACCGGGCGCCGCGTTATCATTGCAAATGCACCATCATCGCGCCGAACACTGGATTGTGGTGAGTGGCACGGCACGCGTTACCTGCGACGAGGACATTCTCGTGCTGACGGAAAACCAGAGCACCTATATTCCGCTGGGTAGCAAACACCGGCTGGAAAACATTGGCGAGCTTCCACTCGAACTGATCGAGGTACAATCGGGCAGTTATCTGGGTGAAGACGATATTGTTCGTTTTGACGATGTTTATGGTCGTGTTTCCTAGCATTTAGCGTTATCAAGGGTACGGTGGCGCACATACATGTCGCGTTTAACAGATTAGGATTTGGTGGATGATTCAAGCATTTTTCCAGTCTTATGGTTTGCAGTTGCTAGTTAGTCTGGTTCTCGGCTTGTTGCTGGTCAGGGCTTCGATGCTTTGCGCGATGCCTTTTGGGTTGGTGGATCACCCCATGGGTCGAAAGGATCATGCGCATCCAACCCCCGTCACGGGCGGGATTGGTTTATTTGCCGCGCTTTTGCTCAGTTTCCTCATTTTTGGTCGTTTCGACCTGCAACTGTCCGTGTTTTTCGTCGCGGGCGGCCTGCTTTTAGTCATTGGCGTGCTGGATGATCGCTATGACCTTAGCTCGCGTGTCCGCTTTTTCGTGCAGGCGATAGCTGCCATCATCATGATCTATTTTGCCGGCTTGCAAGCCAATGAAATATCCGATGTCGTGGGCATCAGTGGCTTTCATTTGGGCTGGATGACGCCGCTATTCACTGTTTTTATCACCATCGGTTTAATCAACGCATTAAACATGGCCGATGGAAGCGATGGCTATCTGGCCGGGCAGGTAATGGCTGCCTTGACCTTGTTTGCCGGCCTTGCCTTTTACGCCGGCAATCTCGCATTGGCCGCGCAATGCGCAATATTCGCCACTGCCGTGATGGGTTTCTGGTTCTGGAATATGCGCTTTCCCTGGCAGAAACGGGCAAAGGTTTTCCTTGGCGACGCCGGGAGTACTTTTCTTGGTTTTGCCATCGTCTGGTTTGCATTGCAACTGACGCAAAATCCACAGCATCCGGTAACGGCCGTCTTGCCACCCTGGATGATTGCCTTGCCAGTGCTCGACTGTGTGGTGCTGATGCTCGAACGAATGCGTCAACGGCGCTCCCCGTTCAGTGCCGACCGAAATCACATGCATCACCTCTTGCTGGATGCTGGATTCACGCCGACCGGCATCGCCATCGCCATGATGACTTTGTCGCTGGTGATTGGCGCGACAGCGGCACTGGCGATCAAGTTTGATGTCCCGCCGACATGGCTTGTGGTGGCCTACTTTGCCTTGATTGGTCTGTATTGGTGGTTCATGGCCAACCGTCAACGCGCCGTCACACAGTTGCGTTCATTGCGGATGGACAATAAGGCTGATACTGCTTTGCGTGACCAAAGCAATCCATCCACTACAAGATTGAAGTATTGAGTCATCAATGATTGATCTTCATTGCCATATATTGCCCGGCATCGACGATGGCGCTCCCAGTCTGGAAGTGGCCTTGGCGATGGCCCGTGCTGCAGTCAATGACGGGATCGAGATTACGGCCTGTACACCGCATATTTATCCCGGGCTGTACGAGAATTCTCAGTCGATCATTGCCAAGGCGATAGCGGACTTCGAGATCGAATTGAAGCGCCACGACATTCCGCTTGCTCTCACTATTGGTGCCGATACCCATATGGCGCCAGAATTATTGAAAGGCATTCGCGAAGGCCGGGTACCCACCCTGGGACATTCTCGATTTCTGCTGCTTGAGCCACCGCACCACGTCGCTCCACCAAGGTTGGAAGAGTCGGTATTCCAGTTTCTGGCCGCCGGCATTGTGCCCATCATTACCCATCCCGAGCGCCTGACCTGGATTGAAACGCAATATTCGAAAATGGTCAGTCTCGTGAATGGCGGAGCATGGATGCAAATTACCTCGGGCAGCCTGACGGGCCGATTCGGTCGCCGCCCCAAATATTGGGCAGAACGCATGGTGGATGAGCGCCTGGTACATATTCTGGCCACCGATTCCCACCATATCGACAAACGCCCGCCTTATCTGGCGGAAGGGCGCGATGCGGTCGCAAAACGATGTGGCGAGACAGAAGCTTTCAATATGGTCGATGTCCGGCCACGCGCGATTTTAGCCGATTTACCTCAGGCTCAGATTCCCCCGTTAGCTGAACGGAAGGCCTCGTCCCAAGCGCCAACAGGCTGGCGTAGCTGGCTTGGCTTGGCATAATGGACATTCTTGTATTAGGTGAAACACCATGAACAGATTTTGGCTGGGCTGTATTTTATTATTTTGTTTTGGGGTGTCCGTGTCTGCTGTGGCAGCTGCCGATAGAAAGTCCGGACAAATCACCGTAGCTGCTGCTGGAGCAAATGAACTACCCCCTCCAGACAGCACAACCGACGTAGGTGTATACAAAGGCGTATCCGAATACCGCATTGGTCCGTCTGATCTTCTGGAAATAAATGTTTTTCAGGTCGCCGATCTCAATCGCACAGTTCGCGTGAATACCTCGGGTGATATTTCGTTGCCACTAATTGGTGTCATGAAAGCAGGCGGCATGACTGTGCAGGAACTGGAGGCCAAGATTGCCAAAAGCCTTGATGCCAATTTTCTGCAGAACCCGCAAGTCACCGTTTTCGTCAAGGAATTCACCAGTCAACGCGTGACCCTGGAAGGTGCTGTCAAAACGCCGGGGATTTATCCACTGACGGGTAAAACAACCTTGCTGCAAGCCATTGCGATGGCCCAGGGCCTTGACCCACTCGCCGATTTGAAAGGCATCGTGATTTTCCGTGTTGTCGAGGGCAAGAAAATGGGCGCGCGTTTCGATATCAAGGCAATTCGCTCCGGCGCCGCTGCCGACCCCCTCGTATATGGCGATGATATTATCGTGATAGATCAATCAGGTTCGAAAACCGCCTTCCGTCGCATCATGGAAAGCCTGCCTATATTCAACATGTTCACCATTCTCTAAATTCGAAGGCATAGCGTGTCCAATCAACCAAAAGATCCAAACCAAGATCCGCGCCAGGACCTCTTTCCGTCACCTCATCAGGGTTCGGATGGGCGTCATCTGACGATTGCACGCAATCATGCCATCAGCGTGGATACTCGTCTTGGCGAGTCGGTGACCGAAACAGAAGACGATATCGATTTGCTGAGTTACTGGCATATTCTGTTAAAGCGTCGCTGGACAGTGCTGGGCGTACTTGCAATTGTTTTCCTCACCAGTCTGGTAGGAACCCTGCTGACCACGCCAATTTATCGTGCGACCAGCGTATTGCAGATTGATCGCCAAACCGTCCAGGTCATGAACAATGTGCAGGGCGTGATGCCGACCGAAGACAGCTATGCGGATGATTTCTACCAAACCCAATACGAACTTCTGAAAAGCCGGGCGCTTGCGCAGCGGGTGGTGGGGCAACTTGGTTTGGTAGAGTCGGGGCAATTGGAAAGAATGCAGCCGGGTTCGCCCTGGCAGAAGATCAAGGGGCTGTTTGGTCGCGATGGTTCGGAGATCACCAGTGACTCCGGGGCGGTAAATCCGGGATCGATCGTCGATAAAGCGGAAAAAGAAAATGCCTTGGCAGGGACCTTCGCCGGCGGTATCAATGTCGAGCCGATCCGTAACTCGCGCCTGGTTCGGATCCATTACGACAGCCCTGACGCCGCTTTTTCGCAGAGGGCGGCTAACGCTATCGCCGAAAGCTATATCTCGAGAAATCTGGAACACAAGGCCGGCTCCACCACCTACGCAAAAGGCTATCTGGAAGATCGCCTTGCAGAATTGAAAGTGAAGCTGGAAGACTCCGAACGTAAATTGATCCAATTCGCCCAGAAAGAACAAATCATCGGCACCAGCGGCGGCGATGACAGCACCACGCTGACCCAGCAAAACCTGCAGGCACTGAATGCGGCTTATGGCAGGGCGCTTGAAGAGCGGATACGTGCGGAAGCACGATGGACGGAAGCGCAATCGGGTAGCGGTACAACACTCGGCACCAGTTCGGATGCTGCCAAAAATCCTTTCATCACCACCTTGCAGGAAAATCGCAGCAAGTTGATGGCCGAGTATCAGGACAAACTCAGGCTCTACAAGCCAGCGTATCCGATCATGCAGCAATTGAAAGGCCAGATTGATGAAATCGATAAACAAATGGCTGCCGAAGTGGGCAACTTGCGTGGTGGAGTAAAGGCGCAATACCTGGCTGCCATCAAGCAGGAACAAATGCTGCTGACGCAAATCAACAGCTTCAAAACGGATGTGCTCGATCAGGATGGTCGCAGCATTCAATACAATATTTTCAAGCGCGAAGTCGATACCAATCGTCAGCTTTATGACGCATTGTTGCAGCGTTACAAGGAAATCGGCATTACCGCCGGCATCACCAATAACAATGTGTCGATTGTCGATCGGGCCCAGATGGGCTGGAAATTCAAACCTGACTTGATGCGCAATCTTCTGGTGGCCATCATGGTCGGTCTGGTAATGGGCTGTCTGCTTGCGCTGGTATTCGAATATCTCGACGATTCGCTGAAAGCGCCGGAAGACATCGAGAAATTATTGGGACTGTCGATTTTAGGTGTGATTCCAAAATTGAAAGAGCCACAAAACCCGACGGCGGCACTCCAGGATTTGCGTGGTGCCTTTACTGAATCTTACCGATCGGTGCGTACTGCTTTGCAATTTTCTACCGACAAAGGCATACCCCGCGTCTTGCTCATTACCAGTGCTTCACCGGGCGAGGGGAAATCCACCACTGCGCGCGCACTCGCACAAAATATTGCCGAGCTCGGGCGTCGCGTTTTGATTGTCGATTGCGATTTACGAAATCCATCCCTGCACAGACATTTCAATGCCGATAACTCGACCGGGTTGACGAATTTCCTTGCCGGTGCGATCAAGCCGATGGATCTGATCCAGAAGACCGATATTCCGAATTTGTCCTATTTGTCGACCGGCCCGTTACCGCCTAATCCCGCTGAATTATTGATGGGTTCGAAATTGGTGTCGTTCCTCACGGTGGCGGTCGAAAAATATGATCAGATCATTATCGATGGACCGCCTGTACTGGGATTGGCCGATGCCCCGATTCTTGCCAATCGTGCAAGTGCAACTTTGATTGTGGTCGAAGCTGGCGAGACCCGTGTCGCGGTGGCGAAAAATGCCGTCAAGCGGTTGTATGCCGCGCGTGCACATTTGGTCGGCGCCATCATGACGAAATACAGTGCCAAGCAACATTCCGGCTATGGTTATGGTGCAGGTGATTACGACTATTATTCCTACGGCGGTAACGCCAAGGAACTCCTGACCAAGCAATGACAGTTGCAGCGCTCGAGCAGGCAATCACCTTCCTGAGTCGTGCCGACTTGATTGCTTCTGCCCGCCAGCAAGCCTTGCCTGCGGGGGTGACCGAGATTTTGAAAATCAGTTCCGGCGATGAGACGGAACTGTTGTCGGCGCAGGAAAGTTCGCGTTACTCCCGGGTAGACGTCAAGCACGCGGCCCAGTTTTATGTTCAGCAAATTTTTTTTGCTCCTGATAGCGATCATTACCGGGTGCTGGGTGTCGATCCGGATGATCCCGAAGCGAAAATAAAATTGCATTACCGCTTGCTCGTGCGGTGGCTTCATCCCGATAAAAACTCTAGTGATTGGGAGGTTGTTTTTTCTGACAGGGTGAATCGTGCATGGCACGCATTGAGAACCCCTGATAGGCGTCGTGAATATGACGTCGAGCTAAAAAGCCGGGCGGCATATATTTCCATCTTGCCTCAACCGAGCCGTGAAGTGACTCCGGCGCGATTGAGACAAGCGCAAAATGACCAGCGATACATCAGCTCGCGTACGATCAAAAGATTGCCGATAGCGATTTTTGGCGTATTGGGTGTCAGTGCGGTGTTTGCACTTTGGTGGGTTAGCCAATTGCAGCCGAAGGTAGACGCGCCGATCCTTGCAAGTGTTGAACCGGAAATTTCGATAGCCGAAACACCGGTGCCTGAAGTCGTTGTCGAGCGAGCGGAGTCTATAGCTACCGCAACAGCCATTCCTGTGGAGACAACGCAGCTTCCCACTGATATTGCACAGGAAATCCCGCTGCCCAATCCCGTGGTCGAGATAAGCAGCCAAGAGCCTATGCCTGTCGAAATTCTTGAACCAAAACCGGTAATAAAGCAGTCGGTAGTGCCACCGCCAATCAAAAAGCCGCTCCCGACAGTTGTCAGCACAACAACTCAGCCTCCGGTTGTCGTTGTGGCCAAAAACCCCCTACTCAAACAATCGGCAGTTCCTCCGCCAATCAAAAAGCCGCTTCCGACAGTTGTCAGCACAGCAACTCAGTCTCCGGTTGTCGTTGTGGCAAAAAACCCCCTACTCAAACAGCCGCTAGTACCGCCGCCAATCAAAAAACCGCTTCCGTCAGTCGTCAGCACGAAACCCGAGCCTCCGGCTCTCGTTGCGGCCCCAAAACGAATGCCTGAAAACAAACCGTCTGTTCCCAAGGCGCGCGCTCTGCCTGCAGTTGCCGCTAGCCGGGCTACTACAGCGAAGCCGATTGAACCCAAAATCAAGACACCGACACAAAAGACCGCTGACGCGCCTTTGGCAGCCAGTATCGTAAAATCGGAGGAACCGAAGACAGCGCGTTCCGAACCCGTGGTTGCCGACCCTGAAGTTGTCGCCGTCAACAAATACGATACTGAGGTCAAGAAGTTGCTTCAGCAATTCTCCCGGGTGTATGCCGATGGCAATTATTTTGCCTTGCATAATTTATTCAGCAAAGACTTGAAGATTATCGGCGCAGCGCCCCAGCGTAAGGTTTTGCATGGTTATCGACAATTGTTTCAAACAAGTCAGCGCCGGGAAATTGCCATCCAGAATGTCACCTGGCTTGAAAGTGATGAAAAAATTACCGTCGTCGCCAATTACCAGTCACAGGTATTGCCCCTCGGTGGGCAGGAAGCCGAGTCGAGTCGCGGAAATATCCGGCTTGTGCTGCGGATGGAAAACGGCGAACTGAAAATCATACGTCTTCAATCGGATGCAAAGAATGGCTGACAGCCCGGATGCGCGTGGAAAATTTGCTCTGCGGATAGTGATAATCCTGCTTTTACTGTTCCTTGGGTGGCGGGTTTTTACTCTCGGAATGGCAGATGCAAAAGCACTGAAAGCGCCGGAGGAAGCGCTCCAATGGCGGCGTAGTCACCCGGCCGCTCTTTTCATCTTGTCGGAACGCCAGGTCAAGAATCCTGAAACACACATATCAGCGAGAGATAACGCGCTGGGAAGTTTGAAAGCGTATCCGTTCAACGGGCGCGCTTACCGAGTTCTGGCACAAGTGTCGGAAGCGGAAAAGAATTCCCCATTGGCCTACGCGCTATATCAAAAAGCCGAGCTTTATAGTCCGCGCGACCTTGAAACGCGTGCAGCGCTTTTGAATCACGCCCTGCTAGGCAATCAGGTGGAAGCGGCCGTATATCAACTGGATATGCTTTTACGTCTGCAACCGGATCTTCAACCGCAATTGATGCCAGTCATCGGTCAGCTAGCTGCCATCCCAGCAGCCCACGATCCATTGATTCTTGCATTGGGTAAAAATCCTCCCTGGCGTGTGCACACCATCAAATCTCTTTTTGCGCAGGAGAAGGCAGGGGAGCGATATCCGCTTTTTGTCAGTCGCCTGACACAAAGCAAAGGCGGGATGCCCGATTCCGAGCAACAGGCATGGCTCGGGGCTCTCAATCAAAACAAGCAGTGGTCTCTGGCCTATCTGAGCTGGGCAGTAAATTTGCCTCCAGAACAACAGCAGGAGCTTGGAAATATATTTAATGGCGGATTCGAGAACGAACCGCTGGGAAGCGAATTTGACTGGCAATTCCTTACGGTCCCCGGCGCCAGCATGGATCGTTCATTCCGCGAAGGGGTGAGCGGCAAAAAGGCGTTACGGGTCCAGTTCGGTGACCGCCGCGTTTTATTTAACCATGTTAAGCAAACCCTGGTCCTTCCGGCCGGGGCTTATCGCTTCAGTGGCCAGGGATTGACAGAAAATTTGGTGACCGAAAGAGGGCTGGTATGGAACATCGAGTGTCTCGGAGGTGGGCCAAATCTGGCAATTTCCGACCCTTGGCAAGGTAATAGACAGCAATGGCGGCGATTTTCGGTCGAGTTTGAAGTACCCATTTCAAACTGCGAGGCCCAATCATTAGCGCTTCAACTTCCCGCCCGTGTGCCGGCTGAACAACAGGTGAGTGGAACCATCTGGTTTGATGACTTAAGAGTGCAGAAAATTCAAAGGCTTATCCAGCATTCCGTTCAGAAAAATAGTCAATAATTACTTGCATAGTTCTTGTCTGTATCGGTAGTATTACCCAAATGATGATCCCGTCATCCGGAGGCAAAAAAATGAAAAAAACAATTCTTACAGCGTTATGTGCCGCAAGCATCAGCTTCGCTGCACTGTTGGCCGCTGCAGAGCCAGCCGCCAATGTCGCGATTATTGATGAGATCAATGGTTCCGTGATGGTCAATACGGGCGAAAAATTCGTCGGTGCGGTTGAAGGTCAATCCCTGAAAGCGGGTGATCGCGTGATGGCGTCGAAAACCGGTACAGCAGTTCTGGTTTTTGATAATGATTGCCGCAAAGATATCCAGGCGAACACCATGGTCATTATTCCTGAAACTTCACCTTGTTTAGGCGGAGCCTGGGCGTCCCAGTCAGTCGGAGCAGGTTCGACCGGCGTTGGCAATGCAGGAATCTATGGCTTGAGTGCTGCAGCTTTGATAATTGCCTACATCGAAATAAACAAGAGTCCTTAATGCCCTAGGCATCGGATTTGCAATAAACAAAAAGGCCGCTTGATGCGGCCTTTTTTTTGAGAAGTCACGAATGAATAATCAGAAAGTTGTTTTTTCAGGCAGTGTTTTTGTCTTGTTTCTGGCCTGCCTGTTTGGCGGGGGACAGGGTTTCTTTGGTGATGTCATCGCGCAACTCGCCGCTGTTTTTTTACTGATCGTTTGCTTGTTCAATCGCGAATCGGAATTGAATCGCGCCTCCGTCATGAAAAGACGCCTGGTGTATGCGTTCATCGGCATAGTCCTTCTTGTGCCGATCCTGCAGCTTTATCCATGGCAGGCTTCCGGCCCGTATGCACTCAAGATCCAACAGAACTTACTGGAAGCCGGCGTACCACTGTCCGGCATCAGCCTGCAAAAAACCTACGGTGCCGAGCGGGCCTTGTTTTTTCTCCTGCCGGCTTGCGCACTGTTCATTGCGTGTCTTCAATTAACCCTGGAATATCGCCAGCGTTTATTGATGGTGTTGGGTGTAATAGTGATGGCGAACATACTGCTGGGATTCGCCCAACTTGCGCAGGGCCTTAATAGCCCTTTGCGGCTTTACGCCGTCACCAACACCTTCGAGGCCGTGGGTTTTTTTGCCAATCGAAATCATTTCGCCAGTCTGTTGGCAATGTTTCTGCCCATGGTGATTGCAGCTACTGCATGGTGGGCGCATCTGCGTTTTAGTCGCCAGCTAAAATCGCCAATTTTGATAGTCGCAGGAGCCCTTTTCTGCATCTTGATCATTCTTGCCATTGCAGTATCGCGCTCGCGTGCCGGCTTGCTGCTCGGCATGCTTGGGTTTGCCCTGATGCTGCCGGCTTTGTTTGCTCTTCCACGTCAGCCAGGGTTTAAAAGGTTATTGGGTGTAATCGTGGTGGTTGGAGCGCTTGTTTCCATACAATTTGCCTATGTCGGTTTGATGAAGCGTGCAGAACAGGGCGTGATCGATAACACGCGTACCGAGATGACGCTCACTAGTATCGAGGCAGGAAAAGCCTTTGCACCGATGGGGTCGGGTCTGGGGACCTTCAGGGACGCCTACCAGCCATTCGAGCTTAAGGCGGGCAATCAGGAAAACACGCTGACCAATCATGCACATAACGATTACGTCGAGTTTTGGATGGAAACGGGCTACCCCGGGCTGTTTGCCATGAGTGCATTCTGGGTGTTGTTCCTGATCGTGGGTTTCCAACTGTGGTATCGGCAAAAACAGGGCGACACGGTCGATCTATTGCTCTCGCGTGCCGCCTGGATTGGGGCCTTGTTGGCGCTGCTTCATTCCTACGTCGACTACCCGCTCAGAACAACGGCCAACGCCAGTGTTCTTGCCATCCTGCTGGCTCTGGCCTTGAGCGTCAGTCTCCGAAAAAATCGAGCGCATGGCGAAACACGCAATAGTTGAAACGCTATGCCGTGCTGTAGCAAACGGGTAGTAAAATCCTCGACTGATGCGCTCAATGCACCATTGCGCTAAAGTTCCAATGGGCTATGTGCAGTAACGTACATATCGCACACCGCAAAAATTGATAAGGTCTCCATATGCAGCTACTAGAAAATAGTCGAATAGGTATTGTCGGCCTCGGCTATGTGGGTTTGCCCTTGGCGATCGAATTCGGCAAACATTTCCCCACAGTCGGTTTTGATATCAACGTCGAGCGTATCCAGGCCTTGCGTCAAGGTCACGACATCACACTTGAAAGTAGCCCCCAAGAAATTCTGGAGTCGAAACTGCTTGTGCTCAGCACCGAGAGTACCAATCTGGAATTCTGCAACGTCTATATCGTCACCGTGCCAACGCCGGTCGATGATTCCAATCGCCCGGATTTCAAACCGCTCGAATCGGCCAGCAAAACCATCGGCCAATACTTGAAAAAAGACGATGTCGTCATTTATGAGTCCACCGTCTATCCCGGTACCACCGAAGAAGTCTGCGTCCCCATTCTGGAAAAAATTTCGGGCTTGAAATTCAACGAAGATTTTTTCTGCGGCTACAGCCCCGAGCGCATTAATCCCGGCGATAAACTGCGCCGTTTGACCAATATCAAAAAAATCACCTCCGGCTCAACACCGGAAATCGCCGATTTTGTCGATGCGCTTTATCGCACCATCATCACCGCCGGCACCCATCGCGCGCCCTCGATGAAAGTGGCGGAAGCAGCGAAAGTTATCGAGAACACCCAGCGCGACGTCAATATTGCGCTGGTCAATGAACTGGCGATGATCTTCAACAAAATGGGCGTTGATACCCACGCGGTACTCGAAGCGGCCGGCACCAAATGGAATTTCCTCCCCTTCAAGCCGGGCTTAGTGGGCGGACATTGCATTGGCGTAGATCCGTATTATCTGACGCACAAAGCCACCGTGCTGGGCTATCACCCGGAATTGATCCTCTCCGCGCGTCGCATCAATAGCCGCATGGGCTTGCATGTGGCCTATCAAGTGATGCGCTTGATGACACACAAACGCATACACGTGCTGGGTTCAAAAATTTTAATTCTCGGCCTGACTTTCAAAGAGGATTGTCCTGACCTGCGCAATACCCGGGTCGTCGATATCATTCATGAACTGCAATCAGCGCACGCCCAGGTCGATGTTTATGACCCCAATGCCAGTGTTGAAGAAGCAAAAAGCCTATTGCAGATAGATTTGCTCGCAGCACCGGAACTCGATACCTATGACGCCATCATCGTGGCAGTGGCACACGCGCAGTTTATCGAAATGGGTATCGAGGCAATCCGCGCGCTGGGTAAACCCGACTGCGTGATCTTCGATACCAAATCAGTGTTTGAAATCGGAAAAGTGGATGGCCGTTTGTAGGAGGGCCCTTGGGCGCGACCGCCCTGCGAAGATGACAGGGTTGACCCCCCTTTTATAAACGACGTTCGGCGAATATACAGACATCATATTTTGGAAATCAAATGAGAAATTACGAAGCAAGAAAGCGCATTCTAGTCACCGGCGGCGCCGGCTTCCTCGGCTCGCATTTGTGCGACCGCTTGCTTGGGCGCGGCGATGAAGTGGTGTGCGCCGACAATTTATTCACCGGCAGCAAACGCAACATCGAACACTTGCACGGCAATCCCCGTTTCGAATTCATCCGGCACGATGTCACCTTCCCGCTGTATCTCGAAGTGGACGAAATCTACAATCTCGCCTGCCCGGCGTCGCCGATTCATTACCAGCATGATCCGGTGCAAACCACGAAAACCTCGGTGCATGGCGCCATCAATATGCTGGGCCTTGCCAAGCGTTTGAAATGCAAAATATTCCAGGCATCGACAAGCGAAGTCTACGGCGATCCCTCCGTACACCCACAAACTGAAGCTTATTGGGGCAACGTCAATCCCATCGGTATCCGCTCCTGTTATGACGAAGGCAAACGTTGCGCCGAAACCTTATTCTTCGACTATCACCGTCAACATGGTCTCGATATAAAAGTCGCCCGCATCTTCAACACATACGGCCCACGTATGCACCCGAACGATGGCCGCGTCGTGTCCAATTTCATCATGCAGGCCCTGCAAAACCAGCCAATCACCATCTTCGGCGAAGGCCAGCAAACCCGTTCTTTTTGTTATGTCGATGACTTGGTCGAAGGATTTTTGCGATTCATGAATACAGAAGCTGGTTTCACGGGCCCGATGAATCTCGGTAATCCCGGCGAATTCACCATTCGCCAATTGGCCGAAAAAGTGATTGAGCTCACCGGTTCTAAATCACAACTGGTCTTCATGCCGTTGCCATCAGACGACCCGTTGCAACGCAAACCCGATATCAGCCTGGCACAAACCAAAATCCAATGGACACCAGAAATACAATTGGAAGCCGGCTTGAAAAAAACCATCGCCTACTTCGACGCACAACTAACGGGCACGCCAGCTTGAGCATCGTATATCGGCAAGCGAGCGGTAATCCCTGATGTGCGGAATCGCTGGCATCTTTGCCTATTCAAGCTCGGCGCCGAACGCGAATCGCGATGAGCTCAGGGCCATCCGTGACCAAATGCAGTTGCGTGGTCCGGATGGTTTTGGTGAATGGTTTTCCGAAAACGAACGAGTGGCATTGGGTCATCGAAGATTATCCATCATCGATTTGTCCGATCGTGCCGCGCAGCCAATGCAAACGGCCGAAGGCAGATACGTCATTAGCTTCAATGGCGAAATTTATAATTATCGCGAATTGCGCCAGATGCTTGAAGCCAGGCAGCATGTTTTCAGAACCGAATCCGATACCGAAGTGTTATTGCAGCTCTTTGCCGAAAAAGGCGCCGACATGCTGCAGGATTTGCGCGGAATGTTTACGTTCGCGATTTGGGACAACATCGAAAAATCGCTTTTCATTGCCCGCGATGCGTTCGGCATCAAACCGCTCTATATCACCGATGACGGAAAAACTTTCCGCTTCGCCTCGCAGGTAAAAGCCCTGCTGAAAGGCGATGTTGACAGAAGCCCCGAGCCCGCAGGACATGTCGGATTTTTACTCTGGGGTTCAGTGCCGGAGCCATACACGCTTTATAAAAGCATTCGTGCCTTGCCGCCCGGCCACAGTATGCGGGTGTCCGAAAAAGGTGCCGAACCAGCAAAGGCTTTTTGCCGAATTTCCGATGTGCTCGCGCAGGCGTCGCATTCCGCCGTTAATGGCGATCGACAAACGGCCTTGCGTGAAATTGCCGATGCGATTCATGACAGCGTGATCGCCCATCAGGTAGCGGACGTGCCCGTGGGAGTGTTTCTTTCGGCCGGTATTGATTCCTGCCTGATTGCTTCCACGGCAGCCACGCATGGCGCCAATTCCCACACGATCACTTTGGGCTTCAGGGAATTTGCCGGAACCTCCGACGACGAAGTGCCATTGGCAGAAGAAGTGGCAAGAATGCTCGGCTCATGGCACCACACCATGATGACCTCGCGCGAAGATTTCGAAGGCGAACGTGAAAAACTATTGGCGGCAATGGACCAGCCAAGCATCGATGGCGTCAACACCTGGTTTGTCGCGCGTGCCGCCGCCCAGATGGATATAAAGGTGGCTTTGTCGGGTTTGGGGGGCGATGAATTATTCGCCTCGTATCCTAGTTTCCAGCAAATCCCGAAAATGCTTCGCTACGCAAGACCATTTAATTCGATACCAGCTTTGGGCAGCGCGATTAGAAAGATGTCGTCACCGATTCTGTCAAGAATCACCTCGCCCAAATATGCCGGCTTGATGGAATACAGTAATACCGCCGGCGGTGCCTATCTCTTGCGCCGCAGCCTTTACGCGCCATGGGAACTGGATAAACACCTCGATCCCGAATTCGTGAAGCAAGGTCTGGCAGAACTGCAGACACTGGAAAATCTTGACAGCACGACAAACAATATTCCGAATGACCGCCTGGCCATCTCCTCGCTGGAAATGAACTGGTATATGCGCAATCAATTGCTGCGCGATGCCGACTGGGCCGGTATGGCGCAATCGCTTGAAATTCGTGTTCCCTTACTGGATCTCGATTTGCTTCGAAAAGCCGCACCCTGGTTTGCCGCGTATCCCGATATCAGTAAATCCGAAATTGCCGCCGTCGCCGCACCAACACTGCCCGCAAGCGTATTAAATAGACCCAAGACCGGTTTTTCAGTCCCGGTACGGGAATGGATAAAACCGGAAGGCACCTCTATTCAGCAACGCGGGCTGCGTGGTTGGGCACAATATGTGCATCAACGCTTTTCCGGGGAATTGATTTAATGCGTGTTCTTGTGCTGACGACAGATGCTTACGGCGGGCATGGCGGTATTGCGCTTTATAACCGCGACATTATCGACGCACTTGCTCTTATGCCGGAAATCGAAGAGATCGTTGTCATACCCCGCACCATGCCGCTGAAGCCAGAAGGTATTCCCGAAAAGGTACGTTTCCTGCACGAAGTAGTGGGCAGTAAATTTAGTTTCATCAAGGCGGCATTTGCCGCAGCCACCGGTAAATTCGATTTGGTGATTTGCGGCCATATCAATATTCTGCCCCTGGCGGTCCTCATCAATAGAAAACTACGTGTACCGCTCGTGCTCATGGTCTATGGCATCGATGTCTGGCAGTCGCCGTATCGTTTGGCGAAATTTTGGCTGAAAAGAGTTAGCACCGTCTGGTCGATCAGCGAGATTACTACCGAACGAATGATGGCCTGGTCAGGCATCGAAAAAAATAAATTTGTGCAGATGCCCAATGCCATTCATCTGGATCGATATGGATTGGCGGAAAAACGCCAGGACTTGCTCGAGCGCTATGGCCTGCAAAATAAAAAAATCCTGATGACGCTGGCAAGGTTGCCCAGCGCCGAACGCTACAAAGGCGTTGATGAAGTGCTCGTAGCCTTGCCCGATCTGCTCCGGCACGAGCCGGCTCTCAGCTACCTGATAGTAGGCGACGGTAGCGACCGCCCGCGTCTGCAGCAAAAGGTAAACCGCCTCGGCTTGCAAAACCATGTCGTGTTCACGGGCTTCATCGATGAAACCGAAAAGGCCGATCACTTTCGTCTCGGCGATGTCTTCGTGATGCCTGGTCGTGGCGAAGGTTTTGGTTTTGTCTTTCTCGAAGCCCTCGCATGTGGTGTTCCCGCCGTGGGTAGCCAGGTGGACGGAAGCCGCGAAGCCCTGATGCAAGGCGAGCTGGGTGAATTGGTGGATCCCTGCAGTCAGCAATCCATTAAGGCCGGAATAGTGCATGCCTTGGCCAAACCAAGGGTAATACCGGAAAAGCTGAATTATTTCAGCTGGCCGCAATTTCGTGAACGTCTGGAACACGCGGTAAACTCGGCCCTGGGAAAAGGTACGAGATCAGCATGAGCGACCACACTGCAAAACGTACCGCGTTAATCTGCGGAATTTCGGGACAGGACGGCAGTTACCTCGCCAAATTGCTGCTCGACAAGGGCTACCGCGTCGTGGGTACATCTCGCGATGCACAGATGAGCAGTTTCGGAAATCTGCATCGCATGGGAATTCGCGATCGTGTTGAAGTGGCTTCGATGGCGATGAACGATTTTCGCAGCGTACTGAATGTGTTGGCGAAATACCAACCCGACGAAATTTATAATCTGGCTGGGCAAAGTTCGGTCGGACTTTCTTTTGAGCAACCCGTTGAAACACTCGAAAGCATAAGCGTCGGTACGCTCAACTTGCTGGAAGGTATTCGCTTCCTGAATCACGAAATCCGAATGTACAATGCAGGTTCGAGCGAAAGTTTTGGCGATACCGGCGGCAATCCTGCCAATGAATCGACCCCTTTCCGTCCGCGCAGTCCCTATGCCGTTGCCAAAGCGACCGCGTTTTGGGAAGTCGCCAACTACCGCGAAGCCTATGG
>JAYWIC010000223.1:0-1663 GCA_043789195.1 Arenimonas sp. | reverse complement strand
CCTTCGGCTTGCTCAGGAATGCTGGAATGATGGTGTGGAAAGGCCGCTTGCCGGGCTCGAAACTATTCGGATGTCCGGCTTTCAACACAAACTGTTCGCCGCGATCCTGCAAGATAAAACCGAGGCCGGGCGGGGTCATGCCGCTGCCCATACCGCGATAATTCGACTGGATCAAGGACACCATCATCCCGTCCTTGTCGGCGACGGTCATGTAAATAGTGTCGCCCTGATTCAGCGCGGCGCCCGGATCGACACTTTGCATGGCGCGATCGCTGATGAGTTTACGACGTTCGGCGGCGTAGTCTTTCGACAATAATTTTTCGACGGGCGTTTTCGCAAAATCCGGATCGGCATACAAGGACGCACGATCAGCAAAGGCGAGTTTTTTTGCTTCGGTAAACAAATGCACATGCTCGGCACTGCCGAACGGAATTTTGGAGAAATCGTAGGCTTCTAGAATATTCAGAATTTGCAGGGCTGCCAGACCCTGGCCATTCGGCGGTAGCTCCCAGACATCCACACCGCGATAATTGGTCGAAATCGGCTGCACCCATTCGCCTTTGTGTGAAGCAAGATCTTCGTCGCTCAAAAAGCCGCCCTGTGCCTGAATATAATCGGCCATGGTTTTCGCGGTACTGCCCTTGTAAAAACCATCGCGACCCTCGCGGGAAATTTTTTCCAGCGTGTTGGCGAGATTCGGATTGCGCCACATCTCGCCTTTCTTCGGGGCCTTGCCATTGATCGTCATTTGTTCGGTGAAGCCTGGATATTTCGACAAACGCGGCACCGATAGATTCCAGTAATAGGCAATGGTTTCGGCCACCGGATGGCCGTTACGGGCATAACGAATCACCGGTGCCAGATTTTGCTTCATCGGCAGTTTTCCGAAGCGCTGATGCATGGCGAACCAGGCATCGACTGCGCCCGGTACCGTCACCGGCAGTGGGCCGTGCGAAGGAACGTCCTGATAACCCTTGTCGATAAACCATTGCAGGCTCAAATTTTTCGGCGAGCGGCCCGAACCGTTATAGCCATGCAGTTTTTTCGTTTTCGGATCCCAGATGATCGCGAATAAATCACCACCGACGCCGTTGCCGGTCGGCTCCATTAGCCCGAGTGCGGCATTGGCGGCAATCGCCGCATCCATCGCGCTGCCGCCTTGCTTCATCACATCGAGTGCGATTTGGGTCGCCAGCGGGTGCGAAGTGGCGGCCATGGCTTGCGGCGCTATCACTTCGGATCGGGTTGCGAAATCGCGGCCGGCAATGCGGTCACTTGCGCTCGCGCTGATTGCGATCAAGCCAAGCAAACATAGAAACATGCGGCCGATTTTCGGCGAATGGCCCTTCTTGAGGTAATCTTGACGCTTCATACAATCTCCTTGACCGCAGAATTATGTTCCAGATTGTTCCACACTTCGCCGTGCCGTTTGCCTTCGAGCAACATCCGAGCCCCGCAGCATTGAATCAGGCATTGCGTGAATTATTTTTGAAGCGCGAGGCCGAGGGCGGCAAGTACGCCAATCCTAATCCGTATACGATTCGCAACAAAGATTTATTTGAAAGCCATTTCGACTTGTTCGACTGGCCGGAACCGATCATTGCCGAGCTTCGCGAATTTTGTCTGTCGAACTTGTTGCGCACAGTGGGGCAATTAAATAATT
>JAYWIC010000222.1:0-23178 GCA_043789195.1 Arenimonas sp. | reverse complement strand
TTGGCCGCCGGCATAACCGGGCTGAACCGATTGAACGCCCTTCAAGCGTCGGAATACAGCCTCTGTGCACCAGAAACAACCGCCTGCCAGTACGGCTTCACCGCAATCGTCAACGCTGGCAATATCCAATAAGGGCTGTGGCACTTGATCGGGCTTTACCGCCAAACCAAGGCCGGGCAGATCGCAAACGGTATTCATGTTTTTCTCCAGAGTCATACTTCATTAGAGGCGATCATGGATGAAAAAGGTGCGAACGCAATGCAACGCCTCGTTCAGGCTATTGAATCCTGTTCGGCGCAGTAGGCTTCGGCATCGTCCGAATAAATCGTGTCCTCCCAGTCCCCCATCATGGCCGCATACAGCAGTTTCTCGAACTCGGGACGGAAACGCTTGATGACGGAATCCGGGTCGGGTAGTAATTTTGCATCCGAAATCAGACCGAAATACACTTTATTGTTGTAACTCATGATCGAAATGCCGATGCCGATGGAACCGGTTTGCGGTACCCAAAACATTTGTTCCGTGATTTGGCAGCCCGCCATATACAGGGGCAGTGGCGGGCCGGGGACATTAGTCGCGACTGCGGATGCCTTGCGGCTGAATAATTCGAGCGCCGTTCGCTGCACGCCGACCGGGGCCAAGCCCATCGCTGCCAACAAGCCAAAGGAAACAATCGCCTGTCGGGAAGATTTCAATTGGCGCATATTTTCAGCAATATGTTCCAGACGCCGCACCGGGTTTTCCTCCCCAACCGGGAGTTCAAGAAATACCAATCCGAAATGGTTACCAAGTTTTTTCGCATGTTCCAACGGCCTTAAATTGACCGGCACTGTCGCACGCAAGGTAATGCCATCCACTAATTCTCCCCGGTCAATCATGTACGAACGCAGAGCGCCGGCTGCCGATGCCATCAGGACATCGTTGACCGTGCAATCGTAGGCTCGGCCAATCGCTTTTACTTCATCCAGACAAAGTGGCTCGGCCCAGGCAACGCGTTTGCTGACACCCAAGCGCCCACGTAGAACGGTCGGCGGATCATCGGGAAGACTCAACGCGACTGCCAGCTCGCGGGCGATCTCGCCGCCTTCTTTCGCGATGACAGCCGCTAATGACGGATCGTGGTAAAAGTCCAGGCCTTTCTCCCAAAGATTGGCGCCCATTTTCATTGCGCGATCGACGGTGCCGATACGTTTTTTGACTTTTTCGCCATCACTCTTAAGCCAAGCTTTATCGAGATCACTGCCCTTCTTGGCTTCACGCGTGGTATCGGTCAAGGAAAGTAATACCTGCACCAAGGCAATACCATCGGCGTAGCAGTGATGCATTCGGGAAATCAATGCCGAGCCGCCGTGATATTTTTCGACCAGATGAAATTGCCAGAGTGGCTTGGTTTGATCCAGCGGCGTTGAAGCGAGGTTACTGGTCAAACGTTCGAGTTCTTTTTTGCCGGCTTTGCCAGGTAAGCCGGTCAGGCGAATATGCCAGTCAATATCGAAATCTTCATCGTCCTGCCACCAGGCACCCGCAGGTGTATCGACCGCCTTTTGACGAAAGCGTGGATAGGCAAGAAAGCGTTGCTTGATAACTTTCCTGAATTTCTCGATCGACATCGGCGTATCGAACATCATGACGCCGGTGATCATCATCAGGTTGGTGGGGCGTTCCATTCGCAACCACGCGGTATCGACTCGCGACATTACTTCGCGGCGTGGTTTGGATTGCTCTTGCTCACTCATGAAACATCCCCTGCGCAGTTGCTGCCATGTTGCAGGGGGAAAAGCGATTGGTCAACGGCTAGATCGAAGGCTTAGATGCCCGCATGCCAATGATAGCCATGGTGGTCTTCCCAGTAACCGCCCCTGCCTTTTCCGATGGCATCCAGGGATTCGACCAATTCCAGGCCGAGAATATATTTTGCCATTTTGTAACCCAGCTTGCGCTCCAACCTGACACGTATCGGTGCGCCATGGGCAACATCGAGAATCTTGTCGTTCATGTCATAGGCCAGAATGCTTTGCGGGTGGTGGGCCTCGTGCAGATAGATGCTTTCGTAGTAGCGCTCATCGTTGTTTCCATAACTGTCGGCGCAGTGGAATACCACGTATTTTGCATTGGCCTGCGGCCTGGCCTGATCCAGTAGAGGTCCCAGCGGCGCGCCTTTCCATTTGCCGACACAGCTCCAGCCTTCAACGCAATCGTGCCGGGTAATTTGTGTTCTTGATGGCAACGCCCGTAATTCCGACAGCGAAAGCGCTAATGGCTTTTCCACCAGACCAAAAACCTTGAGCCGATAATCGACAAAATTATTCTTCAGCAATGCCAGATATTCCGGTGTTTTCGGGTTTACCGAGCCATTGGCCTTGAAATAAGGCGACATCTCAGCTTCAGTGAATTCCTGCGCCAACGCATTTTCCGGCGTCAAAGCATGGAAGGCCTTATCGGTAAGTTTGTCACTGCTACCCAATACTTCCTTGAAACCATCATTTTCACTCAGACGCTCGCAGCCGGTTAACAATGCAACTGTGCCGACTGCGAGGGCCTGCCCGAGAAAACGGCGTCGATCATTTCTGGACATCGGATTTCTCCTTGGCTGCGTCATCACTTGCAATCGGATCTTGAACTGTAAAATGCCCGGTAATCATCGAACGGATTTGATTGAATGGGCCACTGACCAGCACCATGAAAAGATGGATAGCGATAAAGCCGACCATCAATCCAGTAAAAATAAAATGCAGCGTGCGTGCTGATTGTCTGCCGCCGACCAGGTCCAGCAACCAACCCAGCACCGAGCCCATATGCGGCGACATGCACAGCCCCATCAAAACCAGGCCAGGCAAGAAAATATAGATCACCGAAACGTAGGCCAATTTTTGCAGAATATTGTAGCGAACAGTCTCATTGCCTTCAGGGTGTTTGAAGCGCATATGATCCCAAATCGACTTGAAAATGCCGCGCCAATCGGTACGCGTTGGATGCAAGTCCCGCGAATAGTGTTTCGAACCCCAGGCCCAAAGCAGAAACAGCAAACCATTGATCACGAATATCCACGCAAAGAAAAAATGCCATAACCGGGCAGCGGCAAGATTACGATTCGTCGGGATAGTGCTCCAACCGGGAAAGCCGATCACTATCGGCTTGCCCACCTTGTTATTCGAAACCCCCAACACGCCGGTAGTGATAAATTCCTTGTCGCCAATTTGTACGTAGCCGACCAAATCTTTATGTGCGCCATATTTTGCGCGCAGGGCAAAGGCTGGCGTTTCAAATGTCGAAAACTGGCCCCAATATAATTTTGGATGGGCATTGAAGATATTCAGCCCGCTTCCAAGCAGAATGAAAAAGCAGACCACGTTCAGCCAATGGGCAAGCCTGACCGGCAGCTGGTGTTTATAGGTAATGCGTTTACTACTTTGCATATCTATACCCTCGAAACTTATTGCAGCCTACGCCGGATTGACCAACATGTTAAGCGTTTTTGCTTTCGCTCAATGCGGCAAGCGCAGTCTGTCGACTAGCCTTCAGATCGATGAGGGGGCGACATGGGTATAAGGGTGCGCAACGTTTGCTTAATTCTGCATATTCCCAAGGAGCAAATACTGCCGGTGCAGGTAAATCGGCCAACTCGGGCACCCAGCGATGGATATATTTTCCCAGGCTATCGAATTTTTCGGACTGGGTAACCGGATTAAAAATTCTGAAATAGGGCGCTGCATCTGCGCCCGTCCCCGCCGTCCATTGCCATCCCTGTGTGTTGTTGGCCAGATTGGCATCCAGCAAGGTATCCCAAAACCATTGGGCACCTTCGAGCCAGTGATAACGTAAATTCTTGCATAGAAAACTGGCCACGATCATTCGAACCCGGTTATGCATCCAGCCGGTCGCCCATAACTCGCGCATGCCGGCGTCGATGATCGGAACGCCGGTTTTGCCTTGTTGCCATGCCGCCAATAATTCCGGATTCGGTTTAGCCCACTTGAAGTTGTCGAACTTGGCTACCAGATTCTGGTTGCTGGTATGCGGGTAGTGGAACAGCAAATGATGGGAAAACTCTCGCCAGCCCAGCTCGCTGATGAAGTGAATGACATCGGCTTCGGCTTTCGCCGGCCAGGGATGATGGCGAATGGCCTTCAAAATCTGCCGGGGCGAAATTTCGCCGAAATGCAGATGTGGCGATAGTTTCGACGAGCCGATGCGGTCAGGAAAATTACGCTGCTCTTTGTAGCCGATTGCTGCGCCATCAATAAAGGCCTCGAGCAATTCCATTGCGCCCGCTTCACCGGGCTGCCAGAATTCCCAGAAAGTTTTGTCCCATTTAATTTTCGGTAATAAAGCCAGTGATTTGATGCTGATGGATTTTATTTTTGCCGGAACCGCTGGCAGTTTTTTGGGTGCGGGTGTCGGCTGGACACGATCTATGGTTTGTAAGGCATTTTTCCAGAAGGGCGTAAATACCCGGTACGGATCTCCGGAGAGGGTTTTAATCGTCCATGGCTCTACCAATAGCGCGCCATTGCAACTTTCAGCGTAGACGCCACGTTGCTTCATTGATTCTTTTACTTTGCTATCGCGGGCAATACAGGCAGGTTCGTACAATCGATTCCAGAATACGGCATCCGATTGGGTTTCATCGATCACTTTTTCAAGCTGTTGAAGCGATGCACCGCTGCGAATTATCAATCGACCGCCTATTTCTTCAATCGATTTTTTCAGTGATTGCAGAGAGTAATGCAGCCACGCAAGGCTTGCGGCTCCGGGCTGCCAGGGCTTTTCTTCTTCGGGTGCATGGATATACACCAGCACGGGTGAATACCCGGCATCTAGCGCGGCTTGAAGCGCTGTGTTATCGGTCAGTCGCAAATCGCGCCGCAGCCATATCAATGCATTTGCCATGTGTACTGTGTCCCGAACTTACGTCGATTTTACATAGGGGCGAACGGCGGAAAATCCGCCGTCTACAGAAATAATCTGTCCGCTTATCCATGTCGCCTGATCCGAAATCAAGAAGGCGGCAAGATTGGCGGCGTCGCTGGCTTGGCCATAACGACCCAGCGGATATTGTGCCGCAATCTGTTTGGCGGCCGCTTCATTGCTGACCATGCGCTCAGTGGCCGGTGTTTGCATCAAGCCCGGTGCGATGGCATTGACGCGTAAACCAATGTTTGAAAAATCGGCGGCCAATGACCTTACCAATGCTTCAATGCCACCTTTGGCAATGGCAATGGCAGCGTGATTACCGACGCCCATTGCGGCAGCCACTGAGGAAAATAAAACCAGCGAGCCTCCTTGTTTGTTTTTCTGCAATACCGTTGCATAGGCTTTGCCAATAAAAAATGCCGTGTCGAGATTTGCTGAAAGACAGGCGCGATATTGCGTTTCGGTCGTGCGCGCAATGGGCGCGATTAAAATGGCACCGGCACAATTAACAACGGCGTCGGGTATGGCGTCAAAAAACGCTGTCGCTTCTTGCAATGCCAACTCGGCTCCCGCCTCACTGGAAACATCGGCATCAATAATTTTATCCTTGCTTGATGCGTCAATTTTATCGGCATTGCGAGTAACCAACGCCAGTTTCCAGCCAGCCTCTCGAAGATTTGCCGCCAGGGCTGACGCGACGCCACCAGACGCGCCGGTAATTAAACAGGTTTTCATGCAATGACCTCGGTAGATGAATATTGATTCCTCAAGCCATTGGCTTGTTCGCTAATTTGCATTCGTTTCTGTATATCGATTCGCGCAAGATTCTTCCATTGCAAAGCAGTACGCGGATGCCGGGCGAATTTGGCTTCGTAGCGCATTAGAAAATCCCAATACAGTGTCGTGAACGGACAAGCATCCTCGCCAACGGATTTTTCTGGTTTAAAACGACAACCAGCGCAATAATTCGACATCCGCTTGATATAGGCCCCACTCGCCACATAAGGCTTGGATGTCATCTTGCCGTTATCGGCGTATTGGCTCATGCCGAGCACATTCGGTAGTTCCACCCACTCCACCGCATCGACATATACCGCCAAATACCATTGGTGAATCGCTTTTGGATTCACGCCCAGCAACTGTGAGAACAAGCCGGTGACCATCAGGCGATGAATGTGATGGGCGTAGCCGAGCTCCAGGGTTTGCCCGATGGCTTGTTTCAGGCACACCATATCGGTGTCGCCGGTCCAGTAAAAATTTGGCAACGGATTTTTTGCATCGAGAGCGTTGTCTTCAAGAAATTCCGGCATGCGCAGCCAATACATACCACGAATAAATTCACGCCATCCGATAATTTGCCGGACGAAGCCTTCCACCGCCGCCAGTGGCACCTTGCCTTTTTCATAGGCCGCCAGTGCCGCCGTGACGACTTGTCTGGGCGATATCAACTTGAGGTTCAATGCTGCAGAAATACGCGAATGATAGAGATACGGTTCATCCATCCACATCGCATCTTGGTATCGACCAAACAAGGGAAGGCGATGCTCGATGAAATCATCCAGTGCAGCTTGTGCTTGTTCAGGCGTTAGCGGCCAATCGAATTGCGCCAGTTTTCCTGGATGATTTTCGAACGTCGTTTCAACGAGATCGATCACCGCTTGCGTTATCTTGTCTTGAGCAAATGCAATCGGTTCAGGAAGAAAGCCAGGGCCGCGTTTATCGAAGACACCGCGATTGTCATGATCGAAATTCCACTTGCCAGCCACGGGCTGATCACCGTGCATCAACACATTTTCGCGTTTTCGTATCCAGCGGTAAAAATACTCCAGGCGAAATTCTTTTCTGCCTTTTGCCCACTCGCGAAAGTCATGATCATCGCAGTAAAAATGTTGATCCGGTCGTTCAACCCAGATAACACCTGCTTCGGCACACACTTTGGGCAATGATTGCGTCAATCGCCATTCACCGGGTTTTACCGCAATGACCTTTTGGGGCCGATGGAGGGCCAGGTCTTCGGCCAGCGCGGCCTCCAAAGATGATGCTGGATTATTATTGAGCTCTCGATAAAAGACCGTGTAGCCTTGCACCCGCAACTCATCACGAAAATGTCGCATCGCCGCCAGAAATATTGCAATGCGAGGTTTGCTGGTCCAGACATGGGTGGCCTCGGCACTGGCTTCACACATCCAGATGGCGTCATTCCCACGATCGAAATCGTCAAATACCAGAGACTGGCGATCAAGTTGATCCCCCAGAATGATGACAATATTTCGAAGCGTTTCAGGCATTCGAATAGCATAGTGAAACCGATGTGTAGACCGGATGACTTAAGCTTCGATGAAGCGCACCCGGCGGGTAATGGAACAGGTCAATTCATAACTGATGGAACCGGCGGCCTGGGCAATAATTTCGACCGGTAATTCGGGGCCCCAAAGTAAAACATCATCGCCCACTTTCGCATCGGGAATGCCGCGTAAATCCAGCGTCATCAAATCCATCGAGACACGACCAATAATCGGCACGCGAACACCCTTGATCAGCACCGGGGTTCCGGCTGCAGCATGACGCGGATAACCATCACCATAACCAATGGCAGCGACACCGACCGGCATATCTTCCGGGCATTGCCAGGTGGCCGAATAACCAATGCGTTCGCCTTTATTGATGTGATTGATAGCAATCAATTTGGTCGACAGACTCATCGCTGGCATTAAGCCGAAATCGGCACCGGTTTTATCGTCCACCACCGACAAACCATAAAGCGCACCACCGGCCCGCACCCAATCCTGATGCGCGCCCGGCCAACCGAGAATGGCGGCCGAATTCGACAATGAATGCAGGCCGCTCAAATGTAGGCTGGTGTCGTCGAATACTTTTAATTGCGATGCCGTTTGCTGCCCATCAAATTCATCCGAACTGGCGAAATGCGTCATGAGGGTGATATCAGAATGCACATTCGGCATCATTTTCAGCTGCGTAAAGATGGTTTCGGCACGCTCGGGCGCAAAACCCAAACGATGCATACCGGTATCCAATTTCAGCCAAACCCGGATCGGGCCAGTCTCGGTATCTTGCTGCAATAAAGCCAATTGCGAATCGTGATGCACCACGGTATCGACACCCAAGCGGCGGAGGGCCGATAGATCGGCGGCATCATCGATACCCGATAACAGAACAATTCTCTGGGATAGCCCTATGGCGCGCAGGCGTTCGGCATCGGACAAGGCGGCCACGCCGAAGGCATCTGCGCCTTCCAAAGCTCTGGCAACCCGCTCCAAACCGTGGCCATACCCATCGGCCTTGACCACCGCCATGACTTTCGAATGAGGCGCCAAAGCCCTGACTTTAGAAAGGTTATGCCGTAAGGCTTCAATATGAATGGTAGCGGTGGTGGCTCGGGACATGGCCTAGTTTAACAATTCACACCCATGAATTGGTCGAATCCTGCCAATCCAGCACGTTCTGGACTGCCAAGTCTTTGTATTGCAAGCAGTCTTTTTCTGTCATATAATTCCGCTTCTTTGTAAACCCGCTCCAAGGAATATTCATGAAAGTCCTGTCGTCCCTTAAATCGGCGAAGACCCGTCACCGCGACTGTAAAGTCGTCCGCCGCCGCGGCAAAGTCTTCGTGATCTGCAAATCCAACCCACGTTTCAAGGCTCGTCAGCGTTAATCGCTACGATTTTTTGATGTGAGTGAAAACGCCGACGAAAGTCGGCGTTTTTGTTGGTGCGGTCAATTTCAATCGGTAGGTATCGGCGGCGGATTGGGATAGTGGTAGCTATCAACATTGGCTTTTTTGAAGCAACCCAGCCATGGCCCGGGCTCAAACCCGGGGAATTGACCTTCTGCATTGCCATCCCGGCAACGCTTGTGCATCAGCTCATTGAGGACGGTGCGGTAATCCACGGTAACGTCCAGATCACCATTGAATAAATTGGCATCTGCCAAGCCAGGCCATTCGGAATAGACCTGCCCGCCATTGACGCCACCGCCCATCAGTAACATCGCCGAGCCGGCGCCGTGATCGGTGCCGCCGCTGGCATTTTCTTTTACTCGGCGTCCGAATTCGGTCATGGTAATCACGGTGACGTTATTCATCGTGCTGCCCAAATCAGTATTGAACGCCAGCATGCCCTTGGCCAATTCATCGAGCAAAGGTGGCAAGGCGGTCGAGATATTGCTGTGATGGTCCCAGCCACCGATATCCACGCAGGCCATCTGTAACCCGACTTTCGATTTGATCAGCTGTGCCACTTCCTTGAGTTGGGTGCCGAATGAACCCGTCGGATAGACAGCCGCATTTTCGACGGAATACTGGGCCGGGTTGGCGAGCGCCAGATAGTCCACGGCATCCAGGGCTTGTCGAGCGCAGGACGATGTTAGGTTCGCTGCCGGATGCAGTGCGTACAAGGCATCCTCCAATTCGGTTTTTCGGGTGGAGGTACTGCCAAAACTAAAACCGGCGATACTCGACATGCCCACCGCCGGCTGGGCTCCCTGTAAAGCCATTTGCACGGCAGTGCCCATGCCAACGGCCTGAAAACTTCCACCGACCCCGATGTTGCCAATATGACGATTCATCCATCCGGTATGTTGGGTGTGATCGATCAACGCAGACTCGAGGTGCATCTGGCATTCGAAATGCGAGCGTTCATCGTGCTTCAAACCGGTCGCATGAACGACCCCGAGTTTTCCGGATTGGTAGAGCGGCATCAAGGGCGCTAACGAAGGATGAAACCCGAAGAATCCATCCAGTGCCAATGCGCCATTCGCTGCCCCGGGCTGGGGTATGGCAATGGTGGGGCGCTGTTTCAAATAATCGGCATCGGCGTACGGCACGATCGCCTGCAGGCAATCCATGGCGCCACGTTGAAATATGACCACCAGCACATCATTGGGTGCCGGCGCACTGGGGCTCGAAAAAACAAACCGCGGCGATAGCAAAGCGGCACTACTTCCGATAGCAGAGGCTTGAATAAAACGACGTCGTGTCAGTTCCATGGTGTTACCTCAGCGATATTGAAAATATTTGGATGCCAGCATCAAACCGATGAGTTCACGGGCCCTGAGATTAATCGTTGTAGCGTCCAACACCACCGTTGCACTGCCGCCATTAGCGGCGAAATTGATAAATCGATCGCGGTCCTCGGTCGTCAATACTCTTCGCAACAATCGCGCTGACAATTGGTCCACCAATAACTGTGCGGTATTGGCACTGCTAATCAAACTCGCGATATTGATCCGTATGCCGGTACTGATTTTGTCTTCGGCAAGACCGAACACCCAATTCCACCGGGTCAAAGAAGCGCCCGAGTTCATCCAGTCCGAGATTTCATCGGGATAACCATCCGGGGTCGGCCATTTAAAATGCAATTGCCCAAGTGAAACGAGCCGCGTACTTAATCTCGACAGGTAATCACCGGTTAGCGATGGTTCGACGACGCGAAGTGCGCCAATCAAATATTCGACCGGCCGACGAATTTTCCGATCATGGCTAGCCATGAATTCCGTACTGCCAAACAAGGTAAGCAACATGGCGGAAATATCGCCATTGGTGGCCGTGTAGGTGGCTGCCACTTGATCAATTGCCGTGGTTTGCGGGTGTTGGCCGATGAAGCGAATACAAAGTTTCTCTGCTATGTAGCGCGCAGTTGAAGGATGCGATGCAAGGATATCCAGCACCTGATTGCCGTCTTCGATGCCGCGATTGGCCGGAATGGTATTGCCTAGTACGGTTTTCACACCGGTATCGTGCCGAGATGCGAGAAAAGTGAAAATCGGATTATTGGCGGCCGATCCCGTTACCGTCCAACCAGTGAAACAGCGTGCAACTTCGGAAACATCGGTTTCAGAGTAACCCCCTTCAACGCCCAGCGTGTGCAACTCCATCAGCTCGCGGGCGTAATTTTCATTCGGCCCGCTCTTGGTGTTGCTGACATTATCGAGGTAATACAACATGGCCAGGCTGCGGGCGCTGGCTTTCAACATGGTCGGAAAACTACCCAGAGCATTGGCGCGAATGACATCGCGGTCATCCACCACTTTGTAATAGATCTCAGGAACGGCTGATGCCGCAATATTGAAATGATTGGTCCAGAACTCGACCATCACTTCATACAATTGCCGTGTACTGAATATCTGCCTGAGCATGGTCGCGGCGATTAATTCGGTGGCGCCCTGCCCGTTCTTGCCGGTCGTTTTTGCATCGGCAATCAATTGTGCAGCCGTCCAACTCACACGCGGCAAAGTGCTTGCAATGGAGGTTTCGAGAGCGCTGTTATCGAGCGAAGTGTAATTAAGCTGCTCCTGCAGCCAGCCGGTGTAATCAAGCGTCAAGGCACGTTGATATTCGCTTTCCTTGAACCCGAAACTGCAGCGGTTAAGAAGGATGACCAACGGATCGACGGCAGGCAGGCTGGCATCGTCAGGATGGGCACCGATGTGCTTGATGACATCGACCACAGGCAGTTTCGCCATGACCTGTTCATCAATAGGTGTTGTGCTTGGGGATCGCGGTCTGCGCACCCGAGGCGTCTCGGCAGTTTCAGGCACTGGCCGGAACGAGGAAAACAGTTGCCTGCGGGTCTTTGCCATGTCGATCTCCCCAAAAGTGACGACTTTGATGCTGGTAACGGGTTAAACGCAGCTTATATGGAGTGGTTGACCGCCATGTGAAATTAAGCCCATAACATGGTCAAGACAGGCGCAATCTGCGAAGATTCAACCCAGTCAACAGGCTGCCCCCGAAACTTGAGAGGATTTTATGAAAATACTCACATTATCACTCGCCGCAGGCTTGTTACTTTGCCTGAACGCCCCTGATACCAAGGCCGACAACCTGCTTATTGAACGCACACAAAGCGAAAAAGGTGTCAGTTTGCCCAAACGCGGCAACAGCATGTCGCAAGTCGAAGCCAGGTTTGGTGCGCCCCAGCAGAAATTTCCGGCCGTAGGTGGCGGTTCTCGTCGCACCCCGCCTATCACTCGCTGGGTTTACAACGGTTTCTCGGTGTATTTCGAAAATACCCATGTTGTCGATGCCGTATTGAACAAAGCATCTCCAGAGGAAGTTGGCCCCGCGCCCGCAAGACAATAAGCATGACCACAAAGATTCGTTTTCCGGCGGAATGGGAACCCCAGTCCGCCGTTTTAATTGCATGGCCACATAGCGACACTGATTGGGCAGACCGTTTAAGCGCTGTCGAATCCACCTATGTGGCGCTTGTTGTTGCAATAACGCGCTTCCAGAAAGCCTTGATTTTGGTGCCCGATAATCATTTGCTTCAGCACGCGCGTTATTTATTGCTTGATGCCGGCGTAAACATGCAGAGCGTCCGGTTCGAAGTGATCGAATACGACGACACGTGGTTACGTGATTCCGGGCCGATTACCTTGATCGATGAACATGTCTACCGTCTGCTCGATTTTCACTTCACCGCCTGGGGTGGAAAATTCGAAGCCGGCCGGGATGATTTGATTGTCCGTAATTTGTTCAAGCACGACGTTTTTCAAAATGCCCGGCATCAGCGTATCGAGTTCGCGCTCGAGGGCGGTGGCATAGAAACCGATGGCCAGGGAACCCTGCTAAGCACCTGGCATTGTCTGCATGAAAGGCATCCGGATTTATCGCGCGAAGACATCACGCAAAAACTGGAAGCCGAATTACATCAATCGCGCACACTCTGGCTGGATCACGGTTATCTGGAAGGTGATGATACCGACGCGCATATCGACACCCTCGCCCGTTTTGCATCGGAAGACACGATTATTTATCAGGGTTGCCAGGACATCGACGATTCGCATTACATTGAATTGCAGACCATGGCAAAGGAATTGGCGGCCTTTAAGCAAAACAATGGCAAGCCCTATCGCTTATTCGAATTACCTTGGCCCAAGCCCATTCTCGACAATGGGCGTCGTTTGGCAGCCTCGTATGCCAATTTCCTGATTATCAACGGTGCCGTGTTGATGCCTTCTTATGGTGACCCCATGGATGAAAAAGCCGCCGATGTCATGGCGCTGGCTTTTCCGGATCGCCAGATTATTCAAATTCCCTGCCGTTCGCTGATCTGGCAAAACGGCAGTTTGCACTGCATCACCATGCAGCTTCCAGAAGGTCTTGTCTCATGAGTACAAGTAATCTCAAAGTGGCTTTGATTCAGGAAATCAATCACGGCAGCGCCGAAGCCAATCTTGTGGTTATCGAGCAACGCGTTGCCGAAGCTGCCAGTAAAGGATCGGAATTAATCCTGTTGCAGGAGCTTCATAACGGTGCCTATTTTTGCCAGCATGAATCGGTAGATGAATTTAATCTGGCGGAAACCATCCCCGGCCCCAGCACCGAGCGTTTAGCTGCTTTGGCAAAAAAACATGCTGTCGTTTTAGTCGCATCCTTATTTGAAAAACGTGCCGCCGGCCTTTATCACAATACCGCCGTTGTGTTTGAAAAAGACGGTGAAATGTTGGGCAAATATCGCAAGATGCATATCCCGGACGATCCGGGGTTCTACGAAAAGTTTTATTTCACTCCCGGTGATCTGGGCTTCAATCCGATTCAGACCTCTGTCGGCAAACTGGGCGTGTTGATTTGCTGGGATCAGTGGTACCCGGAAGCAGCTCGTTTAATGGCCTTGGCTGGCGCAGAAATCCTGCTTTATCCCACCGCAATCGGCTGGGACCCAGGTGACGAACAAGCTGAAAAAGATCGTCAACGCATGGCCTGGATTTTGAGTCATCGCGGCCATGCCGTTGCCAACGGCATTCCGGTATTGAGTTGCAACCGAACAGGCTTCGAACCATCCCCGCTTCATGGCGCATCCGGCATACAATTCTGGGGTTCGAGTCAGGTGTTGGGCCCGCAGGGCGAAATTATTGCCGAAGCGAACACCGATAAGGCAGAAATTTTGTTCGCAGAATTGGATATGCAACGCAGCGAACATGTGCGCCGCATCTGGCCATTTTTGCGGGATCGCCGCATCGATGCTTATCAAGATTTGTTGAAGCGTTATCGCGATTGAGGTAAAAGCTTCCCCCTTCACACGTCATCCCCGAATGCTCTTATCGGGGACCCAGCGCCTTCAAACATCACAGCAGCGCCACTGGATTCCCGCCTACCCGGGAAAGACAGTTTAGCTTGCAGATTTTCGAGATTTACGATGTCAAACGAACCTGAAACAGCAATACCGCACTTTCTAAGTGATCAACCACACGCGATTATCGAACGCGCTGGTGTGCGCTTCACATTACTCGGTACTGCCCATGTATCGAAAGCCAGTGTCGATGCCGTGAAAGCAGCCATCGCCAGCAAGCAATTTGATGCCATTGCGGTAGAGCTCGATACTAACCGCCATCGTGCCATGACCGAACCCAACGCCTTGGCGAAACTGGATCTGTTCCAGATTATTCGCGAAGGTAAAATGGGTTTGATGGCTGCAAACTTGGCCATGGCAGCGTATCAAAGACGTTTAGCCGAGCAACTTGGCGTCGAACCCGGCGCTGAATTGAAAGCCGCGGCCTTGGGTGCAGCGGAAAACAATCTTCCCTTGTATTTGATTGATCGCGATATCGGCATTACCTTAAAGCGCGCTTGGTACAGCCTGGGTTTTTGGGGCCGCAGCAAATTGATGGCCGGACTGGCAGGTAGCTTGCTGGTCAATGAAGACGTTGACGAAGCACAAATCGAACGCCTGAAAGAAGGCGATATTCTGGAATCAAGTTTCGGCGAGTTTGCCGAAACTACGCCCCAGCTATATGAAAAAATTATCGCCGAACGCGATCGCTACATGGCAGCACAATTGCGTGAGCACACCGAAGACTCGAAACCGCGCGAAGTACTCGCTGTCATCGGTGCAGGCCATTTGAAAGGATTAAGCGAAGCGTTGGCGAATGCACCGGATCATCCGCACACCACCTGCGACACACTAAATTTTGTGCCCACCGGCAGCAAAATACCGTGGTTCACGATTTTTCTTTCATTGTTTCTCATCGGCGGATTTGCATGGGGCTTTTATCACGGCGGCGCCGAGCTCGGTGCAAAACTTGTATTGCAATGGGTACTGATTACCGGTGTGCTTAGCGGAATAGGTTGCGCACTTGCGGGCGGCCACCCACTGAGTATTTTAAGTGCGATTGTCGCTGCACCCATTACACCGCTGCATCCGGCCTTAAGTTCGGGCATGGTGAGTGCATTTGTTGAAGCCTGGGTTCGTAAACCTACCTACGAAGATTTTTTGAAACTGCGTGATGACACCAGTCACTGGCAAGGCTGGTGGAAAAATCGCGTTGCTCGTGTCTTTGTGAATTTTACGCTTACCAATCTGGCCACTGTTTTAGGCGTATGGATTGCAGGCTTGAGTATTGTTGGCAAATTGAGCTAACTGCAGGTTCGCGAGGTGGGTTTGTGGGAGCGGCGTAAGCCGCGAATGCATTGCGACGAACTCATTCTCGGCTTACGCCACTCCTACACATTAATCAAATAGTCTCGGTTTTCGGTTCCGAGAAAACCGGTGCCTTACCGCGACCTTGTTTGATGCGGGCAGCGACAAACTGCCTGACATCATCCAGCATCGCGTAAATAGTCGGCAGGAATAACAAGCTGACGATTGTCGAGAACGCCAGACCACCGGCTACTGCACGTGCCATTGGTGCATAAGACGGACCATCGCCACCAATACCCGAACCGCCGAAACACAATGGCAGCATTCCCAGAATTGCGGTACCCATGGTCATCAGAATCGGCCGCAATCTTTCTTTACTACCTTGCACAAGCGCATCGGTACGCGTCAATCCGTTACGTCGGAGGATATTGATGTGTTCAAGCATCACGATACCGTTGTTGACCACTACGCCCATCAATACCAACACACCGATAAATGCCATGACCGTGAAAGTCGTTCCGGTCAAAGCAAATAACCAGAAAATGCCGAGCACCGAAAAAATGATGCTGCTGAAGATTGCTGCCGGGAATAACATTGACTCAAACAAGGCGGCCATCACGATGAATATCATCAGCATGGCTATGCCCAGATTGAACAGCATTTGCTGCAAGGCTTCATCGTCTTCTTCGAAACTTCCGCCCTCGCTCCATGAGTAGCCAGGATGGGTTTCATTGAGCTTCGCGCCATTCATGACTTCGTTGATTGCCTTGCGCGCAGAGTCTTTATCAAACTTGCCGACACGGTTGATGTTGGCATCAATGGCAATCGATGTTTGACGGTTGGCACGTGAAATCTGCGATGCACCCGGTTTTATTTGCACATTCACCAGTGATAGCAACGGCACCTTGACGCCATCGGCACGCGTCAGATTTAAACTCGACAGACTATTGATGCTGAATTGCTCGGAACCTTCAAAACGCACCCAGACCGGGACTTCGGTGGTACCACGACGGAACTCGCGCAACGGGCTGCCCCGTAATGCCACGCCGAGATATTGCGCCACTTCCTGTGCACTAAAACCAAAATAGGCTGCACGCTCACGATCGACACTGACCTTGACTTCACTATTCTCGTCACCGGCGTTTACACGTACATCGCTAAGCTCGGGACGTTTTTCCAGCAAAGGTAATAGCTCGGTACCAATCTGCACCAGGGTTTCTGGCGAATCACCGTTGAGATAGAAAGTTACTTTCTGATCGCCCGCGGCACTACCGCCACCGCCGGGCCCGCCACCGCCGTCAAAACCGATTTCGGCACGGGCAGACTTTGGCAATTCCTTGCGCAGCATTTCAGCGATCTCATCGGGCTTCTTCAAATCCGAGCCTTCATTACGCAAGGTCAACCGCACGCCACCCCAACCTTGTTCGGCGAAAAAAACATAAATCTGCGTGACCTGAAAATGGTCGCGACGCTTGTCGATATATTGTTCGACTTTCAATATTTCTTCCGACATTTGCTCCAGGCTGTAAGAGCCCTTCCAGTTGAAGTACAGCCCGATTTCCGGCTTGGCTTCATTCTTGAAAAAATCAAATTCGGTAAATTTCATCGGAATAAGACTGACGGCCACGATCAGGAAAATAGCAGCCAAGGCCTTAAAGCGGTGTTCCAGACTCCAAAATAACAAACGGCCATAACGTGTTAGCAACTGCGGGATGAAGCCATTCGCCCTGCCAATCATGGGCGGTGTTTTCAGATGCGCCGAAATCATCGGTATCAAACTAACGGCGACAAGCCACGAGCACAGCAAAGAAATGGTGATCGTAAGCGCCACTTGCCCGAGAAAAATACTAATCATGTTCGCTTCGCCGAACAGATTCGGCAAAAACACGACAATACTGGTGAACGTGCCTGCACTGATCGCGATTTGCACGCTGCGAGTACCTTCGATGGCGCAGCGTATCGGGTCGTTCGGATATTTCTCGCGATATTGGTAGATGCTTTCGACTACCACCACTGCGTTGTCCACCAGCATGCCGAGTCCTAATAGCAGGCCCATCATCGAAAGCACGTTCAGGGTGATGCCGAGGAAATACATCGCGCCAAGAGTCATGATGATGCAAATTGGAATCGCCAGCGTGACCATTAAAGTGCTGGGCCAATGGCGTAAAAAGAAATACAAAATAATCAATGACAATAATGAGCCGATGATTCCCGCTTCGACTAATTCGTTAATTGACCGGGTAACGCTTTCGGCCTGATCTTCGACGATGATCGATTTGATACCGACCAACTCGGGTTCCCGGTTAATCTTTTCCAGTTCGGCCATCACCAGTTTAGAGACCGCAACAAGATTGGCACTACGCTCACGTTTGATATTCACACCGACTGCGGGCTTCAGATCGAGTCGACGCCAAATGCTTTCACGCTGCGGCTTGAAGCGAACCTGTGCAATGTCACTCAAGCGCAGACCCGTGTCGTTTAAAACCAGATTTCTGAGTTCATCCAGATCACGAATTTCGCCAACCGGTTGCACCCGTAGACGACGAACACCATCATCAATCTGTCCTGCCGACACGGAAAAATTGATGGCCTGCAGTTTTGCTGCCAGCTGATTCAAACCGATATTGTAGGCACCCAGAGTTGCAGGATTGATCGCGATCTCAATTTCAGATGGCGAAGCACCGGTAATTTCAACATTGGCAATGCCGGGAATACGCTCGATTCGACGCTTAAACAAGCGTTCAATCATGTCGTATTCGTGGCGCAAATCCCGCGAGCTGGCAAAACGTATTTGCAGAAATGGCTGGTCGCTCGGAGAAAAACGCTGCACATAATAACGCTGCATATCGGCCGGGAGGTCTTTGCGCAAAGCGTCAATGCGTGAGCGTGCTTCATTGGCGCTGATAGCGACATCGCGATCAAAATCGGAAAACTGAATCTGAATTTCGGCACCATCGGCACGACTGGTGGAATTCATCTGCTTGATGCCAGGCAAAGTAGCCAGAGTTTCTTCGACCGGACGGGTGATGCTGCGTTCAACTTCCTGAGGCGTCGAACCCGGATACGGAATACTGACCATCATGAACGGGAAGTTGACGTCGGGAAATTGCTCGAGCGGCAGTCTTACCGACGCAATCAACCCGATGGCCACCATCGACACATAAAACATGATGGCCGTGATCGGACGTTTAAGACTTAGCTCGACAAGACTCATGCAGTTGCTCCGTCCTGGGAAACTTCAAACTTGTTTTTTGCACGCAAGCCACGTTCCAGGTAATAGGCGTCGGAACGGCGGTCGAGAATATTGTAGACGATGGGAATGATGACCAGTGTCAATAGGGTCGACACCGTCAGTCCACCGATCACAGTGATGGCCATCGGTGCTCGCACTTCGGCACCATCGCCACCAAAGAATGCCAGTGGTGCAAAGCCGAATAATGTCGTCAGCGTTGTCATGATGATCGGGCGCAAACGCGACTCGGCACCCTTGCAAATGGCTTCACGCTTGCTGACGCCTTCTTCACGTAATTGGTTGACCTTGTCGAGCAACACGATCGCATTCTTCACCACGATACCCACCAGCAATATCAGACCGATAAATACCACGATGGAAATCGGCGACCCTTTCAGCCACAAGGCCAACACGGCGCCCACAATGGCGAGCGGCACCGAGAACATGATCACGAAAGGATGCAACAATGACTCAAATTGCGATGCCATCACCAGATACACCAGGAACATGGCCAAACCAAACGCGAACAGCAAGGATTGAATAGAGCTATCAAGCTCTTCACTTTGGCCGCCGAACGCCATTTTGACATCGGCCCCAATCGGATTGTCGCGAACGAGTTTTTTGACCTCTTCCACCGCCGTACCCAGATCAATGTCGCGTAGATTTGCCGATACCAGCGCAACGCGGGTTTGATCGGCACGATTGATTTCACTCGGCCCTACGGTCTCTATCACATTGGCAACGGCTGACAACGGAACCGGATTGACGCTCTGCGGATTGATAATAATGTTACGGACGTCTTCTACCGAGCTGCGGTCCGATTCGCGGGCACGCACCAGCACATCGATTTTACGATCGCGAAAACTGTAGCGTGTGGCGACTTCACCGCGTATCTGACGTACCACTTGATCGGCTATCTGACGGGATGTCAGTCCCAATGCGGCCGCACGATCCTGATCGAAAATAATTTGCACTTCAGGATAACCCTGTTGAACACTTGATTTGACGTCGGCAAAATGCGGCGAATTGGACATCAGTTTACTGAGCTGACGACCGGCTTTTTCAATCGAGACAAGATCCTGCCCGCTCAATTCAATTTCAAGCGGTGTGGCAAAACTTAAAAGTTGTGGCCTGGCAAATTTCACCTGCACGTCCGGGTAAGCGGCCATGGTTTTACGCATGCGATCGGTGATGGTGGCTTCTGCTTCACGGGTGTACTTTTCACCTAAAATCACCGTCAGCTTGGCGACGTTATCACCCGACTCGGTTGGATTTGCATCCAGACGGGTACCGCTTCCGGTGACACCATAAAGTTTTTCGATATCGCTGTCTTTTCCGTGTATCGCCTGAATTTTTTGCACCAGACTATCGGTTTCACGCAACTGCGTGCCAGGCGACAATTTCGCCGTCATTTCAAAACGGTCTTGTGCCAATTGAGGAATCAAATCGGTGCCAAGGCCCATGGCAACAAAAATCGAAATAACAAAGGCAACGAACGAACTTGCCAAAATCAGAAATGGGCGGTCCAGTAATTTCGGTAAAACTCTATGATAGTAGGCAGCCGCTGCTTCATACGGCCTTAAAATGAATTCGCCTAACCAGGCCAGACTGCCACCAACATATTTCGCAAGGAAGCGAAAGGTTGCCGCTACGGCAGTAGTCACGATGGTGATTATCCAGCCACCACCTTTTTTCACGAAACCGAAAGTAGTGAAGAAAAAGCGGCCGATTTTTCCGGAAGGTGGGTCACGAACAACCTCATCATCTTTCGCAAAGGCCATTTGCGATGTGGCTTTCAACGAGCTCAACATCGGAATCAAGGTCAATGACACGATCAGGGACATGGCCAATGCGATGGAAACCGTCAAGGCCTGGTCTTTGAATAATTGTCCGGCGATACCTTCGACAAATACCAGCGGGAAAAATACCGCGATTGTCGTCAACGTCGACGCCACTACCGCCATGCTGACTTCACGTGCGCCTTCAATCGTGGCGGCAACCAAGCCTAGCCCTCGCTCACGCGCTTTGGCTATGCTTTCCAACACCACAATCGAGTCATCCACCACCATGCCGGTAGCCAGGGCCAAGCCTGCCATCGACATGACATTAAGGCTCAAATTGAGCATATCCATGAAAAAGAAAGTGGAAATTATCGATACTGGCAAGGACAAGCCAATGACAAAGGTGCTCCATCCATCCCGCAGGAAAAAGAAAATAATCAGGATGGAAAAAAAGCCGCCCATCAAGGCTTCAAATTTAACCTCGTTCAACGCACTTTCGATGAATTTCGATTGATCATCGATTGTGTTGATGGAATAGCCATCGATGAGGTAATCGCCAGTGACCTTTGCTTGTATCTGTGGCTTGGAGGGATCAACGTTAGCGTTTTGCAGACGCTTGAGAGTCTCGTGCACAGCCGTAGCAACGGCAACGGTGTTTCCATCGCCTTCCTTGTAAATCGCCAGCTCAACCGATTCGCGGCCCTGCATGCGAATAATGGCTTCGCGTTCCTTGTAACCCTGAATGACCGATGCCACATCTTTCAATCGCACCGGAACATCATTTTGCGTGGTAATCAGCAAGTTCTGCATTTGCTCCAGATTGCTGAACTGATTAACGGTACGCACAAGATAGCGTTCGGTACCTTCTTCAATGCGACCACCGGAAATATTAATGTTTTCCTGTTTTAAGCGATCGATCACCAAGCTGGAAGATAAATTCAATTGCGCCAAACGCTGGGTATCCAACTGCACCTGGATCTGATCTTCGTAACCCCCGCCAACCTTGACAGCTGCGACCCCGTCAACAGGTTCCAGACGCTTTTTCAAGGTTTCTTCGGCGTAACGACGCAAGCGCATCAGTTCTGCCGCTTGATTGCCGGTTGCTGTTTCATTGACCGACATGACCAAGCGTAAAATTGGCTCGGTGGTCGGATTAAATCGCAGCAATACCGGTGGTGTGACATCCAGTGGCAGGCGCAAGGTATCGAGCTTGTCACGCACGTCGAGGCTGGCCTTATCCATATCGCTGCCCCAGGCAAACTCGAGCACGATATCGCTTTGTCCGGCACGTGAGACCGATTTAAGTTTACGCAGCCCTTTCACAACACCGACCGACTCTTCAATGGGCTCGGTGATCAAGGTTTCCATTTCCGCAGGTGCCGCACCGACGTATTCAGTACGCACCGTGAGTGTTGGATAGGTTAGCTCGGGCAGCAAATTGACCTTCAAACTGGTCCAGCCAATCCAACCGAACAACACCATCGTGACGGCGGCCATCGCAATGGTGACGCGACGCCGAGTGGAGAATTCGACTAAATTCATTTGTTGGCAACTCCAGCCGAAGGCACAACCGCTTTAGCTGGCTTTGCACCAAGTACCTGGACTTCGGTGCCATCACGCACGGCAACTTTACCGGCAGTGATCACCCGATCGCCTTCGTTTACACCCGACAATATTTCGGCAAATTCACCTGTGGTGTAACCAAGTTTGACCGGGATACGTGCCGCCTTGTTACCGCGTACCACATAAACAGCGGTTTCGCCTTCGTCTTCCAACAGGGCCACGCGCGGGATTGTCAAAATATTTTGGCGTTGATCAAAAATGACTTCGATACGGCCAAACATGCCTGGGCGAAGTGTTTCGTTCCCGGCAAAAGCACACACGACACGGAATGTGCCGGTACCGGAATCCACCACCGGGCTAACGCGATCGACCTTACCTTCGAAAACTTTACCGGGAATGGCATCAACGATCATCCGTAACGGCATACCTTGCTTAAGCACTGCCATTTCGCGCTCAGGCACATTCAACACCGCTTCGAGTTTGGAATTGTCAACGATACGGAAAACCGGCGAATTCAAACTGATTAAATTGCCTGGCTTGACCATGCGTTGTGCCACCACACCGCTGATAGGCGCAACGATATTGGTATAGCTTAGTTCCAGCCGTGCCAACGCGAGGCTGGCACGGGCCGCTTCAAGTTCATAGCGAATTTGTTCGTCGGAATCGGCGCTCACCAATTTCTCCTGACGCAATTTCTGCGAGCGGCGATAATTATTTTCGAGCTTGCTGACCGTTGCCGCCGAGCGCGCTGCTTCGAGACGGACGCGATCACCATCAAGCCGGGCCAGAACCTGACCCTTGGTGACGTACTGGCCCTCTTCCGCGAGCAACTGCACCATCACGCCGGATGTTTTGGCGACGACTTGTGATTCGCCGGGGGCTTCGAGGTTTGCAGTGCCGGCATAGCTTGCTGAGATGGCTTGTCGGCCAACACTGACGACTTCAACAGGCACGGCTTCAGGTTTTTTTTCACCGTCTTTTCCGTCTTTGCCCGACGCGTCTGTAGTCTCTTCGGTCTTGGCCTTGTCGTCTTTATCTGCGGAATCGGCCTCTGTACCGCCTTTACAACCACTTAAAACCACGGTGCCAAGCACCATTGCGAATAAGAATGGGCGAATTATGGAGTTTGAAGTTTTCATTGATTTCCGTTTCCGAGATCGGTGGCCAGAGGCCGGTGTGTTAGTTGCATATAACAGTACAGGATGTATTCAGGTTTGTTATGTGCCGGAAGTCAATATGACTTCGTGCCTGATTGGATAATGTGAACTTGATGCCAGACCGCCCTAAAGCATGCGCCCCCTGTCTGGAA
>JAYWIC010000221.1:0-1675 GCA_043789195.1 Arenimonas sp. | reverse complement strand
TCGATATCAAGAACCAGCTGGAAAACCCTCACCGCATGTTGCTGGGACTGTAAAAACCGATAGTGCGTCGTGAGCGTCGCTTGATTTCGTCGCTCACGGCCTACACATCTTCGCTATGCGAATAAGCAAGTAAACTCAGAGAACACTTAAATGAGCGAACAATTTGATGTCGTGATAATTGGTGCCGGTCCCGGCGGTTACGTTGCAGCGATTCGCGCAGCGCAACTCGGTCTGAAAACGGCCTGTGTCGATGCCTTCATCGGCAAAGATGGCAAACCAGCGCTCGGCGGTACCTGTTTGAACGTCGGTTGTATTCCATCGAAAGCATTGCTGGACTCTTCCCGCCAGTTTCACAACCTGACCCATAACTTTGCCGTGCACGGCATCACCGCCGATAACGCCAAAATCGACATCGCCAAGATGATCGAGCGCAAAGACAAAATCGTGAAACAATTCACCGGCGGCATCACGCAGCTCTTCAAAGCCAATAAAGTGACGCCGATTGCCGGCTTTGCCACCTTGAAAGCCAATAAAGTCGTTTCGGTCAAAGGCCATGATGGCGCCGTCGCCGAAATCATCGGCAAGCACATCATTCTGGCTTCCGGTTCCGTGCCCATCGAATTGCCGTTCGCCAAATTCGACAACAAATATATTCTCGACAATGCCGGCGGCCTCGATGAAACAGAAGTACCAAAACGCCTTGGCGTGATCGGTGCCGGTGTGATTGGTCTGGAACTCGGCAGCGTTTGGTCGCGTCTCGGCGCACAAGTCACCATCGTTGAAGGCCTGCCAGATTTCCTTTCTGCGGTGGATGCCGATATCTCGAAAGCTGCTGCCCGTGAATTCAAGAAACAAGGCCTGGATATCCGTCTCGGTGCCAAATGCACCAATACCGAAATCAAGAACAACGAAGTGCATCTTACTTATAGCGATGCCAGTGGCGAGCAGGTTCTGGTTTGCGACAAGTTGCTGGTTGCCGTTGGTCGTCGTGCCGCCACGCAAGGCTTGCTGGGCGAAGGCACCGGCGTACAACTTGATGAACGTGGCCGCATTATTGTAGATGGCCACTGCCGCACTTCCGCAGAGAACATCTACGCGATCGGTGACTGCGTGCGCGGCCCGATGCTTGCCCATAAAGCCAGCGAAGAAGGCGTTGCTGTTGCCGAAATCATTGCCGGTCTGCCGGGCCATGTGAATCTGGATACCGTACCGTGGGTCATTTACACCGAGCCAGAAATTGCCTGGGTCGGTAAAACCGAAAAAGAATGCAAAGACGCCGGTATCGACTACAAAGTCGGCACCTTCCCGTTTGCCGCCGTTGGTCGCGCCGTGGCAATGAACGAACCAGCAGGCTTGGTGAAAGTGATTGCCCATGCCGAAACTGATCGCATTTTGGGCCTGCATCTTTGCGGACCGAATGTATCCGAACTTGTGCATGAAGGCGTGGTTGCGATGGAATTCAACGGCTCTGCCGAAGATCTGGCGCGCATTTGCCATGCTCATCCGTCCTTGTCCGAAGCCGTGCATGAAGCCGCACTTGCCGTCGATAAACGTGCGATTCACAAGGCTAATTAATTACGTCACCGCTTCAACCAAAAACCGCCGCAAGGCGGTTTTTTATTTTTGTGGGAGCGGCGTGAGCCGCGAACAAACTGCAAGTTTCGCGGCGTGAGCC
>JAYWIC010000220.1:0-1679 GCA_043789195.1 Arenimonas sp. | reverse complement strand
TTGCGCCAGCAGCGCCAGAATTTCCTTGGCCACATCGCCGCGACCGAAAGTTCGGCGTATCGGTTCGATCTGGCTGGAAATATGCAGTGCCATTTCCGATTCCATATCGAAATGCCCGGCATTTTCAAAGGTAAACATCGTGATGCTTCGATAGGGAATATTGAGATATTCGACCTTGCTGCCGGTGATGCCCTGCTTGTTTGACAGGATCAGGCGACGGTCGGTAAATACGATCAAATCGCGAATCACTGCATAGGCTTTGACCAAAGTTTCGCCCGGCGCCAGCAGCGGACCGAATTCGTCTTGCAGTTTTTCTAGATTGCGTTCGCTGGCATTGCCCAGCAGTTGGTCGAGAATTCCCATAAGTCTCCCTGATTTATTGTCTAGCGATCCGCACGATTACGATCATAACGTGCCTGGCGATCATCACCATGCCCGAGAATGTCGGGAAGTATTTCCTGCACGCGTGTCGGCCGGATGTTCAAACGATAAAGTCCGTCGACACCACCGACCGAATCGGTCTGCAACGAACGGAAATTATCGGAGGAAAACGGCTTTCCCGGAACGAAATCGAACACTAGTGCCTGCAAGCGGCCGACAAAGTCCGGTAGTGGAATGATCAGCGTTTTCAAGCCAAGCTGGTCGGCCGACATGCGAACGATTTCTTTCAATGTGAAAACTTCGGCGCCGTAAAGTTCATATACTTCACCGATGGTTTTTCTGTCCGCGAGTGCTTGCCTGAAAGCCTGCACCACATCGCCGATATACACCGGGGCAAATTTTGCATCGGCGCGCGCCAGCGGCATGACCGGTGCCAGTTTCAGCAACTGGCCAAAGCGGGTGAACAAGCCATCGCCAATACCGAAAATCACCGAAGGCTCGAAAATCGTCCAAGCCAGACCCGATTGCTTGACGGCCTGCTCGGCTTCGCCACGGGATTTCAGATAATAACTTTCGCCACGTCCGGCATTGAGCGAGCTCATCTGCAATAGACGATTGACGCCGGTATTTTTACAAGCCTGGATCAGTGTTTGCGTCAGTTCGACATGGGCACGCTGGAAGCCGCGGCCGTTGTCGCCTTTTTCGTTCAAAATACCGACAAGATTAATGACGGCATCGGCACCCTGAATTGCATGTTGCAGTTTTGCCAGATCATAAACATCGGTATTGATGTGCTTCACGGTCGGCGGCAACAAACGCAGTAAATGTGCGTTGAGGTTTCTACTTAAAACCGTGACGTCGTTTCCGTCCTGCTGCAGGCGTTTTACCAATGCGCGCCCGACAAATCCGGTAGCGCCGAGGATGACAATTTTTAAAGACATTAGAGTGGTTTCGCCTGAGCGGGTGGAGGGCAGACAAAAGCGCGGCGTTGAGCTTGATTGAAACGACCCAGCATGCGATCGGTCAATGAGGTGGCGCTTCTGTCTAGTCGCCAATCGTATACCACGCTAAAGGCCAAGACACGCGAAACATACTCGCGGGTTTCCTTGTAGGGAATGGTTTCAATCCAGAAATCCGGTTCCAGGCTCGGGCGGGCGGCTTTCCAGCGCGAAATCGGCGCAGGGCCGGCGTTGTAGGCTGCAATCGCGAAATACGGAAAGCCGTCATAACGATCGAGCATTTGCCGCAAATAGGCGGTACCTAAGGTGATATTGGTTTCCGGCTCGTAAAGACTTTCG
>JAYWIC010000219.1:0-1681 GCA_043789195.1 Arenimonas sp. | reverse complement strand
GGCATGCCATAACCCTCTTCAGGTTGCACGACAACATCGAATTTGTCGCCGACAGATTTTCCGGCCATTTCTTTTTCAAGACCTGGCACGATATTGCCTGTGCCGTGCAAATAGGCCAAAGGTTCGCGACCTTCGGAGCTATCGATCACATCGCCAGCGGCATTGGTCAAGGTGTAGTTAAAAAGTGCGACGGTGCGCTCGGCGATTTGCATGAAGGGTCCTTAAGAGTAAAAGCTCGCCATTGCGCGAACCAGAGGGCCGGTATTTTAGGCGATTAGTCCTCCCAATGCATTAATTTCCTTTCGTAAATCATGTTCAGGATGAGACAATGGGCAGAGTTAACGAGTTATAACAATGTCCACTGCCTTTATTACCGAAACCGTTCTGGATGTCCGCCACTGGACGGACAGTTATTTTAGCTTCACGACCACACGCGACGACGGCTTCCGCTTCGATAACGGCCAGTTCGTGATGATTGGCCTAGAAGTAAACGGCAAACCCTTGATGCGCGCTTATTCGATCGCGAGTGCCAACTGGGAAGAGCAACTTGAATTTTTCAGCATCAAGGTTCCTCATGGACCGCTCACCTCGCGTTTGCAGCACATTAAACCCGGCGACTCGATTTATCTCAGCCGCAAGCCGACCGGCACCTTGCTTATTTCGGATTTACTGCCTGGTAAAACCCTATATTTGCTCAGCACTGGGACTGGTCTGGCGCCATTTTTAAGCATTATCAAAGACCCGGAAACCTACGAGCGCTTTGAGCATGTCGTGCTCACACACGGCGTCCGGAATATCCATGATCTGGCCTATTCCGATTACATCCAGAAAGAACTGCCCAAGCATGAATTTTTGGGAGATGAAATTTCCAGAAAGCTTCATTACTACCCGGTTGTCAGCCGAGAACCCTTCAAGCATCAGGGACGGGTTACCGACTTGATGGGCAGCGGGCAGATGATGCGTGATCTGGGCCTTCCCGAACTAAATCCCGAAACCGACCGTGCAATGATTTGCGGAAGCCCGCAAATGCTGGCCGATTTTCGCAGGATTCTGGATTCACGCGGCTTGATTGCTGCGCCACGTATCGGCACACCGGGTCATTACGTATTTGAACGGGCATTCGTGGAAAAATGACTATTACTGATATGCAATTTCGCTCGGCGGCAGCTTCCGATGCCATTGAAATAGCCGAGTTCATGACACGGAATTTTCTGGCCGCATACGGACACAGCTCAAGTCCCGAAAACATACAAAAAGCCGTTCAGGACTACTACTGCGTTGATGCACAACACGCCGATCTTGCAAATGACCGCATTGTCCATTGCTTATGTATCGTCGACAATAAAATTGCCGGGCTGGCACAAGTCAAGCCACCCAAACCAGATACTGATCCGCATCGATTTGAACTCAGCCGGTTTTATGTGGACGCCCAATTTCATGGCAAAGGCATTGCCCCGATGTTGATGCAAAAAACCCTGGATATCATTCGTACACTTGGTGCGAATGCTCTATGGCTGAGTGTTTGGCAGGGATCGCAGCAGGCAGTACGCTTTTATAAGAAGCAGGGTTTTGTCATTAGCGGTGAAACTATCTTCATGATCGGCGACGATCCGGCGAATGATTGGCTGATGACCAAAGACTTGTAATGCTTGCTTCTGTGGGAGCTGCTTTAGCAGCGATG
>JAYWIC010000218.1:0-23938 GCA_043789195.1 Arenimonas sp. | reverse complement strand
GACAAAAGAAGGCGTTCGCCCCGGCGCAGAGCGAAATTACGGAAAGAAATCATGGGCTTATTTTATTCTTTCTGGCGGCAGTAAAACATCTAAATTTTCGGTGGCGTCGAAGTTTTGCGATTCAATCGCTTCGTGATGGAGAATTCCATGCCATAGAAATCAGGCTAAGTGATTGATTCATAGAGCTCAAAACATGTTTAGTGATTTCAGGCCCGATAGCCTAAAGTAAGCCCAAGACACTGCACCGGAAACCCCTACATGAGTGAACCCATCACCTTATTGAGCGCAACTGAAGCCCGCGTACTTGGTTGCCTGATTGAAAAAGAAGCGACAACGCCCGAGCAATATCCGCTCACGCTCAATGCCATCCACCTGGCCTGCAATCAAAAGACCAACCGCGAGCCGATCATGGAGTTATCGCTGGGCGAAGTAGGCCATTGCATGCGGCAACTCGATCCCCGCAATCTGGTGCGAAGCCAGCACGGCGCACGCGCTGAACGCTACGAACATCGATTCAACACTGTTTTCAGTCTGACCAAACAGCAGCAGGCTTTGATTTGTGTATTGATGTTGCGTGGCCCGCAAACCTTGAGTGAATTAATGACGCGTACCGAACGCCTCGCAAGTTTTGGCGATCTCGATGAGGTGAAACACACGCTCGAACGCTTAAGCCAACGCGAAAATTCGCTGATCGAGCGCATTCCACGTGCCAGCGGCCAGCGTGAAGATCGTTATGTGCATTTACTTTGTGGGCCCGTTGATCATTCGCAATTACCTGCAGCAAAAACACAATCAACGCCCTCATCAAACGCGCTGGAAGAACGCATTACGCAGCTTGAGGTACGGCTTGCCGAAGTCGAACAACAATTACAGAACCGATTGAACAATTAATGCCGCCTCGCGAATCACCCTGTTTGTGCCAATGACGCAGCACCTCATAACAGTCTGTTAGAGCTGACCTTGTCATAATCATCGGACAAAAGTAGAAGAAAGCTTATGCCGCATGCGACCCCTCTGATTGCGCTTATTTCCCTCGGGGTTGTGCTGGCTTTCATTGCCGGCTCGTTGGCACAGCGTTTCAAATTATCGCCACTGGTAGGCTACCTGTTGGCCGGCATGATTATTGGGCCGCTCACACCGGGTTTTATTGCGGACCAAAGTCTGGCCAATCAGCTGGCTGAAATTGGCGTAATACTGTTGATGTTCGGTGTCGGTCTGCATTTTTCTCTCGAAGATTTATTGGAAGTTCGTAAAACCGCCATTCCAGGTGCATTCGCAGGCATTGCCACAGCGACCGCCCTGGGCTGGCTGCTTGCCTGGACGATGGGATGGCCGCCAACACAGGGGTTTGTATTTGGGCTGGCCTTATCGGTAGCCAGTACCGTGGTGTTATTGCGCAGCCTGGAAGAACATCGCTTGCTGAGTACCGGCCGCGGAAAATTGGCGATCGGCTGGGTTATTGTCGAAGATCTCGTCATGGTACTGGCATTGGTTTTCCTTCCGGTGCTGGCACAGTCAACACTCGCTGGTGACGGCGGGCTTGACGTCAATCTATTGCTGGTGTCGCTCGCCAAAACTATCGGCAAACTGGCTGTCTTTGTGGCCTTGATGCTGCTTGTCGGTCGCCGTGCAATCCCATGGATTCTCGAACGGGTTGCCGGCTCCGGATCACGTGAACTTTTCACGCTTTCCATTTTGGCGATTGCGCTGGGCGTTGCCTTTGGCTCCGCCAATTTGTTCGGTGTCTCGTTCGCACTGGGTGCGTTTTTCGCCGGCATGTTGCTCAACGAATCCGAGCTCAGCCATAAAGCGGCCGCCGACACCTTGCCTATGCGTGATGCTTTTGCCGTGCTGTTTTTTGTATCGGTCGGGATGTTGTTTAACACCACCATCATCATCGAGCAACCGCTGCAAGTGATGGCGACATTCCTGATCATCACCGTAGGCAAACCGATCGTAGCGATGTTGGTCGTGCGCATGTTTGGCCATCCCAATGCTACTTCACTGACCATCGGTGCAAGCCTGTCCCAAATTGGCGAGTTCAGTTTTATTCTTGCCAGCCTTGGCGTCGGCATGAAGCTGCTGCCGGAAGAAGGGCGTGATTTGATATTGGCCGGCGCCCTGCTTTCCATCGTCATCAACCCGATGGTATTCACGGCGCTGGGCCGTTGGCGCTCGCGAGTGAAAGGTCGTGACCTTGAAACTTCGGCATCACTCGAACCATTGCCGGGGCCGATATTGCCAGTCGAGAACCACACGATCCTGACAGGCTATGGCCGCGTTGGCAGCCATCTGGCAGAGCTGTTGCAGGGCCGCGGTGTTGCTCTGATCGTCGTGGATTCGAGTGGTGATCTGGTTGAGCAGGCGCACGCCAATGGCATCCCGGCAATTCGTGGCAATGCCGCCAATTCGAAAATCCTGAAAGACCTGCATGCTGAAACAGCGACCCATGCATTGGTGGCGATTCCAAACGCTTTCGAAGCCGGCGAAATCATTGCGCGCCTGCGTGCTGCCAATCCAAAACTCAGCATTCTCGCTCGCGCCCATAGCGACACTGCCGCGCGACATTTTTTTGATCATGGTGCCGATGGCGCCGTACTGGCCGAGCGCGAGCTGGCACACAGCATGGCGGAAATGGTGTTCAACGACCCTTCACTCGTCACGACAAAAAAAACGAATACATGAAGTTTGGCATTGAGGGCGCGAGCTTGCCCTTGCAAGAACCTAAAAAAATCAGGGCTCGCCAATACTTGGCTTGGGTGGCTCTTGTTTCGCTTCGGCAAGCCAAGCCTGCATGGCAGGGATACGATAGATCGTATCGACATAACGACTCGCGTTTTCGTCTATGTCGACACCGTAGGACTTGAAGCGAACACAGACGGGCGCAAACATCGCGTCGACAATGCCGAATTCACCGCAAAGAAAATCGCCATCGCCAGCAAAACGCGTTTTCAAATCAAGCCAGAGACTCTGGATCCGCGCGATATCGAGGTCGGCGGTTTCATTCCAACGATAAGCATCCTTTTCACGGTGACAATTCATCGGCAATTGCTTTCGTAAAGCGGCAAACCCGGAATGCATTTCCGCAACGGCACAGCGCGCGGCGGCGCGTGCCCTTAAATCTTTCGGCCAGCCTTTTCCATCAAGATAGCGTTCGTTGACGACTTCGCAAATTGCCAGTGAATCCCAGAGGGTTTCATCGCCATCCCTTAGCACCGGTACTTTTGCAACAGGCGAATACTCACCGATGCGGCGATAAAACTCGGGTGTATCAAGCGGCAATTTGACCTCAGTGAAAGGCAGAGCGAAATAACTCATGAACAGCCATGGCCTAAGTGACCAGGAAGAGTAATTTTTATTGCCGATCACCAACTCAAGCTGCACTACGTACTCATCGCCTGAATTTGATTGCCGCCATATTGCTGCGCCTTCGCCAAGGCTGCCGCAGACCGGTCAAACATCATGTTGCTTGAGCGCTCACCCGGCTGAAGCTGGCTTACACCGACACTTAAGGTGAACTTGGCCGATGGTTCCGATGGTGCAGTGACGGCATGGGCAACATTGCAAATACGTTGCGCCAGTTCGCGCGCCTGTCCGAGATTTTTATCGGGCATCAGAACGACGATGGTTTCTGCATCGAAGCGCGCCAGGGTGGCACCGTAATCGACTTCGTCATTCATCGCTGCCACCAATGACTGCAGCGATTCTTTTTTCAACTGCGGCTTGTTTGCCGTCATCGCTTCAAAGTTGTCGAAACAAATTCGCAATAGCGATAACTGCTTTTTCTGGAGGTTAGATGCATCAATCAATTGCTTGATGACGGCATCAAATTTCTCACGATTAAACAAACCGGTTTCGCTATCCATTTCTTTCTGGTGCCGCACCAGCATGGCTTCTGCCGCCTCGTCCCCGGCCGTGGTTGCCAATGCCGCAAACTCGGTCCCGAAATCCATTTCGAGTTCGGTATAGGTCCTATCGGCGTGGCGCTCTACTATCAACACCCCCCAACCGGGTTTATCAATGGGCAGGGGAATCACCGCGAGCGATACTTCCTGAAGCGGTCCGTCTGGCCCGTCAAAATCAAGACGTATCTGCTGCGGCGCCGTCATTCTGCTCAGGTTTTTCAACAAATTACTTCGTTGGCTGATGAGTGCTATATAGCGATCGGTGGCCGACTTGGGTTCAACGAGCAATAAATCTTCGTTATGGTAATTTTTTGCGACGACCGCCGATGCAATCTGCGGCAATATTGGCTTCAACCCTTCCAGCAATCGTCGATAGGCAATCCACTCGACATCGTTTTCACTGGCATTGATCAGGGCCGACTGAAGGCCGTCCATTAATTGCTCGCGGGCGATGGCGATTTTTTCCTCGGCGCTTAACTCAGGTGGCGGCGCCACACGCCGCCTGCGACCACGCTCCTGCAACACCAGACGAAGCCATGGAAAAAACAGGAACACCAGCATCAACGTAATAAAAAATACTTCGAAGCCATACAAATTCATGTGTGTGGCGGGCAACAGTTGCTTGAACACCAATGTCGGCGCCCAAACAGCCGCCAATAGGGCGATGGAAACGATCAGTGCAGACCAGCGGCTCGAGCGAACATCGAATAGATAGATAAAACAGGCCGTGACAATACTGGCGGTCCAAATGATCGAGGTCATTAATTGCAAGGACCCGATGGTCAAATAATTGGTCAGCGCCACGAAAACCGCCAGCCCCATCAACAGCAAGGCGAATCGAACAATCCAGACAGCACCCTGTGACCAACGTGCGCTAAATCCCGAAAAAATACTGCTTGCCGTCAAAAAGGGGGCCGCGGCTAGAATCAACAACGCATAGGCCAGCGATGGCCGCTGGATAAATTCGGTTTTGAGAAACAATGGCAAATGGGTGTTGTAGGCAAAAAAACCGAACAAGCCCACGATCAAACTCAGTGCGATCAGGATTGCCTGGGATTCGGCCACTCTCAACTGTCGGTATATCGCCAGACAAATCAATATCAGTATCGCGAAATAAAGATAGGTGAAATAAGCGTCATCTGAAGCCGATTGCACTGACTGTTGCTCGCCATCGAGCAGCATGGGGCTGAGATAGACATAACCTGCCAGTTCCATCTCCGCATACAAGACCGAATCATGCTTGACTGCCGCAGGCAGCACGAACACGATTCTTGTTGGCCAACTGCCGCGGGTAGATTCCTGATGCGGCGACTGGCTGGACTGGAACGGGATAACCGACACTTTATTGCCGCTTTTTTCGACGAGATACAATTTGATTGAATGGACATTTTGACGCTCAAAACTGAGCATCCTCTCACTGGCCTGCGCCGGCAGACTGACCTTCATGCGCAGCCAATATTTATTGCTCGAATTACTTGTAATCGAGAAGCCCTTGCTGACAACGGGACTTAGAGTGACTTTCCCCTGCCCGGCCAAGATGCTTTCGAGCGTGATATCGCGCGAACTATCGCCAAGACTCAATTCAAGATTATCCTGCTCTGGCACCGGCAGTGATGATTGAGACTCCTCCTGAGCTTGCGCCTGGCCGAACACCAAGGATCCTGCCAATAATAATGCGCCGATCAATGTCTGAGCTTTTTGCACAAGAAAGTCTCCCCTAATGGCGCAAGTGTGCCGTAAAACCTGCCAAAATCAAAAGTCATTCAGCCAATGCCGGGCAATTGCGGACAAAACACCCGCCAAGCCTGCCGCAAAGGCTAAAATAGACCCATCATTGAAAGTCATCGAACACGAGCCCCATGAATCACGACGTTACTACACCTGCCGATAGCACTCCTGAAAAATCTGACTTTATTCGCCAAATTATCCGAGAGGACTTGGCCTCGGGTAAACACCAGCAAATACGTACCCGCTTCCCGCCCGAGCCAAACGGCTATCTTCACATCGGCCATGCCAAAGCGATTTGCCTGAATTTTGGCGTCGGCGCCGAATTTAACGGCTTGGTGAATTTGCGTTTCGACGACACCAACCCCAGCAAGGAAGACATCGAATACGTCGAGTCGATTCAGGAAGATGTGAAATGGCTGGGCTTTGAATGGACGGAATTACGTCACGCCTCCGATTATTTCGAAACCTTTTATCTTTGCGCCGAAAAACTGATCGAAGACGGCAAAGCGTTTGTTTGCGACTTGAATGCCGATCAAGTACGTGAATATCGCGGCAATCTAAATGAACCCGGGAAAAATTCGCCTTACCGCGACCGAAGCATCGAAGAAAATCTCGATGTATTCCGTCGCATGCGTGCCGGTGATTACCAAGACGGTGCCCGCACACTGCGTGCAAAAATCGATATGGGCAGCGGCAATATCAATCTGCGCGACCCGGCCATTTACCGCATTCGCCACGTCACGCATCAAAACACCGGTGATACCTGGTGCATCTATCCGATGTACGACTACGCCCATTGCATTTCCGATGCGCTCGAAGGTATTACCCATTCGCTGTGCACATTGGAGTTTGAAGATCACCGTCCGCTTTACGATTGGTGCATCGACAATATCGATCTGCCAAGTCACGCGTCACTTTGGCAAAACCTGGTGGATCGCGGCTTTAAAACCCCTGTCAGCAAACCACGACAAATCGAATTCTCGCGCCTGAACATCAACTTTACCGTGATGAGCAAACGCAAACTGATGGCTCTGGTCACCGACCAACTGGTCAATGGCTGGGATGATCCGCGCATGCCAACCTTGTGTGGTTTGCGTCGTCGTGGCTACACGCCGGCATCCATGCGCTTGTTTGCCGATCGTATTGGCATCAGCAAACAAAACTCCCTGATTGATTTCTCGGTGCTGGAAGGCTGTGTACGCGAAGACCTCGATGCCAAAGGTCAACGTCGCCTCGCCGTGATTGATCCCGTCAAACTGGTGATCAAAAACCTGCCGGAGGATTTTTCCGACACACTGCATTTCTCGAACCATCCCAAAGACGAAACTGCCGGCAAACGCGAAGTCCCTTTGTCGCGTGAAGTTTGGATCGAGTGCGACGATTTCATGGAAGTGCCGCCGAAAGGTTTCCACCGTCTGGTACCCGGCGGCGAAGTGCGCCTGCGCGGCGTCGGCATCGTGAAATGCGTCGATGTCATCAAGAACGGCGATGACATTGTGGAACTACACGGCGAGCTGGATCTGGATTCACGCCCAGGCTTGCCCGGTTCGGAACGCAAAGTCAAAGGAACCATTCACTGGGTCAGTGCGAAGCACGGCATTGAAGCCGAAGTACGTTTGTATGATCGCTTGTTTACCGTCGCCAACCCCGACGATGATGCCGACGGAAAAACCTATCGCGATTATCTGAATCCCGATTCGGTGCGAATCGTCAAAGCCTATGTAGAACCGGCCGCTGCCGCACTAGCGCCTGAAACCAATATCCAATTTGAACGTCTTGGCTATTTCGTCACGGATCGCCATGATCATACTACCGACAAACCCGTGTTTAACCGCACGGTTACCCTTCGTGATGTGTGGGCCAAAGGAGTTTGATATGCGAATTTTATTGCTGTCGTGTTTGATGATGCTCACCGCTTGTGTCGCCCCGCAGAATCCCGGCAACATGAAATCTGCCGAACCGCCGCCGGCCATGGCCACTGCGGAAAAAAATATTGTGCCACCGCAAAATATCGCCATCGAAGAAAAAACGATCGACAGCAAGCCGGGCGAAGTCGACTTTAGTTGCAAGACTAATAGCGATTGCAAAATTAAAGATGTCGGAAGTTGCTGTGGTTACCGTCCTGCCTGCGTTAACAAGGACAGCGAAACTTTCCCGGCCCAGGTAAAAGCCGAGTGCGCCAAGAATGATATGGCGGGCATTTGCGGATTCCCAAGCATCAGCAGTTGCGCTTGCAAGAATAATAAATGCGAAGGTGTTGCAGACGGCTCAGCAGAGGGTCAACTCCAATAATGCTTTACGCACAATTACATTTGACGCTGCCGCCCTGGATTCACGACCAGGTAGATTCAGATGCCGTCTATGTAACGGCCGAAAGCCGGGTCGCACTCGCAGTGCAGTTATCGCAACTTAATGTCAGCAGGCAAAGTGGCGGGCCCTTTGGTGCTGCCGTTTTCAATCATGCAGGTCGTCTGCTAGGCATCGGCGTCAATCGCGTCGTTCCGCATCACTGTTCGGTCGCCCATGCCGAAATAATGGCATTGGCGATGACTCAACAACGTCTACAAAAATTTCGCTTGAACGAAGGTGGTGAGCGCATCACGCTGGCAACATCGGCCCAGCCCTGCTCCATGTGCTATGGCGCGTTGATTTGGGCAGGCATCGATGAACTCCTGATCGCAGCTCGCGCCGATGACGTACAAACACTGGCCGGTTTTGATGAGGGCCCATTGCCCGCCGACTGGAAAGGTGAACTGGAAAAACGCGGCATCGAAGTACGTACCGATATTTTACGTGAGCAAGCGTGCGCCGTGTTGAAGGAATATGGAGAGAGCGGGCTTGTTTATTAAGCTTGCTCTCTTATATTCATAACAAATAGTGCGGTGTCGTTTTTTCGGGAACAAATCCCCTACTACAAGAATTATTACATGAATGGTTTGCTGTGCTATTGCCGTCAGGGTTTTGAACCGGATCTCGCCGCCGAATTATCCGGCCGCGCAGCCAATGCCGGTTTCCACGGCTATGCGAAAACTGAACGCAACAGCGGTTTCGTCACCTATATTTGTGAAGATGCCGCAGCTTTGTCGAGAAACGTCCGCTATCACGACATCGTATTTGCACGTCAAAAACTCGAACTTTTTGCCGAACTCAAAGACCTCAATCCCACGGACCGCGTCACGCCGATGCTGGAACATATTGCCGGACGCGGGCGCTTCGGCGACTTATTGGTGGAACATCCCGATTCCGATGAAGGCAAGCCACTGTCGGGTCTGGCACGCGCGTTCACCAATGCGTTACGTCCGGCACTGCGTAAACGCGGCCTGCTAAGCGAGAAAGAGGATTCGCGTTTACCGCGTCTGCATGTTTTCTTTTTAGCCGGCACCCATGCGCTCCTCGCCAGCTCCGACCCTGCCGACAGTTCGCCATTTCCACTCGGCGTTCCGCGCCTGCGCGCACAGGCCAATGCGCCCAGTCGCTCGGCATTGAAACTCGACGAAGCATTGATGATTTTCATGACCGAGCAAGAGCGCGCAAAAATCATGAAACCCGGCATGCACGCGGCCGATCTTGGTGCCGCACCCGGCGGCTGGAGCTGGATACTGACCAAACAAGGCTTGCATGTCTCTTCGATTGATAACGGACCGATGTCGGAGACCGCGATGGCCACCGGATTGATCAATCATATCCGTGCCGATGGTTTCTCATGGCAACCACCCAGAAAGCTCGACTGGATGGTCTGCGACATGGTGGAATCACCGCGCAAAGTCGCGCATCGGATGAGCGAATGGTTTGCCAACGGCTGGTGCAAACATGCGATTTTCAATCTGAAATTACCGATGAAGAAACGCTGGGAAGAAACCCGGCTTTGCCTGGAAGAATTTGAGGAAAAATCCGGCAAGGCCTTGCATATGCATGCCAAGCAGCTGTATCACGATCGCGAAGAAATTACCGTGTTTGCGACGGTGATTTGATGATATATGGTGCGCCTGTGGCGCACCGATTTATTGCCTCGGAAATTCTGGTGCGCCATAGGCGCAACCTACCGTCCCTGCGCCTGCTTCAACAAAAAATTCCTGATCGGCGGCAAGGCATTGGCAATGCCGAAAGCATGACCACGCAACAAGGTCGGCAATACTTCGTCATTCGAGAACACGCGATTGATTGCTTCGAACGAATAGGCGGCAACCGCATTTTCACTTGTGCGTTGTCGTGCCCAGCGTTCGAGTTTGTGTTGTGAAATTTGCAGCGCATTTTTTTGCCTGGCATTTTCCGACGACGTTTTCGCTTCTCCCAAAAAATCCAGCAAGGCGGCGACATCACGCAAGCCCAAATTGACTCCCTGCCCGGCCAAAGGATGCACGGTGTGGGCGGCATCGCCGATTAGGGCAACACGGCCCACCAGCATTTCTTTCAACAATTGTCTTTGCAGCGGGAATGCCGCTCGTTGCGATACGTCTGTCACATCGCCAAGCCGCGCGTCAAATGCACGCGTAAGCTCGCGGCAGAAACTTTCGTCATCACACTGCAAAAGACGGTCAGCTTCGTCATTGGGTAAAGTCCAGACAATCGAACAACGGCTATCGCTGCAAGGCAGAAACGCCAGCGGCCCGGTTGGCAGAAAACGTTGCCAAGCTGTGTTCTGGTGCGGTTTTTCTGTGCGGACATATGCCACCAAACCGCGCTGGCCATACTCTTTTTTATCCGTTTTCAAGCCGAGCAACTCACGAACTTTAGAGCTTGCGCCATCGGCCCCCAACACCAAACCGGCCTTGATCACGGCACCACTCTTTAGGTGGATGGTAACGTCTGTTTCTTGCTCGATGCTTTCCAGTTTGTCCGGGCAAAAACAATGGATGCGATGTTCATGTTTTATCGCCTGCCATAAAGCATCGGCAATATTATTATTTTCAACAATCGCACCGAGTGATTCCTGCGCTTGCTGGCTGGCCGACAAATGCAGCTCATTGCCAGCCGCCGCATCCCAAACGCGCATTTCCGAATATGGCTGGGCACCACGTTCTGAAATTTCATTCCAGACACCGCAGCGATCCAATAACTTCTGATTGTCAGTCGCCAACGCGACGACGCGTAAATCCGGCGTTTCTTCCGACCATGCTTTCGGTTCGTGTGCTTCCACCAGTGCAACACGATAACCGGCTCGTGCCAACGACAAGGCGGCACAACTGCCGACGATACCGGCACCGATAACCGCAATATCAAAATTTTTCATCAGGATCTCCGCGCAAGTTTTGGCGTCATGCCGCGATAACCCATCGCGCCATTGACAATCGGCGCCTGCAAATCGGGGCTCAAACCCAAGCCAAGAAAACCCAGTGAACGCATGGCCTTCGCCAAACCATTTTCCTGCGAGGTAAAACGTGCCAAGCCATCGCTGAAGGCAATCGTTTGTTCGCGATCATCTCGCCGACTTTCCCGATAGCTCGACAATAATTCGGGACTTTGCAAATCATGTTTTTGCAGGCATTCGGCAAAACTCAAGGCGTCGCGCAAGCCCAGATTGAATCCCTGCGCACCAATCGGATGCAGTGTTTGCGCGGCATTCCCCATCAACACGCAACCAGGCCCGGCAACGTCTTTAGCAATCACTTTCTTCAATGGGTAATGCGTACGCGCACCAACTTTTCGGATGCGACCGGCACGCCAACCAAAACGCTGCTGGAAATAGTCGCTGTATTCGACGTCACTCAAAGCCGCAATACGACTCACTTGCTCGATCGCAACACCGCAAATGGCCCCGTATTGACCACCGGGCATTGGCAATAATGCCACCGGGCCCTGCGATGAAAAACGCTCGTACGCGGTGCCATCGGAAACCTGGTCGGTTTGCAGACTGCAAACAAACAGATGTTGCCGGTAATCGAAATCATCGGTGGCAATATTCAATGCCGATCGCGCCATGGATTGAGTGCCATCGGCACCGATCAGCATGCGGGCAGCAAGTGTTTGTTGCTTGCCGTCGCATTCGACAATGACGTTTGGCGATATAGTATCGGGCATCACGCTCAATACTTTTGCCGGGCGATACACCTCGAGATTTTTCAACTTGGCCACGCGTGTTTCCAATGCCATGCCCAGATCTCTTGCGAGTACGACGCCACCAAAGTATTCACGCTGATAATCTTCCGCCTTGATATCCACACTGCCGAAATCACCGACCCGGCTGATATGAATACGACGGATCGGGCTGAACCCATGGGCGAAGTGTTGCGATACCGACAAGCTTTCCAGCGCAATCAGGCTGGCCGCCGACAAGGCCAGTTTGCGCTCGTTAAATCCGGGCGCACCTGCGCTTGGAACGCTGGCTTCCACCAACCCGACCTTGAGGCCGCTATTTTCCAAGGCGCAGGCTAGGCTGTTGCCAACCAGCCCGCCTCCCAGAATCAAAATATCATGCATGTCGTCGTATCAACTTTAGCCAGAGCTCGGCCGCTTGGGGTATCCTATTCTTCTTGATGCTAGCCCGCTACGGATTTTCACATGTCTATGAACCAGAACACTTCCTTCGCCCCAGGCCCGCTCATGATTTCCATCATGATCGTGTTGGCGGCACTCAGTCGCTTATTGCCGCACCCTTTCAATTTTACTCCGATCGAGTCGATGGCATTGTTTGGCAGTGCGTATTTCGCCAATCGCTGGCTGAGTATCGCCATGCCCTTATTGGCGATGTTGTTGGCAGATTATTTTCTGGGTTTCCATGATGGCATGCCGGTGATCTACGGCACGATCGTTTTGATCTCGTTGATCGGTTTTGGCTTGCGCGGCAAGGTAACCGCTTTGCGCGTTGGCAGTTTGGGCCTGGTAAGCGCCACCCTGTTTTTCCTGATTACCAATTTCGCCGTCTGGGCCGGTTCCGGCATGTATCCGATGACTGCCGGCGGCCTGCTCGCCTGCTACATCGCCGGCATTCCGTTCTTCCATTGGCAGCTGGCCGGCGTGGCGGTTTACAGCCTGATTTTATTCGGCGGCTTCGCATTATTGCGTTCGCAACTTCCGGCATTGAAACAACAAACGGTCTAGGCATTTATGGGCAATCGCCTTTCGAAAATCTATACAAAAACCGGTGACGATGGCTCAACCGGCCTAGGCGATGGCAGTCGTGTTTCGAAAGACTCCGCCCGCGTCACCGCCTACGGCACGGTGGATGAAGCCAATAGTGCGATTGGCCTGATTCTGGCCTGTGACATACCGGACGATGTCCGTGGAATTCTGGTATCGGTACAGCATCATTTATTTGACCTAGGCGGAGAGCTTTGTATTCCCGGCCATTCGGCGATTTTTGATGAAGACATTACCCATCTCGAGAACACGCTCGATAAATTCAATGCCGACCTACCCGCATTGAAAGATTTTATTCTGCCTGGGGGCGGCATGGCGGCAGCGCATTGCCATCTGGCACGCACGATTACCCGCCGGGCTGAACGCGAAACCGTTACGCTGTCACATCACGATGCAGTGCGGCCCGAAGCCATTCGTTACTTGAATCGCCTATCGGATTTACTGTTCGTGCTAGCACGTGTACTCGCTCGCGCCAGCGGCCATGGCGAAGTGCTCTGGAATCATCAGCGCCGCAAAGCCTGAACGTGCGTATTTATACGCACCCCGATTGTCTCGAACACGACCCCGGCACCGGCCACCCGGAATGTCCGGCGCGTCTGCATGCCGTTATCCAGGCAATTCATGCTGCGCTGCCGATGCTGGAATGGCAGCATTCGCCACAAGCCGAACGACATCAGCTCGCGCGTGCGCACAGCTATGATTTAATCGAAAAAATTCTCGGCGCCGATGTGCGCGAATATTTCCATATCGATGCTGACACCGTGATGTCGCCAAAATCAAAATCGGCCGCCCTGCATGCTGCTGGCGCAGGCATTGCCGCTGCGAATGCGGTGATGCGTGGCGATATCAGACGGGCTTTCTGCGCCGTTCGCCCGCCAGGACATCATGCGACGCGAAACACCGCGATGGGCTTTTGCCTGTTCAACAATATCGCCGTGTGTGCGACGCATTTACTGAACGAATATTCATTGCAGCGTATTGCCATTATCGATTTTGATGTGCATCACGGCAACGGCACCGAAGATATTTTCAGGGATGAGGACCGGGTTTTCTACATGAGCACCCATGAAGCCGGCATTTATCCCAGCACGGGATCAAGCGAGGATAATCGCGCGATGCGTTTGAGCAATGCGTTATTGCTGCCCGGTAGCGGCGGCGAACACTTTCGCGCTGTCTGGCAACAAAAACTCCTGCCGGAGTTGACGGCTTACCAGCCAGAAATCATTCTGGTGTCAGCCGGTTTTGATGCCCACCGTCTTGACCCATTGGCAAACCTGAATGTGCAGGCCGATGATTATTTCTGGCTAAGTCAGGAATTGGCCAGGATTGCGAACGAGTTTTCCCAAGGACGCATAATTTCAATGCTGGAAGGCGGCTACAGCCTCACGGCATTGCGTGAATGCAGCGTCGCCCATTTGCGTGGCTTGATGACGTAGGGGCGATTCATGAATCGCCCCTACGTTGACTCAAAATCCAGGGCGGCCGAATTAATGCAATAGCGCAAGCCTGTGGGGGCAGGACCATCGGGGAAAAGATGCCCCAAATGCGAGTCACAATGCGCGCATTTCACCTCGATTCGCTGCATACCAAAGTTGGTGTCAATACTTTCGGCGATAGCGGATTTTTCAAGCGGCTTGTAATAACTGGGCCAGCCACTTCCAGAGTCGTATTTATTCTCCGAACTGAATAATTCAGTCTTGCAGGCAGCGCAAACATAGACCCCCTGGGCATGATGATCCCAAAACTTTCCGCTGAAGGCGCGTTCGGTCTCGGAACAGCGGCAGATCGCGTATTGCTCAGGGCTTAACTCGGCCTTCCACTGGGCGTCGGATTTCTCAATTTTCTGGTTCACCACCGGCTCCTATGGGGTTTGTGGAATAACGGCTAGAATACACCCCATCTTGGTTTTCAGGATTTGCCTGTGTCCCGTCCAGCTCTGCGCCTATTGCCGCTGTGTTTCGCTATTTCCCAGGCGGTTGTTGCCCAGGAAACCGAACAAAATTGGAATTATTGTGTCAGCCCTGAAACGCTGCCGGTATTCAATGCCAGTCCAGTTTCCAATGGAAATCGCGAACTGAGTGAAACTGAAATTCAAGCCGATGACTTGAACCTCGAAAAAGAGAAGCTGACCGTATTCGAAGGCAATGTCGTACTTCAGCGTTCTGATCAATGGATGAGCACCGACAAACTTACCTACACCCATGACGATGAACGCTTTGTTACCGATGGACCCGTTCGCTATCAGGACAAAGGTGTACGACTGACGGCTCGCCAAGCCCAGGGCGACCAGAAAAACGACACCCTGGCTTTGCAGGATGTCCGGTATCAGTTCAACCAGAATCTGGGCAACGGTACCGCCGAAGAAGCCACGATGAAAGGCGAAACCGGCGAACTCGATCAAGCGACTTATTCGACCTGCCCCCCTGGCCAGCGCCAGTGGGAGTTTTCGGCAAGCCATATCAAGGTAGACCAGAAGTTGGCGCGCGGTACTGCGACCAACGCAACCCTGAGACTGGGCGGTGTTCCCGTGCTTTGGTTGCCCTATATCAGCTTTCCTACTGACGACCGTCGCCGCAGTGGTGTTTTGTCACCCACGATTGGCAATGATCAACGCAATGGCATCGATATTTCCTTGCCGATTTATTGGAATATCGCACCCAATTTCGATGCTACTTTCACCCCACGTTGGATGTCTGAACGCGGCTTGATGCTGGGCACTGAATTTCGCTATTTGACCGAGCGTTCCCACGGCAACTTCGAAACCACCTGGTTGCCCAACGATGACATCAGAAACACCGACCGCGGCCTGATCGAACTCGATCATTTCACCGCGATCAGCCCCTCTTGGTATTTCAGCGCTGACATCAACAATGTCAGCGACCGCGATTATTTCGCTGATTTCGGACAATCGTTAAACGCCACCTCCATTTCCTTTCTGGGAAGCGACTTGGGCATCTATGGACGTGGGCGCAATTGGTCTGCCAGCGCAAGCTTGCAGTATTGGCAAATTGCCAGCCCGGATTTCGCCTTTACCGACGACAACTCACCCTTCCATCGCCTCCCGCGTCTGCAAGCAAGCTGGAACAAACCGTTAACCCCTTGGTTCGAGTTTGGCGTGAATTCGGAGCTGGTTCGCTATGAAAGAAACAATAATCTCGGCCAGAATGTTGGCGGCACGCGTATCGACGTTCAACCTTTCCTGAGAATGCCCTTTAGCGGTGCGTCATGGTTTTTTACCCCCGAAATTGCATGGCGCTATACCAGCTACAGTGACGTGGATACCAGCCTGCTGGCGCCAGGCGCGGATACCTCGCCCAATCGCAGCCTTCCGATCATCAGTCTGGACGCCGGCATGGTGTTCGAACGAGAGATGACATGGGGCTCGGAAAGTTATTTGCAAACCTTCGAACCCCGTTTTTACTATTTATATGTCCCCTACAAAGATCAGGATAAATTCCCGGTTTTCGATACCCGCGACCTGACATTCGACTGGCCCGCCCTGTTCCGCACCAATCGTTTTGGTGGGGCAGACAGACAGAGCGATGCCAATCAAGCCACGATTGCCTTGACGTCACGGTTTTATGAACAAGACACCGGTCGCGAGCGATTTAGTGCCAGCCTAGGCCGAATTACGTATTTCGAGGACCCTCAAGTCATCGGTACCGCCCCCCTGTCCAATAGTGGTTCTGCCTGGGTGGCACAATTTGACTGGACGGTGTCAGACAACTGGAATCTGGGCGTTACCCAGCAGTGGGATCCGGGCAATCAGCAAAACCTGCTCACTGGCGCTCGCTCCCAGGTTCGCTGGGGCAACGGTGGCCTATTTAATGCCGCCTACCGCTACCGCCGGGATTCGCTCGAACAAACCGATATCAGCTTCAGAATACCGGTCAAGCAAAGCTGGAATCTGGTGGGACGCTGGAATTACTCGATCCGGGACGACAGTAGCCTTGAAAGCCTGTTTGGTGTGGAATGGAAGAGCTGCTGTGTGGCATTGCGGGTACTTGCCCGCCAATACGTTCGCAGCTTTTCCGATAAATCGAACTTTGGCCTTTATGTTGAACTCGAACTCAACGGCTTGGGTAGCTTTGGCCGGGACACGGAAGCGGTTCTCGATAATGCTATCCTAGGTTATTCCCAATAAAATCAACCATGAATTAACATTTGTGTCCGGCATTTACCCGTGCATGAAACGCTGACGGAGTTTGAAACACATGAAACAGAAGTTTTCCGCTTTGCTATTGGCCCTGTCTCTGGGCTTAACAGGCAATGTACTACTGGCGCAGGATCAGTCGATCGCTAGCGTTGACGGCATTGCCGCCATCGTGGATGAAGACGTTATCCTCAACAGCGAAGTTCAACGGGCTGTTGATAACGTGAAGGCCCAATATACAACCCAGCCACAACAACTTCCGCCGGATGATGTGCTCCGCAAGCAAGTACTTGAGCGCCTTATCCTGCTTCGCCTCCAGATTGAACGCGCCAAGAGTGCCGGCGTTCGCGTGACGGACAACGATGTCAATCAGGCGGTCCAGAATATTGCCAACCAGAACAAGATCAGCCCCGAGCAACTTCGCGCGCAGCTGGGAAATGAAGGGCTGAGTTTCGAAGATTTCAGAAATAACTTGAAAGACGAAATGACCGTGCAGCGTATGCGCCAAAGCTATCTGCAAAGTCGTGTTCAGGTGTCGGACACCGAGATCGATCAATTACTGTCGGTTCGCGAAGTTGGCGGCCCAGAAATCAGGCTGGCGAATATTTTGGTTGGCTTGCCAGATACCGCGACGCCGGAGCAGATTGCTACGGCACAGGAAAAAATCAGTCGCATCAAGGCACTTCTGGACAAAGGCGAAATGGATTTCAGTTCGGCAGCCATTCGCTATTCGGATTCACAAAACGCACTGGAAGGCGGCGAAATTGGCTGGCGCACCGTTGATTCGATCCCACCGGCTTTCGTCAACCTGCTACGTGAAATGAAACCCGGCGATGTAACCAACCCTGTTCGCGGCCCAAGCGGCTTTCAATTAATAAAAGTTCTTGAAACCCGTGAGCAGCAGAAACAAATGGCGACTCAATACAAATCGCTGGGCATGATGATCGCAACCAAAGAGGGCGACAACATCGAGGCTGCGCGTCAAAAAGCGGAAGATTTACGTACCCGTGTGCTCGCCGGCGAAGACTTCGCAAAATTGGCGCGTGAAAACTCGACCGAAGAAATGAATGCCAGCAAAGGTGGTGACATGGGCTGGTTTGAAATCAACCAGTGGGGCCAGGGCATTGCCAATAAATTAACCGCCTTGAGTGACGGCGAAGTATCCGATGTTTTCAAAAGCGATTTTGGCTGGCATTTCATTAAACGAATCGGCACCCGCAGTCAGGATGTCACCGATGACAATCGCCGTGCCCAGATACGTCAAATGATCACTCAACGCAAATCCGAAGAAGAATACGAGCGTTTTGTCCGCCAGCTTCGCAACGATGCCTTCGTCGAGTCCCGTCTCGGCGGCATCTAATCCATGAAACCCCGCCTGGCGCTTATTGCAGGCGAACCGGCTGGAATTGGTCCAGAGTGCTGTGTCCGCATCGCGCAAACGCAGCACTCTGCAAACCTCATCGCCATTGCCGACCCGAATACACTTTACCAAGCTGCCCAAGCCCTGAAGCTTCCGCTGCGTCTGGTTTCGGCCGACCAACACGCGAAAGCAGGCGAACTGGCCATACTGCCAGTGCAACAAAAAGTCGCTACCATTTTCGGCAAGGCTGATCCGCAAAACGCCGAATTCGTCATCGCCACTTTATTGCGGGCGGCACATGGCTGTCTCGAAGGCGAGTTCCGTGGCATGGTGACAGGCCCGGTAAATAAAGCCAGTATCAATGCCGGCGGTATAGCTTATACCGGCACTACCGAATTACTCGCCGAACATGCAGGATGCGATGTCGTCATGATGCTGGCGAATCCGCAAATGCGGGTTGCCTTAGCTACGACCCATTTGGCATTGCGTGATGTGCCGGATGCCATCACGCTACCCAGATTGAATAATGTTTTGCACATACTGCATCAGAGTCTGCAAAAACAATTCGACATCGATAATCCAAGAATAGCGGTGCTCGGTTTGAATCCACACGCAGGAGAAGATGGAATTCTCGGCCGGGAAGAAATCGACATCATGGTGCCCTGCCTGCAGCAATTGCGTGCAGCAGGCATGCAACTGATCGGGCCATTGCCTGCCGATACCGCCTTTCTTCCGCAAAAATTAAAACAATTCGATGCCGTGCTGGCGATGTACCACGACCAGGGGCTTCCCGTACTCAAACATTCCGGTTTTGAACATGCGATCAACATCACGCTGGGCCTTCCCTACCCGCGGGTAGCCGTTGATCATGGCACGGCACTGGAAATCGCCGGCCAGGGAATCGCCGATGCCTCGAGCATGATGGCTGCCGTGACACAATGCACGCAACTGGCGAACGCTCGGAGTGCCAAATGAAATTATTCAAAGATCCACCGAAAAAAAATCTCGGTCAGCATTTTTTGATCGACCAGGACATCATCGATAAAATTGTGTTGGCGGTTAAACCCTCTCCCGGCGACTTTCTGGTCGAAATCGGTCCTGGACAAGGCGCGATTACATTCCCTTTGTTGAAAAAACATGGCGAATTGACCGTTATCGAATTCGATCGCGACCTGATCACACCCCTGATGGAATCCTCTGAAGGGATCGGTGAACTGACTATCATCCACAAGGACGTCTTGAAGGTCGATTTCACCAAACTTTCCGCCGATCGCCCGCCTATGCGCTTGGTGGGCAACCTGCCCTACAACATATCGACGCCGATTTTATTTCACGTGCTTGAACATGCGCCTGCGGTTCGCGACATGCATTTCATGCTGCAAAAAGAAGTGATTGACCGGATGGCGGCCGCGCCGGGAAGCAAAGTCTACGGCCGACTAAGTGTCATGTTGCAGGCACGTTGCGAAGTGACACCATTATTCATGGTGCCGCCGCACGCCTTCCGACCGCCGCCAAAAGTGGATTCCGCCATCGTGCGACTCGTGCCTTTAGGCAAGGATAAAATTCATATCAACGATACGGTTTTATTTGAAAATCTGGTGCGGGATGCCTTCGGCCAGCGACGCAAAACCATCAGAAATGCCATGCAGGCCCTTTGCACCAGCGAAGACATCGAGGCCGTGGGCTTGCGTCCTGATGCCCGGGCAGAACAATTGCCGGTGTCGGACTTTATTAAACTCGCCAACTTTCTTGCTTTAAAAACGCCCGCGACCACGTAAACTACAAACATGGGCGCAAAACATCAAATTGAAGTCACCGTCAAAACCCGCTTTCTGGATGAACAGTCCGAACCTGATAACGCCCGCTTTGTTTTTTCATACACCATTCGTATCGAAAATCAGGGCGAAGTGCCGGCGCAACTGATCAGCAGACATTGGGTCATTACCGATGAACATGGCAAGGTGCAGGAAGTGCATGGCGAAGGCGTTGTGGGTGAACAGCCGCATCTGGGTCCCGGCGAATCTTTTGAATACACCTCGGGCGCCGTTCTGGAAACATCGCTAGGCACCATGCGCGGCAGTTACCAGATGCAGGCCGATGATGGTTTGCAATTCGACGCCGAAATCGCACCCTTCACGCTCAGTGTTCCCAGGACACTGCACTAATGGCCACCTATGCCATTGGCGATGTGCAGGGCTGTTACGATGCATTAGCGCGTCTGCTCGAACGTATTAAATTTGACCCGGCCAAAGACCGGCTCTGGTTCTGCGGCGACCTGGTGAATCGTGGTGGGCAGTCACTGGAAACCCTGCGTCTGATTCACTCGCTGAAAATTCACAGCACGATTGTCTTGGGCAATCATGATTTGTCCCTGCTTGCCATTGCACAACGCCGGGAAGAAGATCAACGCAAAGTGAATGCCGATTTACAACGCATCTTGTTCGCCAGCGACAGCGATAGCTTGATCAACTGGCTGCGAATGCAAAAACTGTTTCATGTTGATCGCACCCTGGGGTTTGCCATGGTGCATGCAGGCATCGCACCCCAGTGGACCCTGAAAATTGCCGAAGCCAGAGCACAGGAAGTCGAATCGCGTTTGCATAGCGATGGCTATCGAAAAATTTTCAAAAATATTTATGGCGACAAACCCGTTTGGTCACCCAAGTTGGCCGGGCCGGATCGTGACCGCGCCATCATCAATATCTTCACCCGGCTTCGTTATTGCACGCCGTCCGGCCGCATCGTGTTTGAAGACAAAGGCAGACCCGGAACGCAAAAACCCGGTAGCTATCCCTGGTTTGAAGTGCCGGGCCACGCAGCCCGCGAATTACCCCTGATTTTCGGGCACTGGTCGACGCTTGGCCTGTTTATGGGTCTGGGTGTTTACGGCATTGATACCGGTGCAGTATGGGGCGGCAGTTTGACTGCGCTCGAACTGGGGCCAGAATTGCGTCTACATCAGGTGACTGGCCGTGTTGTCGACCTGCAGGCGGCGCGCGCCTAGAACCTTAGGGCAAGCCTCTGTGCTTGCCTTGGACGATATTGAATAATTTTTTGGGCGGCCACAGGGCGATACCCCAACAGAGTCAAATCAATTGGTAGTCGACAAACTCAAAAGCAAACGCATGCTTTTCATCGATCGGGTGTCTTAGGCACGGTGTGACACGCCATTGCTTGAAATCCACTTTGGGAAAAAACGCATCGGCGTTTTCAACTTCGGTATCGACATGTGTCATATAGAGATGCGTGGCCATCGGCAGGGCCAAACGATAAATTTCGCCACCACCGATAATGCATATTTCGGCTTCGTCTTTGCATAGTGCCAGCACATCGTTGATTGAGCCGGCCGCTTCCATACCGATGAACGGCAAATGACCCGAACGCGATAAAACAATATTGCGCCGTTTTGGCAGTGCACGACCGAGCGATTCGGCAGTCTTGCGCCCCATCACGATGGGCTTGTTCAAAGTGAGCGCCTTGAAGCGCTGTAAGTCTGCCGGCAAATGCCAGGGCAAGGCGTTACCCCTGCCAATCGCAAATTCGTTATCCAGCGCCGCTACAAGCGAAATTTTCTGCATAGGGATCAAACCGCAACCGGTGCCTTGATGGCAGCCAGCGGTTCGTAGTTATCGATACGAATATCGTCGATACCAAAAGCGAATAAATCCTTTATTTCCGGATTCAAATACAAACTTGGTAATGCCCGTGGTGTGCGCGACAACTGTTCATTGACCTGATCAAAATGGTTCGAATAAATATGCGCATCGCCCAGCGTGTGGACAAAGTCGCCGACACCCAAATCACATACCTGCGCAATCATGTGCGTCAGCAAGGCATAGCTGGCGATGTTGAACGGCACGCCCAAGAAGTTTTTGCCACCGGGTACCTGCCAAATACATCTATATATAAACTTCTCCATACAGTTTCCGTTATGTGCAGCATCTAAGACGCCCAATACAGGACGCAAGCATCGCTAATCCACTATTATGCCTGCGAAACTGAACATTTAATCGAAGATTGCCGTATGCCGACGTTGATCAGAAGCGTTTTGAGGCTTGGTTGGCGTCAGCTATGCGCCTGCCTTACGTAGCAGATCAGAAGGCTTAAGCTTCAAGCCTCGTGCAACTCGCCAAAGGGTCGGAAGTGTCAAATTCCGGACCCCGCGTTCAATGCTTCCGTTTGCAAACAGTACTAGCATGTCCTACCTGCATATTCCGGTTGACTTGACTTAATTGCTGCTCATGAAGGCCGTTAAAATTTGCTCTCAAGCTCACGTGCGGCTTGGGCTAGATAACGTGCTCCAGTCCTGAGCCATCTATAGGGAATTGCCTTGGTCGGCTTTCGGTTTTTCTTCTGAACGGCATGTGACAGGTGGCTCTCGTATCTCCGTTGGTGAATTTCTTGGCATAATTTTAGAAGCCTAGGATAAGCAGTCTTCAGAGCATTCTTTTGAAGGACGCTACCAGGTTTTCCCAGCGTATAAGCGCCGATAGTGGTGTCTAGTGACGGGGCTAAAAGCACCTCTCTTGAGGCCGCATCGCGGTTTGTTGTCAATGCGCTCGAGTTTTGTCGAGAGCACGGTGAATAACTGCAAGCGGTTCACTCGGCCTGTGACATCGTATATTGCTTAAAGAAGTTGAGCTGCCGGCTCGCTTACCTGAGAGTGTGGGACGTACTGGTTAAATCACTAGAAATGAAATTTGGCTTGTTTGGACGGAACCAATCGATCGTCACTACTGATTTGGTTGGCAGAGTATTTTCTTCCGCCTTTCGCAGATATGATTTCAATATCTTTGGAAGTAGCTAGTGTCCCGAGTACTGACCGATATATGCTAGAGGTTGCCGGCGAAGTGTTGCATGTGGTCGCAAATAGTGTTTCGAAACTAATACCTTCTTCGTTCTCGTGAATAATTCGAGGAATTTGCTCGCACAACTTCTCCTGCGTTCGAGACCGAGCATCGTCATCGAAGGTATAGCCCAGCTGACTCTGCTTTGAAAATCGTTCATCGGCATTAATGATATAGCCGATCTTGAACATATCGAGTCCTTCGCCACCATAGTGGATAAAGGTATTGCTGTGCTTCCAGTGAACCTCTGTCATAACATCTCGTGCGCGGTGGTGCATGGATAAATGCAGTAGCCGGAAATCGCCATGACCCTTTTGCGAGCGAATAAAAAAAGGCGTGTGATACTTTGCTCCAGATGCATTCACAATATGTGGGTACAACTGGCTTTGAATGATAGCCCGCCAATTTCGATCGCTGGATTTCAATTCCTCGATACTTTTTCCATCGAAAATATCAGGCAATCCAATGCTGTCTAGAGAACCTTTGTTTTTGCTACTTGCATAGGTGCTGAAAGAGTCGACGTTGAACGTCAATATGACTTCTGCTCGGGGCAGCGTAGAGAAAATTTTGGTCAACAACGACATTGGTACTTCTTTGTAGCCATATTGGTCCAGAACGAAGATGGATCGACCATTTTTCGGTGATTTTTTTGAAATAAAATCAATAATACTATCGGCGTGGTGATTGAAATCGCCAGGCAGCAATTTGATCGAAGTTCCGAGCTTCGAGCCAAATTCACTGTTCTTCAGCATTGTTTCAAGGTGAGAGGCTGTTGATTTCCACGCAAAACTGACCCAGGGTTTTCATCCAAAATTGACCCACCCTTGGTTGTCGAAGTTTAGCTACTGTTTTGTGGATAAGTCATTAC
>JAYWIC010000217.1:0-24308 GCA_043789195.1 Arenimonas sp. | reverse complement strand
ACGGTGTCGAGCGAATCAGCGCCAAGATCATCAACGAAGGAAGCATTGTTGGTGGCTTCTTCTTCTTTGACGCCCAGTTGTTCTACTACGATCTTTTTGACGCGTTCTTCGATGGTGCTCATGGATTGATTCTCCTCCCGGAGTAATTTTCTATTCGGGCGCAAACTTTAAATCGATTCCAGCGGGCGCCTGTCGCGCTGGGTTCGTAATGCCAAGGTTGGCATTTTATCCTAATTTCACGGCTTGCAAATGTTAAAAAACAGTTTTTCCCAATTTAGCAGCTGAAATGGCCATCAAGCCATGTACATGCCACCGTTTACATGCAAGGTTTGGCCTGTAATGTAGGCGGCAGCAGGGCTCGCCAGAAAGGCAACAGCATCGGCAATATCCTGCGGCGCACCAAATCGGCCAAGTGCGATCTGGCCCATCATCAGTTCTTTTTGCGCTTCCGGTAGTGCTTGCGTCATATCGGTCTCGATGAAGCCAGGTGCAATGACGTTGACAGTGATGCCACGCGAACCGACTTCTTTCGCAATCGATTTACTGAAACCAATGATGCCGGCCTTGGCGGCGGCGTAATTGGCCTGTCCGGCATTGCCGGTCACGCCAATTACCGAAGCGATATTGATAATACGGCCCTTGCGGGCTTTCATCATCGAGCGCATGACGGCTTTGCTGGTACGAAAAACCGATGATAAATTGGTATCAAGAATGGTGGACCAATCATCATCTTTCATGCGCATCAAAAGTTGATCGCGCGTGATGCCGGCATTATTTACCAAAATCGAAATCGTTCCGAATTCGGCATTAATCGAATCGATCAATGCCTCTACTGCCGCACCATCGGTGACATTCAACACTTTGCCGACGCCACCCAATGCCGCCATACGATCGCTAATGGCAATCGCACCTGCATCACTGGTTGCCGTACCGATGACTTTTGCCCCCTGCGCTGCCAGCGTGTCGGCGATGGCTGCACCTATGCCACGACTTGCGCCGGTAACCAGAACAATTTCGCCTTGCAATGAATGATGATGGCTCATACGACTCCTTGTGATAATTAGGCAAGTTCAAGCAAAGCGGTTGATAAATCTGCGCTTGCACCAATCGCGCGTGCATCGAGAGTTCTATCAATACGCTTGATCAAACCCGTGAGTACCTTGCCCGGCCCGCATTCGACAATATGGGTTGCGCCATGGGCAGCCAGTTTTTGTGCGCATTCCGTCCAGCGTACCGGGGAATACAATTGCCGGACCAGAGCATCTTGAATCGCCGCTACGCTTGAATGCACAACAACATCGGCATTTTGAATCACCGGACGATCGGGCATCGTCCAAGCCAGCGTTTTCATGAATTCGCCAAGCTGTTCCGCAGCATTGCGCATCAGTGGCGTATGCGAGGGCACGCTCATGGCAACGCGAATGACTTTGCGAACGCCCCGCTCATTCAATACCGAAGTTGCACGCTCGAGAGCACTTGCATGGCCACCGATCACGATCTGGCCTGGCGAATTGTAATTGCAGGGGACGATACAGGAATCGGGTGTCGAAACTTCCTTGCAAATCTCCTCCACCAAAGCATCTTCCGCACCCAGTACCGCCGCCATCGCACCAACGCCTGCGGGTACCGCTGCTTGCATCAAGCGACCGCGTTCACGCACAAGCTTGGCACCATCATGCAAAGACAAGGCACCAGAAGCGACAAGCGCTGCGTATTCACCAAGACTGTGGCCCGACAATTGCGCCGGCTCTGCACCTTTTTGAGCCTGCCAGACACGCCATACGGCAATACTTGCAGTCATTAGGGTTGGCTGGGTCATTTCGGTCTGGTTTAATTTTTCTTCCGGACCATTCTGCGCCAAATCCCACAAATCGAGACCTGCGCCTTCAGACGCTTCCGCAAAGGCTTTTTGCACTTCGGGAAATGCAGCCGCCAGATCCGCCAGCATGCCTACGCTCTGCGAACCCTGCCCGGGAAATACAAACGCCAAAGTCGATTTCATTGGAATGCCACTCGAAATAAAGTGTGCATGATAAAGCCATGTCTGCGGTTTCGTCTGTACTGCTACGTAGGGAGACAAGCTTCTAAACGCTTGTTTGATGCATTCTTATCCATTGATGCCACGCAACGCCGGCAATTCTGGCAAGGTTTCACAGGATTCGCGTTGCAGGAACAAGCCGTACATTGGCACTAAGAACGCAATGCTATGCAACGGAAAAACTGCCATGCGTTTATGTCTTGCCTGGGCGGCATATTGCTTGCGCTAGGCAGTTTTATCTTGATCGCTGATTTTAGTGACGCCTCTGGGGCTTTCAGTCATGGATTTCGAAACATCGAAATCAGTAGCGCAATAATGCCGAGCCCCAGGTAAACCCGCCACCAAAAGCTTCCAGCAAAACGAGTTGTCCGCGCTGAATGCGGCCAGAGCGTACTGCTTCGTCCAGAGCCAAAGGCACGGAACCCGAGGAAGTATTACCGTGTTTGTTCACCGTGACGATAACGCGGTCCATCGGCATTTGCAGACGCTTGGCGGTCGCTTCGATAATGCGCAAATTGGCTTGATGCGGTATCAACCAATCCAGTTCGGATTTATCGATGCCATTGGCCAGCAAGGTTTCTTCGACGACCGAGTCTAGTGCCTTGACTGCGTATTTAAATACGTCGTTACCGGCCATCATCACGCGCACACCGGCATTGGGTTCTTCGGGCTTGAAGCCCGCCGAAACACCGACCGGATTATATAAAAGATGTTTTTTGCTGCCGTCGGCATGCAGATGCGTCGACAAAATACCGGTTTCGGCGTCTGCCTTCAGCACAACGGCGCCGGCGCCATCGCCAAATAAGACGCAAGTCTTGCGATCGGTCCAATCGACCATGCGGGTCAGTGTTTCCGAGCCAACGACCAAGGCCGTTTTTACCGAACCACTTTTGATGAATTTATCGGCCACGCCGAGCGCAAACACAAAACCGGAACAGGCGGCATTGACATCAAACGCAGGAATGCCCAATGCGCCCAGCTTTTCCTGAATCAAGCAGGCACTGGAGGGAAAGATGAAATCCGGCGTGGTCGTGCCAAGAATGATGAGGTCCAGATCGGCAGCGGTAACGCCTGCGGCTTCCATCGCGCGCTGTGCGGCAATAAACCCCATGTGGCTGGTGGTTTCGCCTTCAGCGGCAATATGACGTTCTTCGATACCGGTACGTTCGCGAATCCACTGGTCATCGGTTTCGACTATTTTTTCAAGATCGGCATTCGTCAGAATTTTTTCCGGCAGGTAGCTACCCGTGCCCGCGATTCGTGAATAAATGGTCATGCCGCATCCTCAAAGTTCATGCTGCTTATCTTAAAGCTTCACATTAGCTTAAAGCTTCTGAAGCCGGAATTCCAAAGCCTGAAATAGACACGGCGGGACAAGCCCGCCGTACTATTTAAGTTCAAATGAGACTCAAATGCCCGAAGGCATGAATCTTATTCTTCGATTTCAGCCGCCGATTTCACTTGAATGACTTGACGTCCTCGGTAGAAACCATCTTTGGTCATGTGGTGACGGATATGGGTTTCACCCGAAGTTTTGTCGGTCGACAAAAGCTTGGCGCTCAGGGAGTCATGCGAACGGCGCATGCCACGGGTCGATGGGGTTCTACGGGATTTTTGTACGGCCATTTTAGTTCTCCAACACTAGCAGCTATCGTTTTAGATCTTTCAACGCAGATAGTGCGGCGAAAGGATTAGGGGTTTCTTCTACTTCGGCTATTTCGTCCGGCCATTCGGCTTCAATAGCTTCTGAATCTGGGTTAATCGGTACCACCGGTATTGCAAGTATCAATTCGTCTTCGATCAAATCCGAAGGATGCAAGCTGCCGTTTTCGTCCACCAATACAGCCTCGACATCGGGCAGCAAGGCAGCTTCTTCGGCTTCATCCCGAATCAGTCCCAAACGTTGCCGAATGTCCACTGGGTACAAGAAGCGCTCCAGTGTTCGTTGGCAAAGCAGGGGTAGTTGTGCCTGAAGATGCAAATCAACAAAACGCTGACCCAGATCATCCCGACCAAACTCGACGACATAATGACAATCGCCTTCGGCATCTATCAGGCTGCTACCCAGTCGTTTGAAACCGACCAAAGGAAGCACGCCTTCGAAACGCCGCCCGGTCGCAACCATGCGCCAAGCATCTAGCACTGAGGGCAAAGTCGCGGACATAAGAGGGCAATTGTAGTGACTTAGCCTGCTAGCTGTCAAATAAAAATACCCTTTCGAGACAGCTATTTGCAGAGATTCGGAGCCTAATGCAGACTGCGGACTCGCTATCTGGAAATTCCCCGTGCTGATACCTTCGGTTTTGCTAGGCCTTATTATCCTCGTTTCGCTTGTCCTTTGGTACCAACGCAGGGCCGAGAAACGCCGCAGCGCCGGGCTGTTTCACTTGCTGGACCTGGCCGACGAGGTCGAAAGTCTGCTCAATCTCAGCCAAAAACGCATGCAAGCCATGCAAACGGTGGTGGGCCGGGTCCCCTCGGATATTGCCGCCCTTGCCACCGCCGCCCTCGACAGCTCGGAAAAAATCAAGGCAGCCAAACGTGATTTATTACAACATCGCCTTTGGATTCAACAACATAGCGAAACCGCCAGCCAGCAGGAAATCGATAACGCCTGCACCGTCCTGACGCGTTCACGTGACCGAATCGCCGAACAACTGGAGGCACTGGAAAATGCCGGCGCCGATCTGGCCCAGGCGACTGCCAGCACCGAACAAGCTGCCGGACGCGAGCCCCCTAGCCTTCGCAGGAGTGAAGAATGAACCTGATTCTAGCCTCCACTTCGCGTTACCGAAGCGAGTTACTGCTGCGGTTGGGCCTGCCTTTCCAAACGGCCAGGCCCGATGTTGATGAAACCCCGTTTCCAAATGAAAGCCCGGCTTTGCTTGCGCGACGGCTAGCAGAAGCCAAGGCCCGCTCGGTTGCCAAGAACTTTCCGAATGCCTGGGTCATCGGCTCCGATCAGGTCGCCGAATTGGATGGCCAATCTATCGAAAAACCGGAGAACTTCGAACGCGCAGCCGACCAGCTCAGCGCTGCCAGCGGAAAAACCATGCATTTCTATAGCGCGTTCTGTCTTTTGCGCATGGAACCGCACAAAATTATCGTCAATACCGATATCACTACCGTGCATTTCCGGTCATTGAATTCGACCGAGATTGAACGTTATTTACACCGGGAACAACCCTACGATTGCGCCGGTAGTTTCAAGGCTGAAGGGATCGGCATTAGTTTGTTCGATAAAATCGAATCCACCGACCCGACCGGCCTGATTGGTCTGCCCTTGATTAGTTTAAGCAAAGCACTCAGGCAAGCGGGCTGGAATTTGTTCTAGATTGGGTCTGGAACAATCCGCGTATCGCATGACTTGCTCGAATCCGCTCCGGTTTGCGCCCTAAATATCGAAAAGCTTTCCCTTTTGCCCAGCGCATAAACGACTTTTACAAACTTCAAATGATTGAACTGACCGCATAGTTTTGTGCGCCATTGATCCCGCAACCATTCTTTGGTGGCGGTTTCTTCCACCACGATTAACACCGGCAAGTTTTTTTTCAACTGCGATAGCGCGACATGATCGACCGACCAATCACTTAGTTGACGGGCACGGCCATGCTTTGTATTGAGCGGATGATCGAGCACATAGACATCTTTTTGGGCGGCAAAGGCAAAATGCAGCTCTGCTGCCAGCATGAAATTATCGGCGACCAATATCTCATCTTCTTTTATCGCTGAACGCGTCGCTGCCGAAATTTCATTCCACCCGACAAAATTATCGGGATATATTTTCTTGCCTGACAGCTCTGTCGCTTTGCCGGGAAAAACGGCTGTCGTCAGGTAGACAAAACTTGTTGCAACCCCAAGCAGGCCTGTCGCCGTCAGCAGCAGAAATATTTTCCTGCTCGACTGCGGGAAATATTTCGCAAGCAAGAAAGGCAGCACGGCAACCAAAGGAAAATATGCCGGCAACGGCCAATGATAACTCGTGCGTAATTGATCGGCGAAGAAAGCCAGAATTGCAAACAAGATAATGGGTAATCCGGCACTGCCAAGAATCCACCCCAACTGCCTTTCCCCTTGCCGCCATGCAAGAAAAACGCGCCAGAGCGACCACAATAATGCGGCATACAGAATCGGTGTCGTGAGTATTATTTGCAATGGCAAATGCGTCATACCCCGGCTGGAAAACTGCCATGGATTACGGTCATGAAACTGGAATTGCCAACCGGCAAAATCATGTTGCTGGTTGTATAAAAACAACGGCAACCATGCACACGCTCCAACAAACAGTGCGAGTAATAATTTCGGATCACGAAAATTCCGCCAGCCACCTGACAGCAGAAACCCCGATGCACCTGCCAGCAAGATAATCAGGAAACGATAATGCGTCGTTGCGCCGATCACCAAGCCAATGGCAAGTTGAATGCAACTGGCGGCAGAACATTTTTCCCGCATTGACAATGTGGCGTTAAGACACAACAAGGCGGCCAGACAAAGCGGTGCTTCCGGCATTGCCATCAAGCCTACCGGCATCAAAAGCGGCAAACAGCAAGCCAATATGCCTGCCTGCCAGGCGTGAACTTCACTGGAAAAATGCTTGGCGATGCGCATGACAAAAAAAGGCACTGCTGCGCCGATTAACAAAAAAACCAGACGGGCCGCAAAGGGTGAATAACCACCGATTTCAAGTCCGGTTCGAATCAGCCAAGCCGTCATACCCGGCAAGTCGGAATACGCCCACGCCGGCCTTGATGCCTCCCAAGCGTAAAACGCCTCGTCGCCGAACAGGGGCAACTGCCAGGCAAGCGATAATTTCAATACCAGCAGAAATGCCCAGAGCAGGTAAAATTTCACACGCCATGCGCTCGCATTTGTGTCAGCATTCTGCAAATATTGATTCGATATCGCCAAATGGAACCTCGCCATGTCTGCCAATGCCAGTACGACCATCCTAACCGACTTGCATCATCAGGCTTTGCTGGATGCCAAAGCGCAAATCAGCAGCATGGTACTGGGGAAAAGCCATGAGGTGAATCTGGCGATGACCTGCCTGTTGGCAGGCGGACATTTATTGATAGAAGATCTGCCCGGCCTCGGCAAAACAACACTCGCAAGAACCATGGCCGCTACCTTGGGGCTGGACTTCCAACGAAGCCAGTTCACTGCCGATTTACTGCCGTCGGATATTCTCGGCGTTTCCATCTTTGATACCATTACCCGCGAATTCCGTTTTCATCCAGGCCCCGTCTTTACACAACTATTGCTGGCCGATGAAATCAATCGGGCACCACCGCGTACACAAAGTGCCCTGCTGGAAGCCATGGCGGAACAGCAAGTGAGTATCGACGGACAAACCCATAAATTGCCGCAGCCATTTTTCGTGATTGCCACACAAAACCCGGTGGATCTCGCAGGCACGTTCGCCCTGCCGGATTCGCAACTTGATCGATTCCTGCTGCGTCTGAAACTGGGCTATCCCGATACCAATGCCGAACGTGAAATGTTGACGGGAGATGATCGACGCCACCTGATCGCGCAACTTTCTCCGAAATTATCGCAGCTACAACTGCTTGCTTTGCAGCATGCCGTCACCCAGGTGCATGCCAGCACTGCACTCATCCATTACGTGCAAGCCCTGATGGCCGAAAGCCGCCGCCATAAAGGCGTACGCGTTGGCTTGTCGCCACGTGCCGGGTTGTCACTGCTGCATGGTGCGAAAGCCTACGCCTTGCTGCAGGGTCGCCAACATGTATTGCCGGTTGATGTGCAAACTTTGTTTGTTGCCGTGGCTGCACACCGACTGGTGCCCGAGGCCGAAGCCGATTCTCGCGAAGCGCTTTGCCAAAGTATTTTGACTTCGGTCGCCGTGGACTGATCGATGGCGTCCGGCGCGAAAGACATGGTTGAACGCCTTGGCAATCGTAGCGAACGCTGGTCTTTTATTCGACCGAAAAACCCCGAGCCTTTACCGATAGAAATAAATCGCAAGCGTATTTACGTTCTGCCCACCAGCTTCGGTTTATTTCTTGCCGGCATCATCGCGGTTTTGTTACTGGGTGCTCTGAACTACAACAATAATCCGGCAATATTTCTTTCATTCATGATTGCCGCAGCAGCCCATAACAGTCTGATACATGGCCACCTTCTGCTTTCAGGGCTATGCATAAAAACCCTTCATGCCGAACCAGTGCATGCAGGACAACCCGTCCAACTGCGCATGAGATTTGAAGCCAAAGACGCACGTGACAGGCTGGGCCTGGAACTTGTTTGTAATGAAGCGGAAGAAAAATTTACGTTACTCGCTCGCGAACACATCGAAATATGTCTGGCAATTCCGACCACCCGGCGTGGCTGGATGCAAACCGGAAGAATGCGCATCAGCACTATCCGTCCACTCGGGCTTGCTCGCGCCTGGAGCTGGCTGAGGCCCGATACCGCATTGCTGGTGTATCCCGCACTCGAAGCTCATGCACCATCGCTTCCCGAAGCGCAGGGTGAAGGCAGTCAGGCGCGCATGCATTCACAGGGCGAACATCTGCATCAATTGCGCGAATACCGACTTGGCGATGCCAGAAAACAAATCGCCTGGAAAGCATCGGCACGCAGCGAGCATCTATTGGTGCGCGAATACGAAACCCAAACAGCAAAGGAAGTACAACTAGACTGGTTTTCGCTGGGAACCTTGCCCTACGAAGCACGCATCTCGAGATTGGCGCGCTGGGTGGTGGATGCCGAAAAAAGTGGCTGTCGTTATTCATTGCGGCTACCACAGGAATTAATTGCAAGCGGCCATGGCCTCGAACAACGGCATGCCTGTCTGCGTGCGCTGGCGTTGATGCCGCATGTCTAATCCCCTTGCTCCCGGCCAACGAAAGCTGTGTTTAGTGGCAAGCATTGCTTGCTGCATACCGATGTTATTGCTGTTGCCAACGAGCCTGATGATCACACTGGTATTAAGCCTTGCGCTCGGCTTTTTTTATCAGAAACAATTGCCGGGCGTTCTTCGTTTTCTGCTCGTAGCTATGCTTGGCGCAACGGTGTTGAGCAGTTACAGCTTTGGTATTGGTCGCGATGCGGCAAGCGCGGGCTTGTTGGCCATGCTGGCGCTCAAACCTTTCGAAACACATACCCAGCGAGATGCAAAAAGCCTGCTCGGATTTTCATTGTTCGCGCCATTCGCGGCGTTTCTGCAAGATCAGGGCCCGCTGACACTCGGATTAAGCCTGCCGGCCTTTCTATTTTGCTTGATGGCATTGGCAGGACTCACCCAGACCTCGGCAACATCATGGCGATCCTCCCTAAAAACCGCTGCCAATGCCGCACTCATCGCAATGCCACTCGCACTCGTAGGCTTCTGGCTCTTCCCTCGCCTCTCCACCCCTTTATGGGGTTTGCCGCAGAACGCTATCGGCGGAAAAGGCCTGGGTGATAGCATGGAACCGAGTGATTGGCTCGATAAGCTGGCCGATGACAGAGTGGCCATGCGTGCCAAGTTTTATTCGACAACACCAGCCCGCAATCAAATGTACTGGCGCGGCCCGGTTCTCACCCACTTCGATGGGCGCGCCTGGAATCGCGACCAGGGAGCGAAAGTTCGAGATCGTCCTGCATTGCAAAACAACCCCGATCCTGTTCGCTACGAAGTGATGCTGGAGCCCACGTCGACGACGGATTTGCTGGTTTTTGATTTGCCAATAAAAGCGCCGGATAGCTCGAGACTGAGCTACGAATTTACCGCGATGGTTCGTGAACCCATCGAGGACGTGCAGCGCTATCAAGGCGAATCTTCATTGCAACCGGTTTTTGTCGAGCCGCTTGATGAAGTGAGCCGTTTGCTGGCATTGCGATTGCCGAGTGAACTCAATCCGCGTACTCGCCAATTGGCGCAGCGATGGCTAAGTGAAAATCCGGATCCCATCGTTCTGGCAAATCGTTTTCAGTCCTGGATACGTCAGGATTTCATCTACACCATCGACGCACCAATATTGGCCCGTGATACCGCCGACGATTTTTTGTTCAATACCAAGCGCGGATTCTGCCAGCATTTCAGTTCGTCATTTGCGGTTTTCATGCGATCGGCCGGAATTCCAACGCGCGTTGTCACCGGATTCGTTGGAGGCCGTTACAACAAGCTTGGGGACTACTGGATACTTTACGGCAAGGATGCGCACGCCTGGAATGAGATATGGGTCGAAGGCCGAGGCTGGGTTCGAATCGATCCAACCGCCGCTGTTGCGCCCGAAAATATTCTAGATACCGTCGACGATTTACAGGGCGCCGAAAATTTTGCCGACACCATGCTCAGTACTACCTTCGAGACCAGCGATTGGCTGCGCCGGAGCTGGAACGAATTGGTATTGGGGTACAACGCCAGTCGCCAGAAAAACCTGTTGCGCCCATTAGGTCTGGATACAGAAGACGCCAAACAATTAACGTTTGTATTCATATTTGGAGCAGCTCTTGCTCTTGCGCTGACCCTGATGCTGTTATTGCGTCAACGCCGAGAAGATTTGCACGAAGTAGAACGTGCTTGGCGGTTTTTCATCCGGAAAATGCGTAAGCGTAGCCTTGTCAAATTGCCCTGTGAACCGGCAACCGGCTTTGCTGAACGCATCGCCCAGCTTTACCAAGGCACAACGCCGGAACTGGTCGAACGCGTCAATGAACTTTGTCAGCGCTACACTCAGTGGCGCTACGAGAATAAAGAATTCAACGCCGGTGAGATTAAACAACTGGTCTCGGATTTGAGGCACTAAAACCCGTCTAACTCATATGGAATTACTTATGCGAACTGCCGTCATCGTTTTCTCCGCCTGCTTGCTAAGTGCCTGCATTAGCGGCCCTAAACCATTACGTGGCGAGTTCTCGGCCATCTCGCCGGCACAGGCATCCAAAGAAAATACCGTCAATGCAAAAGTGCGCTGGGGCGGCCGTATTGTTGCCGTTGATAACAAAACCGATCGCACCTGTTTCGAGATTGTCGGTTTGTATTTAAGCAGCGGTGCCAGGCCGCAAAAACTGGACAAAAGCGAAGGCCGTTTTATTGCCTGCCGTAACGGCTTCTATGATCCCGATGTTTTCAAGGCCGGTCGTGAAATTACGATCACCGGTGCGATTGATAAATTCGCGAATGGCAAAATCGGCGATTACGACTATCGTTATCCATGGGTGAGTGCCGATGTCGTTTACTTGTGGCCTGAGCGCCGTGATGTCGATGTGATCATCGAGCGACCATTTTTTATCTGGTAATTATAAATTCGTGGGAGCGGCGTAAGCCGCGAATGTCTGAAAGATTCGCGGCTTACGCCGCTCCCACGATTATCTGGAATTAACCTGGCGGCCAGTGCAGTGAGCGTCCCGCTAACAAATGCAGATGGATGTGAAACACGGTTTGGCCACCGTCTGCATTGCAGTTGATCACGGTGCGATATCCGTTTTCAGCGAAACCTTCCTGTTTGGCATACGCTGCGGCTGCCACGACAAGACGACCGACATATTCCGCATCGCCGAGATTTAATTCATTTAATGTCGCTTTCGCGATTTTTGGAATGAATAAAACATGGACCGGTGCCTGCGGATGGATATCGCGAAATGCCAGGACGTGGTCGTCTTCATAAACGATATCGGCCGGAATTTCGCGACGGATAATTTTGCTGAATAGGGTGTCGGTCATTTTTTCAATCCTGATTGAACGTTATTCGAGCACTTCCAGCCTGGATCCAAAAGCATGAGCCAATGTTCCGCGATCGACGTATTCCAGTTCACCACCGATCGGCACGCCATGGGCAAGACGGCTTGGATGCACGTCGAATTGCCGCGCCAGTTGCGCAAGATAATGCGAAGTCGCCTCGCCTTCTACTGTGGGATTGGTCGCGATAATCAATTCCTTGATGTCGCCTTGCGCCATTTGCGTCGCCAGTTTATCCAGACCTAATTCTTTTGGACCCAAACCATCCAGCGGCGACAACCTGCCCTGCAAAATAAAATAGAACCCGCGAAAGCCGGTGGCTTGTTCAATCACTAATCTATCTGCCGGAGTTTCGACTACGCAAAGCAAATGTTTATCGCGCGACGGGCTCATGCAAATCTGGCAAATCGGTGTTTCGGAAAAATCACGGCATTGTTCGCAATGGCCAATTTTTTCTGCAGCCTCGGCCAGTGTTTTTGACAGCCGAACGGCAGCATCGCGATTGCGTTCCAGCAATTGATACGCCATGCGCTGGGCAGACTTCTGCCCGACACCCGGCAAACAACGCAATGCTTCGATCAACTGTTCCAATAACGGCGATGTGCTCATTTAAGCCGATTACCGATCAAAACAGGCCCGGGATTTTCATGCCTTTGGGAATCGGCATGCCGGCAGTTGCCGCCGACATGCGGGTTTCGCTTTCAGCATTGGCTTTGATCACGGCATCGTTGAAGGCGGCGGTAATCAGGTCTTCCAGCATTTCACCATCGGCCAACAAAGAGGGATCAATGCGAACCTTGCGGGTTTCCATTTTGCCGGTCAGGGTTATGCTGACCATGCCGCCACCGCTGGTGCCGGTGACTTCCAGCGCTGCCAATGCTTCCTGCGCACGCTTCATGTTTTCCTGCATACGCTGAGCCTGTTGCATCATTTGTGCGATATTGCCACGCATAAAAAATCTCTCTCTAATCTAATGGACGGATGGAATCGGGCACGATTTGCGCGCCCTGTTGAAGCAGTTGCGACACCACAGGATCGGCCATGAAGGCACTCTGGGCATCGGTTTGTTTTTCGCTGCGAACTCTTTCTGTTCGATCATGCAAAGTCTCGGATTGAACCTTCGCTTTTTCGAAACTGATTTTCGGCACTTCGCCGAGTGCCGGCGCCAGTTTTTGCGCCAGACTTGCCACCACAGCATCACTCCGCAGATGCAATAAATTATCCGGCAAAGCCAATTTCAACACGCTGTTATCGAAGGCAACGAAAACCGAATGTGCAGCAAGCTCACGGGTCGGGCCTTTCAATTCTGCAGCCTCGATAACATCGAGCCATTGTGCGTGATGTTTTAATTCGCGCTTGTTCTGATAACTGGCTCCTGCTTGAACTGCAGGTGCGACGGCAGCTTGAGCGACAGGCATTTCAATAGGCGCGGGCTTGATCACAGGTGCATGAGTTACCGCAGAGATTGCCGTTTGTGTCGGTGCAACGGCTGGTTTCGCTACCGGTTTTACCGCAACCGGCGGCGCACTATTTTCACCTTCCGTCATCGGACGAAATGCCAGCATTCGCAACAAGCTCATTTCAAACCCAGCGCGCGGGCTCGGAGCAAATGCCAAATCGCGACGACCGATGGTTGCCATCTGATACCAAAGCTGCACTTGTTCGGCGCTTAAGCGCGACGCCAGCGTCGGAAAATCGACCGATGAAGATTCCACTTCAAAACCCGGAACCAATTGCACGCATTGCAGTTGATGCAGAGCGATCGCCAGATCTTCAAGCACATGGCCAAAATCCGGCGAATACACCGACATCGTTTCCACATTGGCCATCAGTGCACCAGCATCACCCAGCGATAGCGCATCAAGAATTCCACCCACTTGCGCATTATCGACCGTGCCTAACATTGCATTGACGCTTTCTGCCGTCAGCTTGCCGCCGGTGTAGGCAATCGCTTGATCCAGCAGTGACAAGCCATCACGTAAACTGCCATCGGCGCCGCGCGCCAGCAGCTTGATGGCCGCCGCTTCAGCTTCGATATTTTCGGCGGCGAGAATTTTAGTGATTTGTCCGCCGATCTGGTTTTCGTCGAGCCGGCGCAAATTAAATTGCAGGCAACGCGATAACACAGTCACCGGCAATTTTTGCGGGTCGGTGGTGGCGAGTAGAAATTTAACGTGGCCCGGCGGTTCTTCCAGTGTTTTCAACAATGCATTGAAGGCATTTTTCGAAAGCATGTGAACTTCGTCGATCAAATAGACTTTCGTGCGGCCACGCGCTGGCATGTATTGTGCGTTTTCGATCAGATCGCGAACATCATCGACGCCGGTATTGCTGGCAGCATCGATTTCAAGAAGGTCGATGAATCGGCCGGCATCGATATCCAGACAGGCATTGCAAACACCGCAGGGATCGGAGCTCTCGCCCTTTTCGCAGTTCAGGCTTTTCGCAAAAATCCGGGCAATCGTGGTTTTACCGACACCCCGGGTGCCGGTAAACAGGAAAGCATGATGCACGCGCCCGGTGTCCAGGGCGTTGGTCAGGGCTTTGACAACGTGTTCCTGACCGACCAGTTCGGTAAATTTTTTCGGCCGCCATTTGCGGGCCAACACCAGATATGACATTCGCGTTTCCTTCGTGTCCGCCATTGTGCCAAGCGCGGGCGTTTGAGCCAAGGAAAAGAATCAAAACCCGCTTAAAACGCATGTTCAGCAAGAAATCTGACCCTATCTCAGGGTGACGGATTGGGTTTTGCTTGTTCGAGCAGGCCCAAAAAGGTACAATTCGCGCCCTGCGGCTAGCGATGCTTTCGCAGTAGAGTTCTGCGGAGAGATGTCCGAGTGGTTTAAGGAGCACGCCTGGAAAGTGTGTGTACGGTTTAAACCCGTACCGAGGGTTCGAATCCCTCTTTCTCCGCCATTTTTTCAAAAGCCATCAGTACTACCGATGGCTTTTTGTTACTAGATGGTCTGTTTCTATGGTGGCCCCGTTGGCCCCTCGCGACGATAGGTTGAAAACTCCGCCAGGGCCGGAAGGCAGCAACGGTATTGACTGATTCGTGCGCCGAGGCAAGTTGGCGGGGCCGCCACCTTTTCGGGCCCAAGGGCCCTCCTACGCAGTCGGATGTAGCCAATCCGAGCTGCCGTCCTGATACTTCTCTTTTTTCCAGATCGGTACCCGTTGTTTGACCTCGTCGATGACGTAGCGGCAGGCGGCAAATGCGGCATCCCTGTGTGCTGCCGTCACGCCGACCCAGACCGCGCAATCACCGATCGCCAGATCACCGGTTCGATGGACGCAAATAGCATCCAGAATGACGAAGTTCTCGCGGGCTTCGGCCAGAATTTTTTCGCCCTCGGACTCGGCCATTGTTTTGTAGGCTTGATAAGCCAGGGCCTGCACAGCCCGATCGCAATGATGATTGCGTACCCAACCCTCGAAACAGATAAAGGCACCGGCTTGCTCGTGCTGCATTGATTTCCTCAACGCATCACCATCGATCTTCTGGTCGGCTATTTGAAACTTGTTCATCCGCCCGACACCGGCGGGATGAACGCGATTTCATTACCGTCCCGAATTTCATGCTGCCATCCGACAAAAACACCATCAACGGCAACGCGGACATTCACGGGCTGAAATTTGAACTGATATTTCTGTTTCAGGCTTTCAAACAAAGCCGTTAAAGAAGCCGGTTTTTCGATTGTTTCCGAATCGATGCCGGCGGCTTCCTGAAAGCTGGCAAAATATAAAACGGTCACGCTCATAATATTTTGCTGATCCCGGTTTTACCGCCGCGTTTTTCTACCAGTCTGGTCGGGCCTATTTCAATATCCTGGCTAAGCGCCTTGCACATATCGTAGATCGTCAGCGCGGCAATACTCGCCCCCATCAAGGCTTCCATTTCAACACCGGTACGATGCTGGGTTTTTACTGTACAGCTGATGCGCAAGCGCTCGGAGTCATGCCAATCAATCGTGATCTTGATACCGTCAATCGGCAGCGCATGACAAAATGGAATCAACTCATCGGTACGTTTCACCGCCATGGTGCCGGCAATGATCGCAGTATCAATAATGGCGCCTTTTTTGGTTGCCATATCCGATTTAACCAGTTGCTTCGCGATCGCTTTCGGAAAAACCACATTCGTTACTGCCGTTGCCTGCCTGGCGGTTATCGCCTTGTCGGTAACATCCACCATGGCTGGGCGTCCGGCTGGATCGATATGTGTCAGTTTTTTTGTAGTGCTTGGTTTTCCGGCCATCTTAGCCTCCGATAAAATACATTTCGATTTTTTTATTCTGTTGCGTTTGTGAATGTCTCACTTCGCTGTAACGATCGGAGCGATTCGTCCAGATTTTATTCAGTTTTTGATCGAGCAAATCTTGATCCTGATCAAGCTCGGCACGAATATCGTGGCCTTTACCGGCAAACAGGCAAGTGTAGACATGGCCATCGGCCGAAAGTCGTGCACGATGGCAATCACCGCAAAACGGTTCACTCACCGAGCTGACAAAACCAACCTCGCCCATGCCATCGGCAAAGCGGTAGCGCGATGCCACTTCACCGCGATAATTGGCAGACACCGGCTGCAAAGGCCATTGCTGGTTAATCAGGGCCTGCAATTGTTTTGATGGCAGCACGTCTTTGAGCGACCAATTATTGCAATTGCCGACGTCCATAAATTCGATAAAACGCAAAACATGTTTGGTTCCGCGAAATTTTTCCACCAGAGGCAAGACTTGGTCTTCATTGATGCCGCGTTGAATGACGGCATTGATTTTCAGCGAAGAAAATCCTGCGGCTTCGGCAGCTTCAATGCCATTCAACACGTCTTGCACCTGACCTCTGCCCCCGGACAACTGCGAGAACACCTCCGGATCCAATGCATCCAGGCTGATCGTCAAACGATGCAAGCCGGCTTGCTTCAGGGCTTGCGCCTGCTTTTCCAGCAAGGAGCCATTAGTCGTCAGTGCAATATCTTCCAATTCCGGAATTCGCGACAAACGTTCGATCAATTCAGGCAAATTTTTTCGAAGCAGTGGTTCGCCTCCCGTCAATCGCAGTTTACGAACACCCAGCTTCACGAAAGCTTTTACGGTTTTTTCGATTTGATCGAAAGACAAGCGAGCTGCATTTTGCAGCGTTGCATCATCCGGTGTTTTATCGGCCGGCATGCAATACGGGCAGCGAAAATTGCAGGCTTCAATTACCGACACCCGCAAGTCGTGCACCGGCCTGGATAACTTATCTAGCGGCAATGACATTGCCTTTTGTAGCTGGGCATTCATCATCGCACCATGCGCTGTTCGGTCGGATTCGGTAATGCCACCACTTCGCCACTTTTTGCTATTCGATAGCCGCGAGCCACCAATTTTTCTCCATGCGCCTGTGATTCATAATGATAGAACGCGCAGCGCTGCAATAATTCTGCCGGATATTCACGCTCGAGATCTTCGATACCGCTATGGGATGGATTTCCCTTCCAGGCGCAATCGTGGGCGATGAATTCGTTGGCATCCGCAAACTTCGCCAACATTTCAGGAATCGGGCGAGTATCGCCGGTCCAGATCACACAGCCATGTAGACGCAGGGCGTAGGCGGTTTCCGGCAAGTGATGCCGGACTGGAAATACGTCATACCAGAAGCCGTTGTGCCAGAAGCCTTTCGATACCGGAACCAGTTGAAAACCATCCCACCAATTTGCACCGCCCTCGGCAATCACGCCCGGATATTCGGCCAAACGCTGTTGCAAAAATGGCAATACCGTCACCGGAACATACAACTTTATTTTGCCGACCCTGGTCGAGTCGAAATAAGTTTTGTAGAACAGCCTTTCCAAACCTGCCACATGATCCATGTGCACATGCGTGATAAACAAGGCATCGGGAGTGGCTTGATAATGCTCCAAATATGCCGTCAATGCTTCTTGCCCGCAATCAATCATCAGCTCGGGCTTGCTGTCACATTCGATTACCGACGAGGCCGAACCGAGCTCGATCGCCTGTGCATTTCCAACCCCCAGAAAACGTAATGTCCACGTCATTTTTCCAACTCCTTGTCGTGCGCCGAACGCAAAATTTGCATGCCGGCTAACAGGGTTTCCTCACCCACTTCACCACGATATTTCAGTAATGAGCGCTGTAATCGCTGCAACACATCCACGCACCACGACCCGGTTTTTTTCTGCACGGATGCCTTGTCCCAGTCAATCAACCAGATTTTATTGTGTGAATCGACCAATATATTCTGCGCGTTCAAATCGGCGTGCTGTGCGCCGATTTTATGAAATTGCGCAATACATTTCCCAAGCGCCGCCCAGGGTGCCGATTCGGTTTGTTCGTGCACGCAATCAAGAAAACTTTTGCTATCGGGAATACGTTCAATCAGGATCCCGGCCCGATAAAACAAACCGCTTCTGGCATACATCGCGGCAATGGGTTTTGGCACCGGTAGTTTTTTTTCGCATAGGCTTTGCATGAATCGGAATTCATGAATGCTTCTGGCGCTCTTTTCATCGCGCCATAAATAGCGTGCATCGCTGATTTTTGCCGCCCAGCCGCCACGCCGATAGAAACGTAAAACGGCATCGCCAAACGGGCCATGCACGAACCAGGCGGCACCACGACCGCCTTTTCCGCTAACCGGCTTGGCGGCTTCGCCATAATGTGCAGGATCAAAAAAAACCGAATCTACTTGCTGCCAAAGCCTTGTGTCGAACACAATCGCACCTTGTTCACCTTGCGGGTGAATCGGCACGCGGCTATTAGTGCTAGCGTTCGATGAATCCATAACCGGAAGTTTAAAGTGTTTGACTCGCCAATGCCTGCTGCGCCTGCCTCGATCTGCATTTTACGCCTATCCGCATTGGGCGATGCCACGCATGTGCTGCCGCTGCTGAACACGCTGCGCGCTGCCTGGCCCGACACGCCTATCACCTGGGTGCTGGGCAAGGGAGAAGCGAAGCTGGTGGAAGGCTTGGAAGGTGTCGAGCTGGTGGTTTACGACAAGAAAACCGGTATCCAGGGCATGCGCGAACTACGAAAGAAATTTGCCGGTCGCCGCTTCGATGTTTTACTGCAGATGCAACTGGCCATGCGGGCCAATTTTCTCTCGGCGTTCATACCGGCAAACATCAGGATTGGCTACGATACCGGTCGCAGCAAGGAACTACATTCTCTCTTTATCAATCGTCGAATTACGCCGGGCAGCCATCATGTGCTGAATGTGTTCGGAAAATTCTGCGAACCCCTTGGCTTGAAACAGGATGCCGTGAGTTGGAACATCCCCATTCCGCAGGAAGCACGCGAATGGGCCGCTGCACAATTACCTGGCGAACAGAAAACCTTGATCATTTCGCCTTGTTCAAGCCATGAACTGCGTAATTGGTCAGCCGAAGGATACGCGGCAATTGCACGCCATGCCCACTATAAAAACTGGCGCGTCGCAATCTGCGGCGGCCGCAGCGAACTGGAAAGAAATACAGCAGATGCCATCATCCGATTAGCCGATGTTCCCATCATTGATCTGGTTGGCAAAGACACCCTGAAACAATTATTGGCATTGCTCGAACGCGCGGATTTGTTGCTATCGCCCGATTCCGGCCCCCTGCACATGGCAAACGCTGTCGGCACCCGAGTGATCGGTTTATATGCCTGTACCGATGGTATTCGCAATGCGCCCTATTCCGATCGGCGCTATTGCATCAATCATTACGAACAAGCAGCACTGAGTTTCATGAACAAGCCCGCCAACCAACTGCCGTGGGGCAAACGCGTCGAGTTTCCCGGCGTCATGGATTTAATCAAGGTCGACGAAGTCGCCGACAGTTTTGACCGCTATTGCGAAGAACATCCCTGAAACGATTTAGTGCTCACGGATTCTTGTAATCTTCATAGGATTTTTCTTCAACATACGACGAACCCAGAGCAAGATTGATGTCTTTCTTGATCTTGGCACGAGTATCGTTTTCGAAATACACAGCGCGTGCGAGGCGGATAAACTCGGCATCGAACAACTGCTTTTTTTCCTGGATACGGATATCGTCTTCGATCACCCAGAGGCTCTCGTTAATTTTTTTCAGGTCCGCACGAAGCGTTGCGATATCGGTTTTCGAGGCAGGATGGCTCGCCCAGGTAGTGTTCAGGGCATCGAGTTCCTTGCGAACATTCAGCAACTTGGCTTCATCGCTCATGCGCTCGGATTTGATTTCAAGAATGGCGATTTTGTCGAGCAATTCACCAAAAGACACGGGTACCAGAATTTCGGACATGGAGTTATCTCGTTCAAAACAGGCGGCAAGTTTACTTTATCGGGGCTTAAAAAAATGGGAAGCGATCCTTTCAAGGTACTAAAGACCCATCTCGTGGATCATCATGCCAATCACCGGTTTTTCGGTTATGGTGCCCATTCCCAGCCGACACTCCATTGCCGACCATGAACCATCTTACCCTACTGGCTTTTGCCGCTCTCGCCCTCGCTTCTGCCAGCAATAACACACTCGCAAGCAGCCCTGTCGACCCCGTTGAAAAAGCCATCTTTGCCCACGTGGGCAAAGACCAGGAACGAGCGCTGGCTCTATTGAAAGAAGCCGTCGATATCAATAGCGGCACAATGAATATTGCCGGGGTACGCCAGGTGGGCAGCGTATTCGAACGTGAATTCAAGAACTTGGGGTTTGATACCCGCTGGGTGGATGGCAGCGGCTTTAATCGCGCCGGCCATCTGGTGGCAAGCCATGGCAAGCGTGGCCCGCGAGTGTTGTTAATCGGCCATCTGGACACCGTTTTCGCCGAGGACAGCCCGTTCCAGAAATTTGAAGTCATCGATGCCGTGTCTGCACGCGGCCCTGGCACTACGGATATGAAGGGCGGCAACGTCATTATCATCAGCGCATTACGTGCGCTTCGTGATACCGGGCAGCTCGACAAGATGAGTATCCGGGTTGTCTTGATGGGCGATGAAGAAAACCGCGGCGAACCCATTGAACTGGCCAATAAAGTTTTGCTGGAAGCCGGTGAATGGGCGGATATTGCGCTGGGTTTCGAAGACGGCGATGGCGACCCGAAAACGGCAGCCATTTCGCGCCGGGGATCGATTGGCTGGCAATTGAAGGTCACCGGAAGACCGGCACATTCCTCGCAGATTTTTCAACCCGATTACGGTGACGGCGCCATTTTTGAAGCCGCCCGGATTCTTGACGGGTTTCGTCAAGCGCTGTCCGGCGTTCCGAATCTGACCTTTAATCCCGGCGTCATTGCCGGCGGCACCGATGCCACTCTGGATGAAGACACCTCACGTGCCACTGCTTTTGGTAAGGGCAACGTGATTGCCCAAACCGTTTTGGTCAGTGGCGATCTGCGTGCCATATCACCAAAGCAATTGGCGGAAGCCCAGCTCACCATGAACAAAATCGTGGCGGCGCATTTGCCACATACCAGTGCCACCATCACTTTCTTGAACGGTTATCCGCCGATGGCACCCACCGAGGGCAATGCCAAATTGCTCACGATGTATTCCGCCGTGAGTGAGGATTTTGGCTTTGGCCCGGTGGTAGCCATCAATCCACGCAAAGCTGGCGCCGCCGATATTTCTTTCATTGCCGATAAAGTCGATATGGCCATTGATGGCATCGGACTTATGGGAAAGGGCGGCCACACCATCGAGGAAATAGCCGACCTGAATACTCTCGATTCGCAAACCATCCGCGCGGCCGTTTTGCTGTATCGACTGAGTCTCAAAAACTAATTTAATGGGTTTCGAAGCACTACCTTAGTTGCTACAGCTTAAATAATGCGACGGGCTGTTTTGGAATCACTATCTACACGCCCAACACAACACATCCAAAATAAAACACTGTCATCCCCGAATGCTCCTGTCGGGGACCTAGTGACTTTGCTGGTCAAGATCAACGACCCTGTATCCCCGGCCAGAGCATTCGGGGACGGCGACATGCGGATAACTTACAATAAAAACGTATGCTTAGAAAACTTATCACCAAGCTACGACGATAATCAGGAAGACTGGTTCGATAGTGGCAAGTACTACTGGCTTATCTTCGACTTGGTGCTGACATTTTCAATACGCCATGCCCCGGCTTCTTTCACGAGTTTGACGGTTCCCGTCATTGCTGCACCATCGGACTCCTTTCCGTTGATTTGCAACTCGGCGCGATTGGCGTCCGCTCGACCGGAAACAATATTGACTTGCGCAGGCTCGAATGCCTTGATCATTTCCAGCATCTTTGGAAATTCCGGATCACTGCGTGCCGCACGCATTTGATCGGCCTTTTCTTTCATCGCGAGTTTGAGCATGGTGTCGACATCTCCCGCCAGCGTGGCACGATGCATCGCCAAATACACTTTGCCGGGCTCGCCACCGCCGGCAGGCAATGCCATGCCCCAGAGTTTCGGCGCTGGCGGTGGAGGCCCTTTCCCCGCCATCGGAATATCAAACTGCAAATCGCATTTCAGTTCGCTGTCGTCGGTCAGAATAAATCTTCCCGAAGCACGGTTTGCAATCGGCATTTTTAATTCCAGTTTGCCCACCTCGTTGCTTGAAAGCGACCGGTTATTGCCGGGCGGCACGTAAAGCTGCAAGCCCTCGATTAATTTGCCCTCAGAATCAAAGCGCAGCTCCAGTTTGGCACTGTCATTTCCAAAAACCTGATCCATGACGGCATCATCAATTTCATCTGGTTTAGCGACCGCCAGGGCGGCATGGTCCATGGCTTTGGTCGTGAACCACAGCATCGGCACTTTCTGTTTTTCCTCAAAAGGGTCAGGTGCCAAGGCAGCATGGGCATCGACAAAAACCAGTGTAGTGTCTTCGTAACTACATTGACCTTTTACTTCGGCGTGCGCGGCGGTCGAAAGTAGAAATAGCGAGAGATAGGCGATCGGTTTCATGGCGTTCCCCAATGCGTTGCGTGTGATGGGTAGAACGGGGATATCTTGGGGGAACGGACAGAATGTAACCCAGGTACTGGCTTTCTCTGCACCATGGGATGTTTGCGATATAAATCAACCCGGACGAAAAGTATTGCCAAGGCTGCGGTGCTCAGGTTCTCATCAATCCCTCATCACCATAAATAAAAAAGGCCACCCAAAGGCGACCTTTTTTATTTATGGCGGAGAAGGGGGGATTCGAACCCCCGGTAGGCTCACACCTACGCCTGATTTCGAGTCAGGTACATTCAACCGCTCTGCCACCTCTCCATAATTGGCTTGCTGCCGGTTGAAGCAGCAAGGCCGCGAATTATACGCGGCCTTGCTTGGTTTAGGCTAGTTCAAACGCTGGCATCAGCTGCCGGCACCCTTTGGCATAAAGAAGAAATCACCGCTTTCGTGGCCCGCATAGCGAATCGGGGCATATTGCGGATTTTGCGGGATGGGCGAGTTGATCGAGTTCAGGGCCAATGAGGTAGCCACTTCGCGATACAGGCGCTGGGCTTCCATCAGGCGATTATTGTCTTGCAACACATTCAGGAAGGCACGGGCGAAATAGCTGTGATTGCCTGAACCAGTGTCAGGCACCGGCTGCACGCCACCCGAGGTCAGCGCGGTACGTGAACGGCCAGCCGCCATGGTTTTTACGTAGGCATTCCACTTTTCCGGGGTAGCTGACGTGAGATTCGGTACGGCTGCACGCGTCATCGAGCCGGAATAGCAGGAATCGGCGACGACCATGACTTTCTTGGCAGGCAAACTGTTCAAAATATCGCTGATGGCAGTATTCGAAATCCAGGATTTCGCATTGTTGGCCACACCATCGGTAGGCACCCAGTAACCGGTCGCGCCATTACTGCTCAATTCGCCATGGCCTGCGTAGTACACCAGCAGATTATCTTCGGGTTTCAATTTTGCCCGCATATCGCTCAGGGCGGTCAGCATTTCAAGACGTGATGCATTCAATACCAGGGTGGTTTGATAGCCATAACGATTCTTCAGGACATTCGATACGGCGGTCGCGTCGCTGACGGCACTTTTCAAACCGGGATATTCGGCATCGCGGTAGGCATTGTTGCCAATCACCACCGCAAAGAAACGGCCCAGTTTTACATCGCGCGGCAAACTACCCACACCGCCCGAACCCGAAGCCGCTACGCTGCTGCCACCACCGGTGGCTTGCGGCAACATGGTGAACTGCAATTCGCCGCGAACACCCGATTGCTCAAGCGCTACGATTTTTACTGGCGTACCGGCCTGTGCAACGTCGATTTCGGCATTGAAGGTGCCATTGGCTGCCACGGAAATCGGCGTGCCATTCACGGTGACTTGCTTGATGGTTTTCGATGACTTCACGCGACCGACCACATTGCGTTTACCCGGCCCACGAACAATGGCGGTATTGCGGCCACGCGTTGCCACCAAGCTTGGTTCTAGAATGCTGAAATTGGCGCCACCAGCAAACACACTTGTGTCTACGCCACCGGCACGACGTTCCAATGTGGCAATTTGCTGGCGTTGTGAATTAATTTGCTGTTCCTGACCGAGCATCTGGTTTTCCAGCAGCTTGGTCAATTCATCGTCTTTTTGTTGCTTGGCCTGTTGCAGTTGCGATTGTGTTTGCTGCAACTGGGCTTGCGATTGC
>JAYWIC010000216.1:0-1744 GCA_043789195.1 Arenimonas sp. | reverse complement strand
ATTTTTGGATCGTTGACCAGCCAGCGGGCGAATGCGATGAACTCTTCCGAATTCAGAAATTCCAGAATCGCATGCAATATCAGGGTCGGATCGCGGCCTTCCTTGGCCGCCGCCACCATCATGTAGCTTTCGTAGACAAACTGGAATTGGGTTTTGGCGCGGATGTAGGCTTTCTGCAAATGCTCCGCACGGGCCTGTTCGTCCATCAAGGCATAGTCGGCGGCGGAAATGGTTTTCGAGATGCCGTCGCTGCGTTCGGCCAGCGTCCAGGGCACTTCGTTTTGCAAACAAAGACGCAAGCGCTCAGCAGCATCAAGCTGAAGAAAATTCGGAATCTGCACTCGCGTATGTCTGGCGAGGTCGATGCGGTAGCCGTCGAAGTCGAGTTCGTTGTTGATCATGGCTAGTGCCTACTTTTTTTCTTCAAAAATCCAGCCCATGGGCGGCGACAAGGGAATGCCTTTTTCATTCAGCAAGGCATGAATACGTTCAATCTCGCTAATGCCGGGCCACTTCTCGAAATGCACGCGATCCGCGCCGGGATCGGACTGAAGTATTTCCGAATATTTCATTTGCTGCCATTGATGCTGATTCCGGCGTGCCTGCCAAATTTCCTTCTCGGGAGACTGCAGGAAGAGCTCCGCTCCCATTCGTGTACCCATACCCTGCAGCAGCATGTTGTCACCAGCCGCAAACTTGTCAGTAAATTGCTGGCAAATTTTTAGGTGGCTGGAATTTGTCGGTGCCGGCCTGCAATAGAGTGAATAATCTTGAAGTGCAGGAATGGCGACAGCAAGACTGAAGCCAAACGCCGTGATTTTCCGATATTCCTCCTGGCTGAGTGGTCGGAGATCTTTCGCTTTCTTCCCAAAAATATCCTTTGGGTCGTAAGTGATGGGCGAATGCCAGTTTCTCAAAGACTCGTAGTACATGCCGCCGATGGCATCAATGGGTAACTGGAAGTATTTTCTCTGTCCTCCACGTTCGATGGCCTGCCATGCAGCTTCAGCATTGCCGGCCGCATCGGCTTCGTTTAAATACAGTAAATCGACTGCGGCGTTGTCCGGTTCGAGTTTGCTTAAACGAATAAGTGCGGCATTCTTGTCGCAAGCTGCACTCATCCAGCCGCAATTCATCGCTTCAAACCATGTCAAGGTTGCATCGTTCCGACCCAGTGCAAGTGCCTGTCTAAGCAAGGCGATCTCTTCCTGCGAAGGCAATACGTGTTGTTCTAGATTATCGCGCGGCTTATTACTGACTTGGAGAAATGCCGATACCGCCAAATCACGAGGATTATCGGAGGCTTCGAGAGATTTTGCATAAGCGAAAAGGCTGGCTTGTACTTTCACGATGTCGGCTTGTTCGGAAGCCGACGAGTGAACTCGCAGATAACGGGAAAAATCACCTGCCAGAATACTGCCGCCAACCAATAACGCACCGGTCATCAAGGCACCATAACCGAATATGTTTTTTGTGCGTTCTTTCATTATTTTCTCTATGTGTTTATCGGCAATATCGTAATTCAATTTTTATCACGGCAGTTCTTGCCTCCACCCAGGCCCCGCCTAAAAGCAAAACGCGGGGAGGGGACTTGAATTATCAGGCTTAAAATATTCCGCTTTTTCGAGTCCCGCGTCCCGCCAAATTCAATATCCCGCCGCCTGCCCGTCTTTGCGGCTTTCACTGGCGCCAGTATAAACGCCGGTATCCGGATCACGCATGATCGCCTGATAGCCGCCGTAGG
>JAYWIC010000215.1:0-6067 GCA_043789195.1 Arenimonas sp. | reverse complement strand
CACTCACCAATCAATACCCAAAGCGCGCGCCACTTCGACACCACTTCGAAGGCCGTCTTCATGGAAGCCGAAACCCCAGTAAGCGCCGGCAAACCAAGTGTTGTTTTTACCGTTGATTTCATGACGTCGCGCCTTTGCCTGCACACTGGCGTGAGTGTACATGGGATGGTGGTAACGCATTTTCGCGATGATTTTGTCCGGTGCGATGTCGGCGGTTCGGTTAAGTGTGACGACGAACGGTTCGAGTGACTGTATCGATTGCAAAATATTCATGCAGTAACTGACGGTACAAACGTCTGCTTTGGACGCCGGGATATAGGCATTCCAGGCTGCCCAGGCTTTCTTGTTTTTCGGCAGAATGGAGGCGTCGGTGTGCAAGACGGTTTCATTTTCCTGATAAGGCAGATTACCCAGAATCTCGCGTTCATGCGGATTGGCATCCGACAGCATTGCCAGTGCCTGGTCGCTATGACAGGCAAAGACAACCTGGTCAAAGGTATCTTCGCCATCGGCCGTTTTAATACTGACTTGATTGACGCTTCTGGCAACGCTTTGAACGCCAGCGCCAAGACGAACGGTTGCCGACCAGTTTTTTTCCAGCTCACCGATATAGCTGCTCGAGCCGCCTTGCACCACGCGCCATTCAGGGCGCTCATTGACCTGCAACATGTGGTGGTTGTGCATGAACTGCACGAGATACTTGGCCGGAAACTGCAGGATGGTATCCGATGGCGATGACCATAAGGCACAAGCCATCGGGACGATGTGGTCATCGACGAAGAGTGGCGAGTAATGATTCTCGCGCAGGTATTCTCCCAGTGTCGGGCCATCGCCACGCAGGCCGAGCAGGCTGGGGCATTCGCGATAGAAGCGCAAGATGTCGCGCGTCATGCGAATGAATTTCGGTGAGATCAAATTTCGACGCTGACAAAACATGGCGTTGAGATTAGTCGCATTGTATTCCAGCCCCGTGGTGGCATTTTGCACCGAAAAGCCCATCTCGGTTTTTTGCGATGCGACATTCAATTCATTGAATAATTTGCTCAGCAGGGGGTAGTTTTCGGGATTGAATACGATGAAGCCGGTATCAATTCGGTAATCCTGATTTCCTTGGCGTACCGAATGTGTATGCGTATGGCCGCCAAGACGGCTTTCTTTTTCATAAAGAACTACTTCATGCTGCTGCGACAATAAATATGCGCAACCCATACCCGCAATGCCACTTCCAATAACGGCGATTTTCATGCGGCGTCTATGGTGTTGCGCTTGAGTTGCTCTGGAACGGCTTTTAAATCCCATACCAGTCCCAGCATTGACATGGTTTTCAATGCCCAATAGGTCAGATCCAGTTCCCACCATTTGAAGCCCTGACTCGCCGAGCCAGGGAAATGATGATGATTGTTATGCCAGCCCTCGCCGAAGGTAATCAATGCCAGAAAAGCATTGTTGCGACTGTCGTCATTGGTTTTGTAGCGGCGCGTGCCCCAGCGATGGGCAAGCGAATTGATCGTTACCGTTGCGTGGAATAAAACAATCGTCGAAACAAAAAAGCCCCAGACCAATAACTGCCAGCCATTGGTATTAAGTTGCGGCGCCGCTGTTTCCAGTATGTTGCCTAGAGCAAATAAACCGATGGCCAAGATAATTGGCACGACAATATCGAAACGATCCAGATAGCGGAGCTCCGGAAACTTCACCAGGTCCGGGATGTTGCCGAAGTTCGTGGCAAAACCGCGTTTGGTGAGAAACCAACCCATGTGGCTACGAAAAAAGCCGTGGCGCGGCGAGTGCATATCGGCATCAGTATCGGCATGGCGATGGTGATGGCGATGATGTGCTGCCCACCATAGTGGGCCACGCTGGACGCTGGCGGCACCTATCGCCGCGAACAAAAATTGCACCGCACGCGATGTCCGAAATGCCTTGTGTGAAAAAAAGCGGTGATAGAAACCGGTGATGGCAAACATTCTCACTGCATACAAGCCGAGCGCCACCCACAAGGCAAACCAAGAAAAACCGACCCAAAAGACGGCCAGGCAAGCCAGATGCAGGGCGATGAAAGGCAATACACGAAGCCAATCGATGGCATTTGGGTCTTCATCGCATGATTCAACGGCTGCCGAGGTGTCGAACCAACGAATAAAGGCGACCAGTCCGCGTCGAAGGAGGGACTGCGGTGACGGTGCGTCGGATGCTGAATTCATGTCGGGATTTTGCCGTGACAACAGTGATTGATGGGTGAACTGGCGGTGCGTAAATTCATCTTGATTTCACGTCGGTAATTTGGATTGGAAGGGTGTTATGGCGGTTGTCTGCAAATTTTACGATGCTACGGTCACTTGCGGATGCACGAAAACGACAAGCGTAGCGAAATGGGTGGTCATACGTCATCCTATGCCGATGAATGAAAGACCTGTGAAACGTTTTGGTGTCGCTCGCATCTTGTCCAAGCAGGGGCTGGCATCGCGTACGCAGGCATCGGCGTGGGTGCTAGCGGGCCGTGTATCGGTCAATGGGCGTGTGGTGCACGACCCGGAATTTCCCGTGGTGCAGGAACGCGACAAGGTCACGGTCACCGGTGTCGTGGAAAAACCGGTGAAACAGGTTTATCTCATGCTCAACAAGCCAAGGGGATTGGTCACCACCACGAATGACGAGAAGGGCCGAGATACGGTGTATCGCTGTTTCGATGATGCCAGTTTGCCCTGGTTAGCCCCGGTCGGGCGTCTGGATAAAGCCAGCGAAGGCTTGCTCTTGTTTACCAATGACACCGCCTGGGCTGCGAAAATTACCTCGCCCGAATCGGCTCTCGACAAAACCTATCACGTGCAAATCAATCGCCTGCCCACGCCGGACGATCTGGAAAAGATGCGGCAGGGTGTCGATATCGATGGCGAACTGCATGCAATGAAAAACGTGACGGTTTTACGCGAAGGCGAAAAAAACGCCTGGCTGGAAATCATTCTGGACGAAGGCAAGAATCGGCAGATTCGAAAAATTCTGGCTGAATTGAATTTTGATGTGCTGCGATTGATTCGCGTACGTATCGGTGATTTAACGCTCAGCGATTTGGCGAAAGGGCAGTGGCGATTATTGGACAAGGACGAAATTTCGTAGGTCGGGCCCAGGCCTGACAATGGCAATGTCGCAATCTGTGTAGAGCGTCGGGCCAGGGCCCGACATACGATTTAATTCTTTTTCATCTGGACATTAATCAGGTGGCTTCGATCAATCGAAATCAATTTTATTTCGTAGCCCAGAATGCTTGCCGCTTTCTCGTCGTCCTTCAATGTAAAGGTCTGTTTTTCCTGCCCGGTATCCAGTATTAACTCGATCGTGACTTCACCAGCCCATATGCATTGCGCGCCGGCCGGGCAGCGACTGTCATTGACCATGCGGACATAATGCAGTGTTGTCGAAGCATCGACAGTGCCTGACTGACCGGGCTTCAGTGTCAGGGTGTCGTTTGCTTTCGTTTCACTTGGCAAAGTCACCACAGGTTCGGCAGTGTTTGCTGCAACTGGTTCTGCTGGTGTAATGATCTCCGGCGTCGTCGGAGGGGTTGCGACAGTTTCTGCGGGCGTCGTTACATTGGGCGCAGCTTGTGCCGGTAAGTTTTGCGTACCTGATGTCGCCGTGACTTTGTCGTGCGTACAGCCGACCACATGAAAAGCGACAATCAAAATCAGTGCCTGAAATGGGCCGAAACGATGATGGACTAACATGAATATTTCCCCGTTGGCTTACGAAATAACGCCGAGTGATTTTCCGACTTTGATAAATGCCGCGATCGTACGTTCCAGTTGTTCGCGGGTATGCGCTGCGCTCATCTGGGTGCGAATGCGCGCCTGGCCTTTTGCAACGACCGGAAAAAAGAAACCGATCACGTAAACACCTTCATCCAGTAACTGCGATGCAAATTTCTGGGCTAGCGGTGCGTCATATAGCATGACCGGCACGATGGGATGTACGCCAGGTTTCAAATCAAAACCTGCCGCCGTCATTTGTTCACGAAAGTAGCGAGTGTTTTCCTGCAATTGCGTCCTCAATTCACCGGCCGTCGCCAGCATATCGAATGCCTTGATGCCGGCGGCAACCACATGCGGTGGCAATGAGTTGGAGAACAAATAAGGACGCGAGCGCTGGCGTAACAATTCGATCACTTCTTTTTTCGCGGTGGTAAAACCACCCAATGCGCCACCCATGGCCTTGCCGAGCGTGCCGGTAATGATGTCGATTTGGTCCAGCACGCCTTTGACTTCGGCAGAACCCTTGCCGTTTTCACCAAGAAAGCCGGTGGCATGGCATTCATCGATATGCACGAGTGCGCCATATTTTTTTGCCAAGGCGCAAATTTCATCGAGCGGCGCAATGAAGCCGTCCATCGAGAACACGCCGTCGGTGGTAATCATCTTGATGCGGCAACCGGCGGCATCGGCCGCTTGCAGTTGCGCTTCCAGGCCCTTCATGTCGCAGTTGGCGTAGCGAAAACGTTGCGCTTTGCAAAGTCGCACACCGTCAATGATCGAGGCATGATTCAGCGCGTCGGAAATAATGGCATCTTGCTCGGTCAGCAAGGGTTCGAATAAACCGCCGTTGGCATCGAAACAGGCGGCATACAAAATGGTGTCTTCGGTGCCAAAGAAATCGGCAATTTTCTTTTCCAGTTGCTTGTGCAAATCCTGGGTGCCGCAAATAAAGCGTACCGAGGCCATGCCGAAACCGTGACTATCGAGGGCTTCTTTTGCTGCCTGGATAATCTCGGGATGATCGGCCAGCCCCAGATAATTATTGGCGCAAAAATTCAGTACTTTGCGGCCATCGGCAAGCTCGATTTCGGACGATTGCGGGCTGGTGATGATGCGTTCCGACTTGAACAGCCCCTGTTCGCGTATGTGTTGAAGTTCTTCGGAATAATGCGCGATGGCGATCTGGCTCATGGGAAATCAGCGACTCAAAGTGGGAAAGAGGCCATTATCGGCCCTAATTTGGCAAGACAAGTCACATTTTTACGAGTTTTAACCGCTTTTTTAGTGCAAATATACTTGGCCGTATCTATGAATATGACAAACAGCGGTTAATATATCGTTAGCCGTGTTCTTGAGTGCCTGGAATGTCGGCAGTGCCTATGCTGTGGACACACCCGAATCAAGTCATTCTTTACACAAAAACAGGAGATCATCATGACGAACAAGCTTTCCCTTGCTCTAGCCGCTGCGCTGTTTGCTTTACCTACCTTTGCCTTCGCTCAGGACGCTGAAACTCCTGCCGCCGAAGAAACCGCTGCCGTTGAAGAAGCAGCACCGGCGGAAGAAGAAAGTGAATCGAATTTAAGTTTCAATGCGGCAGTGGTCAGTGATTACGTATTCCGCGGCGTCACCCAGAATGATTTCAAGCCAGCGGTCCAAGTGGGCGTTGATTACAGCTTTGGCGATTCCGGCTTTTACGTTGGCGGCTGGGGTTCCACTGTGGATTTCGGGTCGTTTGATGGCTCCGATTTTGAGGTGGATTTGTATGTTGGCTACAACGTTGATTTAAGCGACGATTGGAACCTCGATCTGAATCTTACCCGTTACAACTACCTTGGCAGCAATCCAGGTATCGATGGCAATTACAATGAATTCATCACTGCGCTGAGCTACAGCGAAATGCTGACCTTCACTCTGGGCTATACCAATAACTACGTGAATGCAGATGTCAGCGCGCTTTATCTTGGCGTTGGCGGGACATGGGAAGTGGGTAATGGCTTTAATCTGACGGCAGGCGTTGGTTACACCGATTTTGAAGGCGGTTTTAATTACAGCGACTGGACAATCGGTGTGAACCGCGATTTTGGTCCATTCAATATCGGCCTGAATTACTACGACACCGATATCAGTGGCGGCAGAACTTCGGACGAAATCGTGCTGGCTATTTCGATTGGCGGTTAAGTCGTTTTGCAGCAATAAAAAACGGGGCTGACGCCCCGTTTTTTATTGCCTGAAATAAACGGCTAATTCCAGCTGCAAACCACTTTGCCGCATTGGCCCGATTCCATCAGTTCGAAGCCTTTCTGGAAATCGTCGAT
>JAYWIC010000214.1:0-6115 GCA_043789195.1 Arenimonas sp. | reverse complement strand
CACTGGTGCCCGGTTCCAGAGACGGTCAAAACGATCCGGGTATTCGCAGCGTCATGTTCACTGACATCGTCGGTTCGACTGAATTGACGCAACGAATTGGTGATGAGGCTGCGATGAAAGTGCTGCGCATTCACGACACGATTGTGCGTGATGCTCTCAATGCGGCAGGTGGACGGGAAATCAAGCACACCGGCGACGGCATCATGGCTTGTTTTTTTTCTGCCGTCGCCGCTGTTCGCTGTGCTACCCAGATACAACAGGCGCTTGCGAAGCATCGCGGCGAGCACGAAGAAGATCCTATTGTTGTGCGTATCGGCACCGCGGCTGGCGAACCGGTCGAGGAAAGAAACGACCTCTTTGGTTCTACGGTGCAATTAGCCTCGCGTCTCTGTGCCCATGCTCAGCCTGGGCAGATTCTGGTGTCGAATGTCATCGCCGAACTATGTATCGGCAAGGTTCTTCAGTTCGAGGAATTGGCGGAAGCAAGCTTGAAAGGTTTTGCGCAACCGGTTCGCGTCCATGCGGTGCGGGTATCCAGCTGATTAACCGCTAGGATAAGGCTTGCCTCAAATCCTCGATCAAATCATCCGGGTGTTCCAGACCGACGGAAATGCGAAGCAGATTTTGTGGTGAAACGGGATTGGGACCTTCAACCGATGCGCGGTGTTCAATCAAAGATTCGCAGCCACCGAGCGAAGTGGCATTGATAAATAATTTTAACTTGCTGGCGAATGCCAGTGTCGCTTCACGGCCGCCTTTGACATGAATCGACATCATGCCGCCGAAGTCATGCATTTGTGAAACGGCAACGTGATGATTCTTGTGCGATGCGAGGCCCGGGTAATTCACTTTTTCAATCGACGGATGATTGCTCAGGAACTCGGCAATCTTGCGGGCATTGCTGCAATGCCAAGCAACGCGGGCTGCCAGCGAACGTGCACCACGCAAAATCAGCCAGGCACTGAACGGCGACAGGATATTGCCGGTGATATGGCGGCGATGCGCCGCTTTCTCATAAAACGCATCGCGTTTGGCAAATACCAGTGCGCCACCCATAACATCGCTGTGACCGCCAAAATATTTCGTCGTCGAATGCATCACGACATCGGCGCCCAGTTGCAGGGGTTGTTGCAGAATCGGTGTCGCGAAGGTGTTATCGCAGACAAGACGAATATTTTTTTCCTTGCACAAATCGGCAATGGCCTTGATATCCGATACTTCCAGCAAAGGATTCGATGGGGTTTCCAGCCATATCCATTGCGTTTTGTCTGAAATGGCAGCTCGTACTGTCTCGACATCGGTCATGTCGACTGCACGCAATGTGACGCCGCGCTCGGGAAGAAACTCGTCACCCAGACTGCGCAAGCCGCCGTAACAATCTTTAGGAATTAATACCTCTGCACCCGAAGGCAGGCACTCGAGCAAGCCATTCATGGAGGCCATGCCGGAGGCAAATGCCAGCGACGCTTCACCGTGTTCCATGGCGGCCAGACATTCTTCCAGACGCGATTGGGTCGGATTGGCTTCACGTTGATATTCAAAACTGGCAACGCGTTCACCGGCCGGTCCGTGCTGAAACGTAGTCGCCAAATGAATCGGCGGTGACACAGCACCGGTTTCTCGGTCGGGTTCGCCGCCCGCATGGATGGCGATTGTTTCAATGCGCATCATGTACTCCAATGGTGAGATTGCGGTTTTTTAATTCAGATTCAAATTGCTCTTCGCTTTCAAAAACAAAAGCATCCAGACCGGCTAGTTTGGCGCCATCGACATTCCTTTTTTTATCATCCACAAATAATGTAGAGGCAGGAGAAAAGCCTAAGCGCTGCAAGCATTGAGTAAAACCTGTTTCGTCGGGTTTGGCGAAACCTAGGCTGCCTGAACAAACAAAACGCGAGCGAAATAATGGCATGAGTTCAGGCACTATTCGCTCGGCGTATTGAGAAAACCAATGTGGATTATTGGTAAAAATTCCAAGCTGCACATGCTTGGCAAGCTGCCCGCACAGTTTCAGCATCCCCGGGCGCGCCCGTGTTGCTTGCTTGCGTGCTTGGATAAAGGCTTCGTACGGAATGGTGAGCCCCCATTCGCTGCGCAGTAAATCCATATACGTATCAAGATCGAACTCTCCTCGATCCGACCTTGCTTCCAGTCCACTGGTGAAAACAGCGTCATGCACGTATTTCTCGGTGGCACCGGTCACTTCGGCCAACGCACGGCAACGAATATCGTGGCTGTAATCCACCAGTACATCGTCTAGATCGAGCAATAATAATTTCGGCTTGGTCATGATTTATTTTGTTTCTAGAAAGGCTTCGCGCGCTGCTTCAATAGTGTGGTTAATTTCGACGTCGCCATGCATTGCACTCAAGAATCCGGCTTCATAAGCTGAAGGTGCAAGATAGACGCCACGTTTTAGCATACTGTGAAAAAAGTTCTTGAAAGCCGCAATATCGCAAGTAGTCGCATCTGTGAAATTATCAACGTGTTTGTCGGTGAAAAATAAACCGAACATCGCGCAGCTTCGATTGGTGGTTACCGCGACGCCAGCTTCACGGGCTGCATTTTCCAGCCCATCGCATAATTGATGAGTCCGCTTTTCTAAATTCTCATAGAAACCGGGCGCCTGAATTAATTCCAATGTTGCCAGGCCTGCCGCCATCGCCACCGGATTGCCGCTGAGCGTGCCGGCCTGATAAATCGGCCCGCTGGGTGCGATTTGCTCCATCAAATCACGACGGCCGCCGTAAGCACCGACGGGCATGCCGCCGCCGATGATTTTACCGAACGTGCTCAGGTCAGGGGTAATGCCGTAGCGTGCCTGCGCGCCGCCCAAGGCGACACGAAAACCGGTCATTACTTCATCGAAAATCAAAAGTGTGCCGTACTGCGTACACAGATTTCTCAGGTGCTGCAGATAACCCTCTTTTGGCAAGATGCAATTGGCATTGCCGACGATGGGTTCGACGATCAAACCGGCAATTTCCTTGCCGACTTGTTCAAATAATTTTGTTGCAGCGTCAAAATCGTTGTACGGCAGAGTCAACGTCAAATCGGCCAATTCTTTCGGCACACCGGGTGAGTCGGGAATGCCCAGCGTCAGCATGCCGGAACCGGCCTTGACCAGAAACGAATCGCCATGACCGTGATAACAACCCTCGAACTTCACGATCTTGTTGCGACCGGTAGCACCACGAGCCAATCGAATGGCCGATAACGTTGCCTCGGTACCCGAATTGACCATCCGCACCATTTCGCAACTTGGGATCAGGCGGGTAAGTGTTTCCGCCATCGTCACTTCGAGTGCATTTGGTACGCCGAAAGACAATCCGTTTTTCATCACGTCGGAAACAGCTTGTAAAACGTTTGGATGTGCGTGCCCGGCAATCATCGGGCCCCAGCTGCAGATGTAATCGATATAGCGGTTGCCATCGACATCAATAATGTACGCACCTTCGGCACGGGCGGCAAAAAACGGCTCGCCACCGACCGATTTGAATGCGCGAACCGGCGAATTAACACCGCCGGGCAATAAAGGTTTTGCGCGTGAAAATAATTCGTGGCTTTTTTCATTGTTCATTGGATTGCTCGTGAATATTTTTAAGGAATATGTTTAAAACAGGAAATAAATTTTTTCACTTCAATCGCGGGGTCGGCGGCGTCGAAAATCGCGCTAATCACGGCAAGAAAATCTGCACCTGCATCGAGTGTCTGTTTCGCATTGTCGGGCGTTATGCCGCCGATGGCTACCATCGGTAAACCCAGTGCTGCCGCTTGTGAAAATAATTCCAGATTGGCGTTGCGGGCATTTGGCTTGGTCGCAGAGGGGTAAATTGCCCCAAATGCGATGTAATTGGCACCCCGCACGGCCGCTTTTTCTGCAAGCTCGAGCGAGTCGTAGCAGGACACGCCGATAATTGCGTGGGTGCCGAGTAATTGTCGGGCTGACGCGAGATCGCCATCGTGTTCACCCAGATGGACGCCATCGGCCAATAGTTCGTGTGCCAGGACGATATCGTCATTCATGATGAAAACGATGCCGAACTTGTGGCAATGCGAAAGCAATACGTTAGCCTGTTCGCGCATTTGACTGGCATTCGCCAATTTGTTTCGATATTGCAGCACCGCTATCTGGCAGCTCAGTACTGGCAATACCCGTGCAAGGAAGCTTTCGCTATCGGCGTCATCGGGCGTAATCAAATACAAGCCGCCGTTGGGCAAATGAGTGTTGGAGTTCATGGCGGCGTCATTCGAAAAGTGCGAGAATACCCGCGAATTTTAAAGGGTTTTATCGGTCTTATGAGTGATTCAACAGCATTTCGTAGCTATATGTGTGTCGTCTGCGGCTTTATCTACAACGAAGCCGATGGTTTGCCGGAAGAAGGCCTCGCGCCTGGCACGCGTTGGGACGATATTCCCGATTCCTGGGTCTGCCCAGACTGCGGCGTGACCAAGATGGATTTTGAAATGGTGGAAATTTAAGGCTTAGACTTAATTAAGTTTCGTGCGAATGCTGCTCATGTCGATCAGATAATGACGCACAGCTTCTTCATCTTCCGCATCAGGCGTGAGTTGCAGGTATTTTGATAAATCCTCGCGAGCGCCTTTGACGTGGCCAAGTTCGCGATAGGCTAGTCCGCGATCTCGCAAGGCATCGGAATTGTCGCTGCTTATTTTCAATAATCGGTCAGCACTGCGGGCAACGCGTTCCCAGTCGCCGGCTTCGACATAGAGGCCTTTCAGGTTACGCAGCATGCGCGAGAGAATCATTCGGTGCGTTGCCGGCGCGAGAATTTGATACAACTCCTGGTCGTCTGGCGGTTGGCCGTTCATATGTGGGGTGGCGCGCTCCTTCAATTCTTCGACGCTGACCGGGCGGCCTTTATTGAAGGGGTCCATCACCAGGATGCCGTCATCGACAGGCAGGCGCACAAGAAAGTGTCCCGGGAAGGAAATACCATCGAGTGCCAGCCCGAGCTTGCGCATCAATTCGATTTGCACAACCGCCAGTGAAATCGGAATGCCGAGTTTACGATCAAAGACTTCATTCAAATAGCTATTACGCGGGTCGTCGTAATGCGTGTGGTTGCCGGAAAAGCCCTGCTCTTCGAACAAGTAGCGATTAATGGCGGTTAGCTGCGACGGCAAGTCCAGGTCATCCCTGATATGCGGCTGCAAATCGGTGGCGAACCGACGTATCTGTTCGACGTAGAAGCCGGCATCCAGTTGCGGGTATTCATCACGTGCAATCAGCAAGGCGATATCAAGCAAAGGCAACTCGTCGTCGTCGTAGGCGGCGAGTGTGTTCCAGTCCGGCAGGAGATAAGAAGATGTCATTGCTATGAAGTGGTTGCGTCCTCTCGCAAATCAAGGTGTGGCGTTCAAATCAATATCGGGTGAAATCTTCATTTCGTCGCCGGCTTTGATTTTGAATAGTTCGACCGAGCCAGCATTTAATTCAAGCACATATAAGGCGGCGCCCTCGCTTGGATAGGGCGGGCAACGATCGCCTGCGCTACAGGGTGGGACGCGTTCCTGAGCAGAGACTAGTTTGCGATCATTGCCGAAATATAAAATATCGAGAGGAATGTGGGTGTTCTTCATCCAGTAGGCCTGAGGTTCCTCGGTATCGTGGATAAACAGCATGCCGGTGTCTTTCGCGAGTTCGTCGCGAAACATCAACCCGCGTTGACGTTCATCAAACGTATCGGCCACTTCAACGGGAAAGCGTTGTCCGTGTATTTCAACCCATGACTTTGACTGCAGGTTTGAACATGCCGGAAGTGTAAAAACGAGAAGTAGTAGACTAATTAGACGCATGAAATTTCCTTGGTACATCGCATGACCTTCTCCATTGGGCGTTCGCTTGTCAAGTAGTTATTTTCTTAAAAAAAAGCTTTCAATAAGTACGTTAAATGTATATAGTTCGCGGCCCTGATGAGGACAAGCCAAACGCTTGAACTTGGCGGGGAGGGTGAAAAAGTTTGAAACAAGGTGTTGACGTTCTTCAAAACTACCCTATAATGTGCGGCTCCCTTGAGCGAAACGCCTCGGGACGGGTTCTACGGAATCCACGTATATGATCTTTGACAGTGTGCGCAGGAAATTTGTGCGG
>JAYWIC010000213.1:0-1757 GCA_043789195.1 Arenimonas sp. | reverse complement strand
AATGATGGACTTGTGATCGGAGTCGGCTGAGGTCGAATTCATTTTTTTAGTGTGCCGTAATGACGATGATTTGTGGGTGAACTGAGGGCATTTTTCTTCACCCTTATTTCACTTCCGGCATTCGGCGGGGTGGAAATGTTCGATGCTCTCGATGAGGTAATGGCAATATTCATGATGGATGCTACTTGTCAGACGTGGCGGGATGAACCAGCTTGAAATTAGACCCCTTGCATTCCACAAAGTGCCCAGCGTAGCGAAATTGCCGGCCATACGTCATCCTATGATGATGAAAGAAGGTCCCGAAAAGCGTTTTGGCGTTGCCCGTATCTTGTCCAAACAAGGTTTGACATCGCGTACGCAGGCCGCCACATGGGTGCGGGAGGGACGAGTATCAGTGAATGGCCGGATCGTACGCGATCCTGAATTTCCGGTGGTGCAGGAGCGTGACAAAGTGACTGTCGCCGGGCTATCGGAAAAGCCGGTGGAAGCTATCTATCTGATGTTGAACAAACCGCGTGGTTTGCTGACCACCACGAGTGACGAGAAAGGCCGCGACACGGTGTATCGCTGTTTTGACGATGCAGGCTTGCCATGGATGTCCCCGGTGGGTCGGCTTGATAAAGCCAGCGAAGGCTTGCTGCTATTTACCAATGACACGGCCTGGGCCGCGAAGATCACGTCGCCGGCATCGGGTCTCGACAAAACCTATCATGTTCAGATCAATCGTCTGCCGAGATCGGAAGAGTTGGCAAAAATGCGGCAGGGAATCGATATCGAAGGCGATCTGCACGTAATGAAAAACGTATCAGTTTTACGCGTAGGCGAAAAAAATGCCTGGCTGGAAATCATTCTGGACGAAGGCAAGAACCGCCAGATCCGGAAAATTCTGGCCGAATTGAATTTCGATGTATCGAGACTGATCCGGATTCAAATCGGCGATTTAAAACTGGGCGAGCTGGGGAAAGGGCAGTGGAGATTACTGAATAGATCCGAAGTCGAGGCTCTGGGAATGCCGTCAAACCGGTAAATTCCTGTCCCGCCATCGTGCAAATCGTTTTACCAACAAGGCGCTGATTACTTCGACGGCGCGAACATCCGCAGGTCCACGCGCATCGTGGCTTTTCCCCTTGTCATGATTGCAACGCGTGCAGGCAAGCGCCAGATTGCGTGCGTTGTCAGCATCGTCGCCAACGCGAGAGCAGAGATTCTTCGCGTTACGTTCACCAAACCATGCCTGCGGGACTACATGTTCCAGCGTGGTATGGCCCATGGCCTCGCCATCGTCGCGTACTTGAAGACGTGCACGGCAATGCAGGCATCGCGTATTCCATATCTTGTCTTTCAAGATGGCTTCCGCATCGGTTTGTACTGCCAGCAGGAATTTTCGTCTCAGGCTGATACGCATTTTAAAATTACCAGCCTTGCGCCTGTCTAGAGTTTCCGCGCCCGGATGTTGACCAGATGGGCACGATCAACCGAAACCAGTTCTATGCCGAAACCCATCACTTCTTTCGTGTTGTCTTTGTCAGACAGCGTGAAAGTCTGTTTTTCCTTGCCCGATTCGAGTGTCAATTCGATAGTGACTTCGCCGGCCCATATGCATTGGGCATTTACGGGGCAGCGGCTATCACTCACAAGACGGACATAGTTCAAGGTCGTGGAAACATCAAGGCTGGCAGACTGGCCGGGCTTCAGGGTGGTGATGTCGTTGGGTATCGTATCCACGGCAGGTTTTTCAGCAACAGGCTTTGGCTTGG
>JAYWIC010000212.1:0-1758 GCA_043789195.1 Arenimonas sp. | reverse complement strand
TCATGGAATACCGGAATTTTCATGCGTTCGCGCAATTTGCGCTCGACTTCAAAACATTCCGGCGCCTTGATGTCTTCCAGATTGATGCCGCCAAAAGTCGGCTCCAGGCTGGCGATGATATCGACTAGTTTGTCCGGATCGTTTTCGCTGATTTCCAGATCGAATACATCGATACCGGCGAATTTCTGGAACAGCACGCCCTTGCCTTCCATCACTGGTTTGCTGGCGAGCGGCCCGATGTTGCCGAGCCCTAATACGGCCGTGCCGTTGGTGATCACCGCCACCAGATTGCCGCGTGCCGTCAGCACCGATGCCTGACTCGGGTCGGCCACAATCGCTTCACAGGCATGGGCAACGCCGGGCGAATAGGCCAGCGACAAATCCCGCTGCGTCACCATCGCCTTGGTCGGCACCACTTTGATTTTGCCGTACGGTGTTTGACTGTGGTAATCAAGCGCGGCTTGCTTGAATGCGGCTTTATCGGAATCTGACATGATTTTGTTTCTTTTTTGACGATGCGACAGTGTAGCGAAGTTTTGTGACACGTGTAGGAGCGGCGTGAGCCGCGAATGGCACTGCGATGTAGTGAATTCGCGGCTCACAACGCTCCCACAAAAGCAAAAAAGTCGAAGATTTATAAACCCAGCACCAGATCGTCCGCATCCACGGTATCGAGTTTGATTTTATTGGCGAACAGCGAGAACGCCAGCATCCCGGCCAAACCATTGGCCCGCTGAATCCACGGCGGCAAATAGAGCGCCTCGCGCAGTACGCCATCATCGAACATCGGTTCAAGATCAAACACATCCTGCAAACTCATTTTCCCGGCGAACAAGAGTCGCGTCAGACGCAGGCGTTTGTGCCGCAAACACCAGCGAAAAAAAGTATGCACCGACAATAAACCGTGCAGATAAACGGTGTCTTTGGTGAATGCCGCTCCGCCGGTCACGGGTACGCCGCGGAACACCCGCTGAGTCGAGCTGAAACTATCGGTGTCGCTTTGGCCGGCATCGAGAAAGAACTCGAATACTTCCAGAAAATCGGCCCCGTTCAAGGCCATGTCAATCGCAAGAATGCGCAAGCTAATTCTTTTCAGGCGTTCGATATCGATGGCGCCGGTAATCAATTCGGCAAATGTCGCTACGCCTTCCTGGGTGGCGGTAATCCGCGGAGAATTTCTTGCCAGCGATTTGAAGTAGGGTTGTTCGCGGCCATTAAGCGCAGTTAGCGAATGCACGAAAGCTTCGTGTTCCAGCAATTGATGGCGATCATAATCGCTGAAACCGGTATTGCTGCGTAAACGAATCCGCGTTGGTCCGGCTGCGGCTTTCGCAATCAGGTTCGGATCCAGTTCGACATTGACTTTGTGGTGAACGAAAAATCGGTCGAGCGCCTCCTGTAATTCCCTCTGCACAATTTCAGCCGACAGACAATATTCCGCTTCGATCTGGTTCAACTCGCTGTCGAGTTCATTCGCCAAGGAAATAAAGTGCTGCGCCGCGACGATATTGCTCGGGCCATTGCCGGGCAAGGCATCGCCGGGGCGGCCAAACAAGCGGATTGAAAAATCGGTAACATCTTTCGTGCCAAGTGCTTCAAGCAGGTAGGTCGCATTGATCCAGCTATTGGCCGTGCGTTGCACATAGCGACCCAGTGGATGATCAATATCGGATTCAGCCACGATTGCGTGCAATTCTTCGCGTGTTTCGCCGTGTTGTTCCGGCTGATAAAGCACGTTCGGTAATATTTTTTTTCCGC
>JAYWIC010000211.1:0-24737 GCA_043789195.1 Arenimonas sp. | reverse complement strand
TTGGCGACAGCACCGCCGGGAATGTAATGCATCATCGGTGTTTCCACTTCCAGAAAACGCCGTGCATCCAACCAGCCACGCATGGCCGAAATGATTTTCGAGCGTTTCACAAAAACATCGCGTGCTTCCGGATTCACGATCAAATCGACATAGCGCTGTCGATAACGTTGTTCGACATCTGACAACCCATGGAATTTATCAGGCAATGGCCGCAAGGATTTTGTCAGCAATTTAATGGCCGTGGCCTTGATCGAAAGCTCGCCGGTTTTGGTCCGCATCAAGGAGCCTTCGACCGCAATGATGTCGCCAATATCCCAGGACTTGAAGGCATCGTAACTTTGCTCCAGCGTGCTGGCCTGCAAATACAATTGTATGCGTCCGGTCATATCCTGGATGGTGGCAAAGCTGGCCTTGCCCATGTCGCGCTTAAGTACCATGCGACCGGCTATTTGAATACTGCGTTCAGTAGCAGCCAATGCTTCGGCAGTCCATTGATCTTTATCCGCAAACTCGGCATGCAAGTCACCGGCATAATCGGCGCGACGAAAATCATTTGGAAACGCAATTCCCTGCTCACGAATAGCATTAAGTTTGCCACGACGTTCGGCAATTAACTGGTTTTCATCAACTGGTAGCGTCGCTTCATCCGTCATGGTGACTTCCTAACAAAAAAACAAAAATTAATTGAGGCGGCCCGCGCCGGCCTGCAAACCCGATTTCAGGCTGGCTTCCACAAATCCGTCCAGATCGCCATCCAATACTTTTTGGGTATCGGTGCGTTCAACGCCGGTACGCAAATCCTTGATGCGGCTTTGGTCCAGAACATAACTGCGAATCTGGCTGCCCCAACCGATATCGGATTTGGTAGCTTCAAGCGCATTTTTTTCCGCGTTACGTTTTTGCATTTCGAGTTCGAACAATTTCGCCTTCAACATTTTCATCGCGTTATCGCGATTTTGATGCTGGCTGCGGCCGGTCTGGCAGGCCGCAACGGTATTGGTGGGAATATGAGTGATTCGCACGGCAGATTCTGTTTTATTGACGTGCTGGCCACCGGCGCCGGACGAACGATACACATCGGTGCGTAAATCGGCCGGATTGATATCGATTTGAATCGTGTCATCGACTTCCGGACTGACAAACACCGATGCAAACGAGGTATGACGCTTGTTATCGGAATCGAACGGTGATTTCCGGACCAGACGATGCACGCCGATTTCGGTTTTCAACCAGCCAAACGCATATTCACCTTCAACGCGAATAGTTGCACCTTTGATACCGGCGACATCACCATCACTGGCTTCCATGATTTCGGTTTTCCAACCGCGCGAATCGCACCAGCGTAAATACATGCGCAACAGGATTTCCGACCAATCCTGGGCTTCGGTACCACCCGCACCGGCCTGAATATCGACGAAGCAATTGGCAGAATCGAGTTCACCACTGAACATGCGGCGAAATTCGAGCGCGTCAACGCGACTCGCAATTTTCTCGATATCGGCAATCACCGCATTGGCGGTTTCTTCGTCATTGTCCGCTTCTGCCATATCGAGCAGATCGGCAGCATCGACCAGACCATCGGTGTTTTCACGAATGGTATTAACGGTTTTTTCCAGCGTTGAGCGCTCTTTGCCGAGTGCCTGCGCGCGTTCCGGTTCATTCCAGATGGCAGAATTTTCCAGCTCGCGGCTGACTTCTTCCAGACGTTCGACTTTTAGATCGAAGTCAAAGATACCCCCGGAGCGAATCAAGACGTGTTTTCAGGTCGTTGATTCGCTGGCGTACAAGATTGAGTTCCATGGTGTCACTTATTGAAATTGCAAAGGGCTATTGTAACAGCGACAGCCCTCCAAGTCAGGCTGGCAGGCTATGCCGGATCAACAACTGGATATCCCGTCGACCTCGAAAATCATCCAGCTCCAGTTGATAGGCAGCGTGTAATCGAGCGGGAGGCCGCTCACCCGCATATCCGCCAAAATGGATAGCCGAGAGGATGAAGTCGGTCCCTTCCAGTCTGAGGCGATATTTAAGATGGCGCTCGGAAAGGACTTTCCATTCCACCACATCGAAAACATTATCGAAAACCGGTTCGGGGAAGCCCTGCCCCCATGGGCCGGCAAGGCGCAGGTCTTCGGCCAGTTCACGGCTAAATTCATGCATCAATAGCCCGCCATCGCTTAGACATTCTGCCTTCAGAAGTTCGGGCGATAGATGCAGCTCGGCCACTTCGTTGAATGCGGCTCGAAATTCTTCGAAAGCCTGCTTTTTCAGGCTTAAGCCCGCCGCCATTGCATGCCCGCCAAAGCGATCAATCAAGCCGGGATATTTCGTATTCACTTCTGCCAGTGCATCACGAATATGGAAGCCGGGTATCGAGCGCGCCGAGCCGCGAAGGATGTCACTACCATCATCAGCAGGAGCAAATGCCACGACCGGTCGATGCAGGCGTTCTTTCAATTTCGATGCGACAAGCCCGACAACTCCTGGATGCCAGCTTTCATTATGGAAACACCAGGCCGATGACTGGCTCTGCTGTTCCAGCGATACGCAATCCACCAGAGCATCGGCATCTTCCACCATTGACTGTTGAAGACCACGGCGCTCGGCGTTGATGCCGTTCAATATCTCAGCCAGTTGGTAGGCACGGCTTTCGTCATCGGTCAGCAAACATTCGATACCGAGCGACATATCTTCCAGACGGCCGGCGGCATTTAAACGGGGTCCGATCGCAAATCCGATATCCGACGCCACCAGATTCGACAGTTCACGCCCGGCTATTTCAGCCAGTGCTTTCAAACCGACTTGGCACTTTTTTTTCCTGAAGCGCTTGATTCCCGCAGAAACAAGAAGACGATTGTTGTAATCCAGCGACACCAGATCAGCAACGGTACCCACCGCAACCAAATCCAGCAGTGTCGACAAATCTGGTTCGGGTTGCGGAAGTACCCCGGTATCGCGCATTTTTTTTCTGAGCGCGAGCAGCAAATAAAACATCACGCCAACGCCTGACAAAGCCTTGCTCGGAAAGCCATCCCCATGCAGATTGGGATTGACGATGGCATCGGCTGGCGGCAAACAATCTCCAGGGAGATGGTGATCTGTGATCAACACTTGCCAGCCATGTGACTTTGCGGCGTTTACCCCGGCATGACAGGCAATGCCGTTATCAACGGTAATGACTAGCTCGGGCTTCATCGGAACGATATGTTCGACCAGTGCCGGCGACAAACCATAACCATGCACGATGCGGTGCGGCACTTGATAGCTTAATTGCTCGGCACCCAGCATTTTCAAGCCCCGCATGGCGACCGCGGTACCGGTGGCGCCATCACAATCAAAATCACCGACGATGACGATATGTTTTTGTTCGCGAATCGCGTTCATCAGCAGATCGACGGCAGTGTCCATGCCGCCCAATTGATCCGGCGACAACAAATTTGCCAATTTCAATTCGGCTTGTTCCGGACTGCGGACATCACGGCTGGCATATATGCGTTGCAGCACCGGAGAAACGTTTGCCGGCCATAGGCCGTGATCGGGAATGTGACGGCGATTTATTCTCACGCCGAATTAAACCAGTGCATTCAATGGACCACGCCAGAATCGCCACTTCTGCGACGGCTTTATTTCATAGCTTGCACCGTCGGCGAAATCCAGCACGATCGAAAGATATTTCTTGTTTTTCAGTTCGGCGATCGCCGGAAGCAAGTTTTCACGTTCAAACAGGCTCCAGTCACGCAGGTCGCGAAGATCTTCCAAGACAGTACCTTCATGCATTTCCTTGTTCGTGATATCTGCATGCAGCATCAGTGATTTAAGGACGAAGTCCTCACTGATCACGGTTTTCGCATGGAATCTCACCTGGTCAGGCAAGACGCCACCACCCCAGAAATACAAGGAATTGACCGGCAATAAACCTTTCTGGATACGCTCGGCATTCAGTGGATGGTTATGCAAGGTGATTTGGGCTTCATTGAGCAATGCACGCCAACGCTTGGAAGCATCATCGGCCGGAAATACGGAGAAAATATCCGTACCGATTGCTTCGTCGGGCGACGGAAACACGGGCAACCGGGAATCTTTCGGCAACGTCAGATACCAACGCGATGGATGCGCCGCCGACAAGGGAAAACCGATATCGCCGAATAATATTTTGAGCGGCTTGATGAATTCGTCGGCTTCTTTCTGCGTCAACCCCAAATCACCACAGGCCAGTAGACGAACCACGCCCATTTCTGCACGGACATGGGCCGGATCGGCACGCAACCATGAATTAATTTCTGCATCTTTCGCATCGAGTTGCCGAGTCAGTGCAGCCATCGGCCAGGCATTACGCGGCAGTATCGAGACGTGTCTTTCGAGTTGCGCCTGCTTGCCTTCGCCCAGTGTCGAAAGCCAGTCGGCCTGCCCCAGTACTTTTGCGACATGCACGTCGAGCTTCTGACCCGAAAAACGCCGACGTTCCGTCAATAGAAAAGTCAGCGTTGTGTTAGACATACGATCAGGCTACGTAACGAACCGCGATGATGTCGAATTCGCGATTACCACCTGGCGCCTCAATCGTGATGCTATCGCCTTCGTGCTTGCCAATCATCGCGCGAGCCACCGGGGATGAAATGGAAATAAAACCTTGTTTGATATCCGATTCCAGGTCACCCACGATTTTATAAGTGACTTCATCACCGCTATCGGCATCTGCCAACTCAACGGTTGCGCCAAATACGATTCTATCGCCTGCGGCAATTGTGCTCACATCGATCAATTGCGCATTGGAAAGCTCGCCTTCCAGCAATTTGATACGACCTTCAATAAAACTTTGCTGTTCTCGCGCAGCATGATATTCGGCATTTTCTTTTAAGTCGCCGTGTGCACGCGCTTCGGCAATTGCGTGAATGACTGCAGGACGTTTAACCGATTTCAGTTGTTCTAATTCATCGCGCAATTTTGCAGCGCCCGTAACGGTAAGTGGAGCTCTCATCCGTGAAGTTCCTTATGCAATTCTTGTAGTGACCATACCCGCGGATTATTGCGGAATTCGATGGCCTGCACCAGCGCACGAGCACCGGGTATGGTCGTTGAATACGTTAAACGATGTTGCAAGGCTTCGCGACGAATTGAAAATGAATCCTGAATCGCCTGCTTACCTTCCGTGGTGTTGATGATGTAGGCAATTTCGCCATTCTTGATCAAATCGACGATATGCGGACGACCTTCAAGCACCTTGTTGATACGTACGCATTCGACGCCTTGCGCATGCAGATATTTCACGGTGCCTTCGGTAGCCACGAGTGAAAAACCCTGACTGACGAGTGCCTTGGCAACATCCAATACCCGTGGCTTATCGACATCGCGCACGGAAATAAATGCCTTGCCGACTTTTGGCGCCTTGATATTGGCCGCTTCTTCGGCACGAGCGAAAGCTTCAGGAAAAGTTCTGCCAACACCCATGACTTCACCGGTTGATTTCATTTCAGGGCCAAGAATCGGATCGACGCCCTGGAATTTCGCAAACGGGAAAATGGCTTCTTTCACCGAATAATAATCCGGCACGATTTCTTTCGTTGCTCCCTGTGAAGCAAGCGATTGACCCGCCATACAGCGCGCGGCAATTTTTGCCAAAGGCACCCCAATGGCTTTTGATACAAATGGCACCGTACGCGAGGCGCGCGGATTCACTTCCAACACGAAAATCGTTTCTTCTTGAATCGCAAATTGCGTATTCATCAAGCCGATCACTTTCAATTCACGCGCCATCGCGGCGGCTTGCACGCGCAATCTATCCTGCATCTCGGCACTCAAGGTGTAAGGCGGCAACGAGCAGGAGGAATCACCCGAGTGCACACCGGCTTCCTCGATATGCTCCATGATGCCGCCAATAAGAACATTGCCTTCCGAGTCGGCAATGATATCGACGTCAACTTCGACGGCGTTATCGAGAAAACGATCCAGCAATACTGGCGAGTCGTTAGATACTTTTACAGCCTCACGCATATAGCGCGACAGATCTGCCGAGTTATAAACAATTTCCATCGCGCGGCCACCCAGCACATAGCTTGGGCGGACAACCAACGGATAACCAATTTCATCGGCCAATGCGATGGCCTGTTCCTGCGTTCTCGCCGTGCGGTTAGCAGGCTGGATCAGACCCAGTTTTTCAATCAGCTGCTGGAAGCGTTCGCGGTCTTCAGCCAAATCGATTGAATCGGGAGAAGTACCAATAATCGGCACGCCGTTGGCTTCAAGCGCACGCGATAACTTCAACGGCGTTTGCCCACCATATTGCACGATCACGCCAACCGGTTTTTCAAGATCGACGATCTCCAGAACGTCTTCCAGCGTGACCGGCTCAAAGTACAAGCGATCAGAGGTGTCGTAATCGGTGGATACGGTCTCCGGATTGCAATTGATCATTATGGTTTCATAGCCATCTTCGCGCAAAGCCAGCGAGGCATGAACACAGCAGTAATCGAACTCGATACCCTGCCCGATCCGATTCGGACCGCCGCCCAAGACGATAATTTTTTTATTATTTGTCGGTGCGGCTTCGCATTCGTCTTCATAGGTCGAATACATGTAAGCGGTGCTGGTTGAGAATTCGGCGCCACAGCTATCGACGCGCTTGTAAACCGGGCGCAAACCCAAGGCACGACGCAAAGTACGTATTGCCGTTTCGTCGGTGTCGGTTAACTGTGCGATGCGAGCGTCGGAAAACCCGGCACGCTTGAGTTCACGCATGCGTTTCTTGTCGAGGCTCGGCAGGCCGGCTTTTTCGGTGGCTTTTTCCATCGCTACCAAGTCTTCCATCTGATCCAAAAACCATGGATCAATGAAACTTAATTTGAATACATCATCCACACTCATACCGGCACGAAAAGCTTCTGCCACCTGGAATAATCTTTCTGGACCGGGTTCTTTTAATTCGCGACGAATTTTCAACAAACCATCCTCACCGAGCTCAGCATCACCGGTAGGATCGAGCCCCACTTTGCCGATTTCCAGTCCACGCAGGGCTTTCTGCAGGGATTCCTGGAAGGTGCGGCCCATCGCCATTACCTCACCGACTGATTTCATTTGCGTGGTTAAACGCGCATCGGCAGTCGGGAATTTTTCAAAGGCAAAGCGTGGGATTTTGGTAACGACATAATCGATACTCGGTTCGAATGAGGCCGGTGTCGCGCCACCGGTAATATCATTACGCAATTCATCCAACGTGTAACCCACCGACAATTTCGCCGCAATTTTTGCAATCGGAAAGCCGGTAGCTTTCGATGCCAATGCCGATGAACGCGAGACCCGCGGATTCATTTCAATGACCACCACGCGACCGTCTTGTGCATTTATGCCAAATTGCACGTTAGAGCCACCAGTATCGACACCAATTTTGCGAAGCACGGCAATAGATGCATCACGCAGACGCTGGTATTCCTTGTCGGTCAGCGTTTGTGCCGGCGCGACCGTAATCGAATCGCCGGTATGGACGCCCATCGGATCAAGGTTTTCGATCGAGCAAACGATGATGCAATTGTCCGCCTTGTCGCGAACCACTTCCATTTCAAATTCTTTCCAGCCGAGTACCGATTCTTCAACCAAGACCTCGCCCGTTGGTGAAAGGTCTAAACCGCGCGTCACAATTTCAATGAGTTCTTCTTTATTGTAAGCAATACCACCGCCGCTGCCGCCGAGCGTAAAGCTCGGGCGAATAATAGTGGGATAACCGACCTTCTTTTGAATTTCGATCGCTTGGTCAAGGGTGCGAGCCACTTCGGCTTTCGGACATTCCAAACCAATTTCTTTCATGGCGATGCGGAATAGTTCACGATCTTCTGCCATGCGAATGGCTTCACGCGAGGCGCCAATAAGTTCAACGCCATATTTATCCAGCGTGCCAGCATCGGCCATATCCAGCGCACAGTTCAGCGCGGTTTGGCCGCCCATGGTTGGCAACAAGGCATCGGGTCTTTCTTTGGCAATAATGCGCTCAACCGTATCGGGATTAATGGGCTCGATATAGACGGCGTCGGCCATGTCCGGGTCGGTCATGATGGTGGCGGGATTGGAGTTCACCAAAATGATGCGATAACCTTCATCGCGCAGTGCTTTACACGCTTGCGCGCCGGAGTAATCGAACTCGCAAGCCTGACCAATCACGATAGGGCCAGCGCCGATGATCAGAATGGATTTTATGTCGGTACGTTTAGGCATTAGCGGGCTTCCATCAGTGCAACAAACTGGTCAAACAAACCGGCAACATCATGCGGGCCAGGGCTTGCTTCGGGATGGCCCTGAAAACTAAAGGCCGGTGCATCGATCAAGGCAATGCCTTGATTGGAATTGTCGAACAGCGAACGGTGCGTCACGCGAACATTGGCCGGCATTGTTTTATCGTCGATCGCAAAGCCGTGGTTTTGGCTGGTGATCATCACTTTGCCGGTATCCAGATCGATAACAGGATGATTCGCACCGTGATGGCCGAATTTCATTTTCAATGTTTGTGCGCCTGCCGCTAAACCTAAAAGCTGATGGCCAAGGCAGATACCGAACATCGGAATTTTTGCGGCGATGAATTGCTTGATCGCAGCGATCGCGTAATCACAAGGTGCCGGATCACCAGGACCGTTCGATAGAAAAATGCCATCTGGTTTTTCTGCTAATACCTGCTCGGCCGAAGTCTGTGCTGGCACCACGGTAATTTTGCAGCCACGATCCGCCAGCATGCGCAGGATATTGCGCTTCATGCCGAAATCGTAAGCCACCACATGGAATTTTGAATCGACACGTTTGAACTGGTTTTTATCCAGATCGAGCTCGCCTTCGGTCCAGACATATCGTTCGCGCGTGCAGACCACTTTCGCTAAATCCATGCCTTTCAGGCCGGGAAATTTACGCGCCGCTTCAATCGCTTTATCAATATCGATGTCACCGGCCATCAGTGCGCCGTTTTGCGAACCGCGATCACGCAGCAAACGGGTCAATTTACGGGTATCAATATCGGCAATGGCAACCACACCACGAGCAGCACACCATTCAGGCAGTGCCACTTGGTGGCGCCAATTGCTGGGGCGACGCGGCACATCGCGAACAATCAGGCCAGAAGCAAAAACTTCGCCCGCTTCATCGTCTTGCGAGGTAAAACCGGTGTTGCCTATGTGCGGATACGTCAGCGTGATTAATTGCTGGGCGTAGGAAGGGTCGGTAATTATTTCTTGATAGCCGGTGAGCGCGGTATTAAATACCACTTCACCGACGGATAAGCCGGGTGCGCCTACGGAAACGCCCTCGAATACGGTGCCGTCTTCGAGTGCAAGAATGGCGGTTTGAGTCACGGGAGCTCGCCTATGGTTAGTTGAACCACTTCGGGCGCCAAGTCGCAGCAGCCCGCAGATAGGGCAAGGGCCAAATCTGTTTGAACATAAAGGGGTTCAGGCGAGTGAGGATTTTAGCGAATGACGCCGCCACTGTCCACGAAAAATCTGCCGATGGAGCTAAAAAGCCTGTGCTTAAAGGATCAGCTCGCTGAACTGGTAAAGCCCGGGCGATTTTTCGCGCAATCTATGTGCGGCTTCGAGCGCGCCCCTTACGAAAATATCCCGATCCAGCGCGTTATGGCGTAATTCGATAAATTCGCCAGGGCCGCTGAATTTTACCGTGTGATCGCCGATAACCTCGCCTTCCCGATGACTGATATAGGCCGGAGCCTGTCCACCGACCTGCTCGACGGATTTCCCCAGAGTCAGCGCTGTGCCTGAAGGTGCATCTTTCTTGTGAAAGTGATGGGTTTCGGTGATATCAACACCCCAGGTTTCCAGTGTTTTCGCTGCACGTCTAACCAGATCATTCAGCACGGCAACGCCTAGACTGAAATTGGATGACCATAACAACGCAATTTCTTTCGATGCCTCCAACATCGCCTGTTTTTGCAGATCGCTTAAGCCAGTCGTGCCGCTAACTAGCGCCGCATTTCGTATTCTGCAAAATTGCAGAATGGTCTCGAAAGCTTCCGGCTGACTGAAATCCACGGCCACATCGAAGGCAGGCAATTGTTGCAACTGGTTGATCGGAACTATGGGGCACAAAACACCTTCTATTGACGAAGCATCCCGGCCAACCACGGCGGCAACCACTTCGAAGCGCGAGTCATTTGCCGCAATCCGCAGCAAGGCCCGCCCCATGCGCCCGGAGGCCCCAAAAATGAGCAGTCGTGTTTTTTTCATGCCGACACGCTAATGGCTGGACAGTCTTCACGCAAGTGTTAATCTTGCGATGCGGCAATTTTTGACAATCACGGCGTTGATAAGCTCAGGGGGTTTTATGCTTAAGCCGATACTTGGCTCAATCTTGTTACTGACCTTCGCACCGAGCCTGTATGCGCAGACAGCGACCGAATCATTGCGCACCACCTGGTTCAGTGTATGCAGCACCGTTCCCATTTCGATCGAGCTGGCGACGCGCTGCAATGAAATTTACTCGGGTGGACCAACCCCAACCGGTACACGCGAGTTATCGGCAGCTCGAGGCAATAATCTTGAAACCCTGAGCAGCATGGGCCGCATGATGATGGCAATGGTAAAAATGCGTAGCCGCCAAGCACTCGCTACCGCCAGGCAACAGAACGAGACGCAATGGCAAAGCAACCTATATGCAAACAATGCCGTTGAGGATTCCGGAGTGCTGGCGCAGGGACAAAACTGGTCAATGATTGGAAGCGTCGGCATATCGCAAACCGAACGCACAAACTCATCCTTTGAACGCGGATACGACCAAGATAGTCACTATCTGTTAGTGGGTGCCAATTATCGCTTCAACGACAAAATCAGTGGCGTATTTGCCTATCAGATTGAAAATTCCGAAGCCGATTTCAACCAAGATACTGGCGGCCTTGAAAACGACAACAAGACAATATCGATTGCGCTCGATTATTGGCCGACTGCCAATTTCGGGCTGAATTTTTCCGCCAGTCACGGTCAACTCGATTCCACTTTGACACGCAGAATTCGCTACAGCTTCGATAGCGTAAATATTGATACCACTGCCGATAGCCAATCCAGCGGCTCGATGCGCGCTTATACGCTCGATGCCGGATGGGAAACTGCTGTTGGAGAATGGACATGGCGCTATGGTGGCGGTTACTCGTTACAAGACAGCACTGTTGATGCCATCTTCGAGAACAATCCTCGCGGCCTCGACTTTCAGATCGCCGAGCAAACCATTGAAAGCCGGCAATTCTCGGCCAATGTGCAACTAGCCCGCACTATCTCGAGCACATCCGGCGTATGGCAACCATTTGCATCACTGCGCTGGATTCACGAAAGTGCAGATGACCCTCGTTTGATTCGTGCTCGTTTCCGTGCCGGTGACAACATCTTCCGACTGCAATTTGCAACTGCCGAGCCAGACCGCTCTTTTGGCGAATTGAGTTTTGGCGTGAATGCCGCGCTGGTAAAAGGCTGGCAAGGCTACGCCCGTTACCAGATCTTGCTGGCGCATGAGTTCATGGATGAAAGCCAATTTGAACTCGGGTTCAGCAAAGAGTTTTAGTCGGTCGGGCCCTGGCCCGAGGCAAACACTTTCGCAATCTATTAAAAGCGTCGGGCCGGGGCCCGACCTACGAGATCATCTTGTCCCAGAACGATTTCACGCCGTCAAGGAATGAACTCGAACGTGGCGAATGTTTGGCGCCATCTTCGCCTTCAAACGTGCCTTCGAATTCTTTCAATAGTTCACGTTGCTTGCTAGTCAGGTTTACCGGTGTTTCAACCACCACGCGAGCGAGGATATCGCCGGTAGAGCTGCTACGCACTGATTTAACGCCCTTGCCACGCAAACGGAAAAGCTTTCCGGTTTGGGTTTCGGCCGGGACTTTGATCTCGACCTCACCGCCCAAGGTCGGCACTTCGATGGAGGCACCGAGAGCCGCCTGCGAAAAACGAATCGGCACTTCGCAATACAGATCGTCCCCATCGCGCTGGAATATTTTGTGTTCGCGTACACTGACTTCCACATACAAATCGCCCGCTTGAGCACCGGCGGGTCCAGCCTCGCCTTCTCCGGCTAAACGAATACGGTCGCCATTATCGACACCGGCGGGGATTTTGACTTGCAGCGTTTTTTCTTCTTGCACTCGGCCATTGCCGCGGCACGTCTTGCAAGGTTTTTCAATGGTCTGACCGCGGCCGCCGCAAGTATGGCAAGGCTGTTGCACGGAGAAAATACCACGCTGCATCCTGACCTGTCCTTGGCCTTTACAGGTTTTGCAGGTTTCCACTTTGCCGTCTTCCGAGCCGCTACCACTGCAAGGTTTGCAGGCGACCAGGGAAGGAATATCGATTTTTTTCTCAACACCGAAAACTGCTTCTTCCAGATCAAGGTCCATCATGAAACGAAGATCGGCACCACGGCGTGGACCGCGTTGCTGACGTGCACCACCAAAAATATCACCGAAAATATCGCCAAAAATATCACCGAAATCGCCGCCACCGTGGCCGCCACCACCGCCACCGCCAGTGCCGTGTTCGAAAGCGGCATGACCATGCTGGTCATAAGCGCGGCGCTTACTGGCATCGCTTAATATTTCGTAGGCTTGCTTGGCTTCCTTGAAGGATTCTTCAGCCGCTTTGTCATCTGGATTTCTGTCCGGATGATGTTTTTGTGCCGCGCGCCGATAGGCCTTTTTCAGCTCGTCTTCGTTGGCGGTTTTGCTGACGCCCAGAACTTCGTAGTAATCGCGTTTTGACATGTTGGAACCAAAATGAATAGAAAGGACTTTAAACCGAAACGGGAGCCCGTAGAATTCTACGTCTCCCGTTTCTCACTTCAGGTCGATCAGACTTACTTCGTATCGTCTTTCACTTCGGTAAATTCCGCATCGACTACATCTTCTGCCTTGGCAGTAGCTTCGCCCTGCGGAGCTTCTGCGCCGCCTTGTTCAGCACTAGCAGCGGCTGAATACAAAGCTTGGGCGGCCTGTTGCAGTGCCGACGTTTTCGCTTCGATTTGGGCCTTGTCGTCGCCTTTCATGGCAGTTTCTAAATCCGCTAAAGCAGTTTCGATTCCACCGAGTTGGTCGCCCGGCACTTTTGCGCCGTGATCTTTCATCGCGGTGCGCGTGGTGTGAATCAAACCATCGGCGGCGTTGCGTGCAGTGACTAATTCATGGAATTTTTTGTCTTCTTCACGGTTGGCTTCGGCATCTTCTACCATGCGTTTAATTTCTTCGTCGCTCAAACCGGAACCGGCCTTGATTTCGATGCGTTGTTCTTTACCTGTCTTCTTGTCTTTCGCCGACACATGCAAAATACCATTAGCATCGATGTCGAAAGTCACTTCAATCTGCGGCATGCCGCGTGGTGCTGGTTCGATACCCGAAAGGTCAAACTTGCCCAATGATTTATTGAAACGGGCTTGTTCGCGCTCGCCTTGCAATGCATGCACGGTCACGGCTGGCTGATTGTCATCGGCGGTCGAGAAAGTTTGCGATGCCTTGGTCGGAATGGTGGTGTTCTTTTCAATAATCTTGGTGAACACGCCGCCCATGGTTTCGATACCCAAACTCAATGGCGTTACGTCGAGCAACAAAACGTCTTTCACGGTACCGGCCAACACGCCGCCTTGAATCGCAGCACCAATGGCAACCGCTTCATCAGGGTTAACGTCTTTACGTGGTTCTTTACCGAAGAATTCGGTCACGGCTGCTTGCACGCGCGGCATACGGGTCATACCACCGACCAGAATCACGTCGGAAATATCCGAAGGCTTTAAACCGGCATCTTTAAAGGCGATGCGGATGGGCTCAATGGTTTTCTTGATCAAATCTTCGACCAATGATTCCAATTTCGCACGCGTCAGCTTGATGTTCAAGTGTTTGGGGCCCGAAGCATCGGCAGTGACGTAAGGCAAGTTGACATCGGTTTGTTGCGATGAGCTGAGCTCGATTTTTGCGCGCTCGGCGGCATCTTTTAAGCGCTGCAATGCCAATGGATCTTTGCGCAAATCAATGCCCTGCTCTTTCTTGAATTCTTCCACCAGAAAATCGATAACGCGATTATCAAAGTCTTCGCCGCCAAGGAAGGTGTCGCCATTGGTCGCCAGTACTTCGAATTGTTTTTCGTCGTCGATATTGGCAATTTCGATAATTGAAACGTCGAAAGTACCGCCACCCAAATCGTACACGGCAATTTTGCGGTCGCCACCGGCTTTGTCCAGGCCATAGGCCAGAGCGGCAGCGGTTGGCTCATTGATAATGCGCTTGACGTCGAGTCCTGCAATACGACCAGCATCTTTGGTTGCCTGGCGTTGCGAATCGTTGAAATAAGCCGGAACCGTAATGACGGCTTCGGTTACCGCTTCACCCAAATAGGCTTCGGCGGTTTTCTTCATTTTTTCGAGCACGCGAGCGGAAATTTCCTGCGCGGCCATTTTCTTGCCATCCGAGGTAGAAACCCAGGCGTCGCCATTTTCATGCGCAACGATGGCATAAGGCACGAGGTCCAGATCTTTTTTCACTTCGGCGTCGGTAAATTTGCGGCCGATAAGGCGCTTTACAGCGTAGAAAGTATTTTTTGGATTGGTCACACCTTGGCGTTTCGCCGATGCGCCGACAATCACTTCGCCGTCTTTCGTGAAAGCAACGATGGAAGGCGTTGTACGGTCACCCTCGGAGTTTTCGATGACCTTGGCAATGCCGCCTTCCATGACGGAAACGCAGCTATTGGTGGTGCCTAAGTCAATACCGATAATTTTACCCATTTCAAATCTCCTTAATCTTTTGCGCCATGAGTGCGCGTGAACTTGTTTGCTTAATAGTGTTGATTATTTTTTTTTCAAGTCTGGTGTTTATGTTCTAGTCAGCTGTTTTTGCAACAACAACCAATGCCGGACGCAATAAGCGCTCATTGAGCAAATAGCCTTTTTGAAAAACTTGCACGATGGTATTGGGCGCTGCATCCGGGCTGTCTAACTGGCTGATCGCCTGATGCCATTCGGGATTAAACACTTCACCGATCGGATTGATTTGCGTCATGCCATTGTTATTGCCGACCTTTAATAATTGTATGAGCGTCAATTCCATGCCTTCGCGTAATTTACCGGTTTCACCTTGACTTGCGATTAGGCCAGCATCAAGGCTGTCAAGTACGGGCAGTAATTCCGAAAGCAAACGCTCATTGGCAAATTTGCGGGCTTGATCGACATCCCGCGCCAAACGCTTGCGTTGATTATCGAGCTCGGCACGTTCACGTAAGGCTTCGTCGCGAATATTGCCCATGGCAATACGCAATTGTTCCAGTTCAAGTTGTAACTGTGTGTCGCCCGACAAATCTGCGGCTTCAGGCGCGTCAACGCCTGGATTATTAGGTTCGGTATGCATATTGTCCTATCTCTTGATGGCCCCGTCACGCGGGGTCTGAACGGTTTATGGGGCCAGACCGTCCGGATTCAAGGCCTGTCCGAGCAAATCGGCAGTCGCCTGTACCATCGGAATAACCCGCTCGTATGCCATACGGGTCGGGCCGATAACGCCCAGCACGCCTAATACTTTGCCCTGAGAACCATAAGGTGCCGTAATCACCGTACAGGCATCCAGCGGGGCTAGGCCGCTTTCTTCGCCGATAAAAACCCGGACACCAGGTGCTTTCATGCAGCGCTCCAACAGGCCGAGGATCTCGCGCTTGCGGGAAAAGGCATCGAACAAATCACGCAAACGCTCGACATCCGACATTTCCGGGGCGGACATCAGGCGGGTCTGCCCGGTCAACAGAACCTCATCGTTCGAGGTTTCAAAGGCATGTTCGGACAATTCAACGGCTGCCGAGAGGACTTTCTGCATTTCATCCTTGGTATCGCGTAATTCACGCACCAATGCTGCCCGGATATCCGCAAGCGGCCGGCCGGCGAACTGATGGTTCAAGTATTGGGCCGTCTGCTCCAGTTCGCCAGGCGAGAAAATTCGGCGCGTATTGATAATACGGTTCTGCACTTCGTTATCGGTAAAGACAAGAATCACCAGCACCCGATTGCCATCCAGCGACACAAAATCGATATGCCTAAAGGCAAACTGACCACGCTGTGGCGACGAGACCACGCCGACGAAATGGCTCATGGCCGATAGCATTTCACCAGCATTGGCAAGCAAACTTTGGGTGCCAGCCGCCGGATTCATGGTTTCACGCAACTGGTTCATCTGCAGCGCCGCCAGCGGCTCAACCTGTATCAAGGAATCGACGAAAACCCGATAACCCTGGGCTGTCGGCACCCGTCCGGCCGAGGTATGTGGAGCGGCCAGAAGACCGAGCTCTTCGAGATCGGCCATGATGTTCCGGATCGTGGCGGCACTGATATCTAGCCCGGAGCTTTTCGCCAGCATACGGCTGCCTACCGGCGCGCCGTCATGAATATGCTGGGCGATCAGGCTTTTCAGCAGGTGGCGTGCACGCGGGTCGAGTAATTGATTCATCACTTAGAGATACGGCTCCGGCCGTGTTTTTTCAAGCCTGTTTCGAGTCTCACTATATGCGATGACAGGCCGATATTTTATCTACTAACGTGATTTCAAGAAAAAGCCTCACATAAACCGACGCCGATTAGGCAAAATACCACCCATGCTAATTCAACTGGTTTTAAAAGATTTTGCCGTCGTCAGCACTGCCGAATTAAGTTTTGGTCCCGGCATGACCGTAGTCTCCGGTGAAACCGGTGCTGGCAAATCTTTATTGGTCGATGCACTCATGTGGCTCACCGGGGCACGTGCCGAGGCAGGCATAGTTCGCCATGGCGCAGAACGCGCCGAATTATCGGCCGAATTTTCATTGGGCGACGCTCCGCTCGCAGCGGAATGGCTGCGTGAAGCCGAACTCGACGATGAAAACAGCTGCCAACTTCGCCGGGTGATCCGTGCCGATGGCGGTTCGAAAGCCTGGATTAACGGCCGAGCCACCACCCTGTCGCAATTATCCGAAATTGGCGGCTTGCTGGTGGAAATCCATGGTCAGCATGAACATCAAGCCCTGATGGAGCGAACGCATCAACTGGCTTTGCTGGATGCATTCGCTTCACATCCGCGATTACTTGAACCCGTAAATTCCCTAGCCAGGGAATGGAATGAGCTAAACAAGAACATTCATGATTTAAGCAAAACCGGCGATGTGTCGGATCGAATCAACTATCTGGAACATCAAATAAAAGAATTGAAAGGCGAATCTCTGTCTGCCGAAGCCATAGAAGAGTTACTGGCCGCGCATCGCCGCCAGGCGCATTCGGCGAGTCTTCTGCAAGGCTTTGACATGGCGCTGTCACGCTTGCAGGGGGACGACACCTTTGCGCTATCGAACAGCGTTCGCCAGCTTTCGTCGCACCTACAGAAACTGGCAGAACACGAACCGCGCTTACTGGAAATCACCCAGTTATTAGACACCGCTGAAATCCAGCTGGACGAAGCAAGCGGGTCACTCGAAAAACTGCGAGACGATCTAGAACTTGATCCGGCCCGTTTTCAGGAGCTGGAAGTGCACTTAAGCCGTCTGCATGAACTATCGCGTAAACACCGTGTGCCATTGCTGGAATTGGGATTACGCTACGAACAACTACAGGCCGAATGCGAAACCCTGCGGGGCAAAGATGTCGCGTTGCAGGATTTGCATACAGCACAGGCAGAAACACTGAAATCTTGGCAAAAAGCTGCCGAAGCCCTTTCAAAATCCCGTGAAAAATCGGCCAAATCACTGGCTAAAACCGTTACACATTTAATGCATGAACTTGGGATGCCTGGCGGCGTATTTTCGATTGCACTGGAGCCACAGGAAATCGACAAGCCGATGGCATCCGGTGCCGAACGTGTTGAATTTCTGGTTTCTGCAAATCCCGGTCAACCGCCGCGTGCTCTGCGTAAAGTCGCCTCCGGCGGCGAATTGGCTCGCATCAGTCTAGCCATCGAAGTGGCTGCGCTCGGACTGGATTCAGTGCCCACCATGATCTTCGATGAAGTCGATAGCGGCATCGGTGGTGCGGTTGCCGAGGTCGTCGGCAAAAAACTACGTGCATTGGGTGCCGAACGGCAAGTGATGTGCGTTACGCACTTGCCACAAGTTGCTGCACAGGGGCATCAGCATTTTCAGGTGTCGAAATCGGTCAGTAACGGCAGCACGCATAGTGTTGTCACTGAGCTGGACAGTAAAACCCGCATCGAAGAACTTGCCCGTATGCTCGGCGGGCTAGAAATCAGCAAGGAAACACTGGCGAATGCGAAGCAAATGTTGAAGCAGGCGCAGCAGTAGGTCGGGCCCTGGCCCGACAAAAGACTGCGAAAAATTCAAAACTTAAACCCTGTCAGCGCATTAGAAGCTGTGATCGCTTTGTACAAGATCGCAATTTTGAATAGTGTTGCAATCTGTAGAGAGCGTCGGGCCGGGGCCCGACCTATTTATTTTTTCTTCTTCGCTCTCACATACAACACCAAACTATGTTCTTCGATCACATAGCCGTGTTTGTCGGCGATTTGTTTTTGCAGATTTTCAATTTCAGGGCTGGTGAATTCGATTACTTTGCCGGAATCCAAGTCAACCATGTGGTCATGATGCTGGCCGCGATCCATCTCGTAAACGGCGGTGCCACCCTCGAAATTATGTTTCAACACCAGGCCGGCAGCTTCAAACTGGGTCAGCACCCGATATACCGTGGCCAGACCGATATCTTCGCCATCGCCAATCAGGTGTTTGTAGATGTCTTCGGCGCTCATATGCTTTGCGCCGGAGGTTTCCAGTAGCTCCAGGATACGAATTCGGGGGTGTGTGACCTTCAGGCCGACCTTGCGTAGATCCTGTGTTTCCATGATTTTGCGGCTCCCGTGCAACTTTTTTAGCGCTAGTAGGTCTGGGGTTAGTGTATCATCACCCGGTTTCCCAAATGACGAATCCCGCAATGCGAAAGCTATTTCCTAAACTGTTAATTATCGGTCTTACCCTTGCGTTTATCACCGGTTGCAATGTGCTCTATCGCCAACCGGTATTTCAGGGCACTCTGCTCGAGAAAAAGAACGTTGACCAGCTGAAAATCGGCATGACCCAGCAGGAAGTCTTCCAGTTAATGGGTACCCCGCCAATTGCAGACCCCTTCCATCAGAGCCGTTGGGATTACACCGCCACCAAACGTCGTCGCTATCACGACATGGAAGTGAAGACGATGACCCTGTTTTTCGAAAGCGGATCGCTGGCAAAATGGGAAGGTGAGTATTTCCCGGAAGAAGATTTGGAATTGGCAAAGGAAATGCGCAAATTCGGCAATTTACCCAAAGACAAAGACAAGAAAAAACGTCGCTAATTTTCTTGCCCGTTATAAAAAACCCCGCATCGCGGGGTTTTTTATTACCTGGGCGACTATCGTTTGGCTTTCTTCACGACACGCCCGCGCCTGGCGTCCATCGGATCAATCAAAAGCGGCCGGAGAATTTCCACTCGGTCAAACTCATGTAAACGAGTTTGCAACGTGGCTGTCTGGCCGTACACAGTCAATAACTCCGGATTGATGTCGATAGCCGGCCAGCCGGCATTTTGTTTCGCAACCGCCAAGGCATCGGCCACCGTCGAGCCTGCCGGAATCCGCATCGCAAACTGCCAGACTTTTTCCAGCTCGGCGTAAATCACCTCGACTTCCATCGTCTCAGTCGTCACTGGTATTGGCCTCGCGGCAAAAATCATCCACCAATCGATCGGCTAGACTCTGAAATCCGAGTGCAAGGGCTGACCCCATCAATTTATTCTGCACTTCGAACTCCATCGTCAAACTGATCTTGCAAGCCTCTTCATCGAGCGCATGAAATACCCATTCACCACTAAATTCGCTAAACGGTCCTTCCGTCAAGGCCAATCTGATGCGATGCGGGTACTCCAATGCGTTACGCGTGGTAAAGCTAGTCCGCAAACCCGCGACCTTGATGTCCAAGCGCGCAAGCATATGGCTATCTGAGCTTTCGAAGACTTCGGACGACTCGCACCAGGTGAATCGGCGCGGGTAACTGGCAACATCGTTGACCAACCCGAACATACGGGCGGCTGAATGTCTAACCAATGCGTGGCGATGTATTTGAGCCATATGGTTCCCTGCCCGCCCTGCATAGGCGACAATAGCGCCATGTCTAAGAATAAAGATGCCAAGAATACTTCAGGTGGCGCTGCAAAAACGAACGCGCCCAAAACTATTGCGCTCAATCGTACCGCCCGCCACGATTATCACCTCGAAGACCGCTACGAGGCTGGAATTGCATTGCAAGGCTGGGAATTAAAGTCGATTCGGGCCGGCCGAATGAATATGGGTGATGCTTATGCCGTGGTTCGCAAAGGCGAAATTTATTTGTTTGGCGCGCAAATCACGCCCTTACTGCAGGCATCGACGCATGTTATCGCCGATGATCGTCGTACCCGTAAATTACTTTTGCATCGAAACGAGATCGATAAACTGATCGGAAAAGTCGAGCGCGACGGCTACACGTTGATCCCGACGGCGGTCTACTGGAAGGCTAATAAGGTAAAACTAGAACTCGCCTTGGCCAAGGGCAAACAAGACCATGACAAGCGCCAAGCCAGCAAAGACCGCGATTGGCAGCGCGACAAACAACAGGCGATGCGGGCTAAAAACAAGTACGCCTGATCATCGCCCGACATTGGCAATATGGCTAAGAAGGCGTCATATAAGCATTTGGCATATGCCAAAATAGACTAAGTGCTCTAAAGATTTTTGTTGACAAAGTTTTTAGTCTGCGTTTAGTCTCGATCCATGAGCTCAATTACCTCCACCGCCAAATCAGAAAACGTCCGGATTATTCCGCTCGTTGGCTTGCCGGTAGTTGCTGGTCTCAATGTCGTGACGCTCGTCCTGGTCCTCGTCCTTATTATTATCGGAGGTGCGGGCTGAGGCGGTCGTTAGAAACATAAAATAACGAAACTTCAAAACCCCGCACCTGGCAACAGAGGCGGGGTTTTTTATTGCCACAGTTTGCAAACGCAAACATGAATAAACCAGTAGACCCATTCGAACAACCTGGCAACGGCGCAAGCCTGGAACGCGTTCGTATTTTTGATACGACCTTGCGTGACGGCGAGCAAGCGCCGGGCTTTTCGATGAGCCGCAGCCAGAAGAAGCGAATCGCTCAAGCCTTGGCCGAGCTGGGTGTGGATATCATCGAAGCCGGTTTCGCCAATGCCTCGGATGACGATTTTGCTTCGGTAAAAGCGATTGCCGACGATGTACGCGGCCCCACCATCTGCGCCCTCGCCCGCTGCCAAACCAGCGATATCGAATCAGCCGGACGTGCACTCGCCTCGGCACAACGTTCGCGTATTCATGTGTTTATCGCTACCAGCGATCTGCATCGCGAGCACAAACTCGGCATGAGTAAACAGCAAGTGATCGATGCCGCGATTGCCGCCGTGCGTCTTGCCCGTGGTCTTTGCGACGAAGTCGAGTTCTCGGCAGAAGATGCCATGCGCACTGACCCGGATTACTTGGCCGAAGTGATGGCCGCCGTGATCGAAGCCGGCGCCACCACCTTCAATGTGCCCGATACCGTCGGCTATACCACGCCTGCCGAAATGGGCGCACAGATTGCCTATTTAAGGCAAAACGTGCGCGATTGTGACAAAGCCATCATCAGCGTGCATTGCCATAACGACTTGGGAATGGCGGTAGCCAATAGCCTCGCGGCCGTTGCTGCCGGTGCGCGCCAAGTCGAATGCACCCTAACCGGCATTGGTGAACGCGCCGGCAATGCCGCTTTGGAAGAAGTCGTGATGGCATTGAAAACCCGTTCGGAATTATTCGGTGTCGATACCGGCATCCATACCTCGCGCCTGTATCCAACAGCTCGCTTGATGAGCAATTTGCTGGGCTTTACCCTGGCGCGTAATAAAGCGGTTGTTGGCGAGAATGCCTTCGCGCATGAAGCCGGTATCCATCAACACGGCATGCTGAAACATCGTGGCACCTACGAAATCATGAAACCCGAAGATGTCGGCTTTGCGAAATCGCAATTGGTCTTGGGCAAACACAGTGGTCGCCATGCCTTACGTGAACGTTTATCGACACTGGGTCATGAAACCAATGACTCACAACTCGATGAAATCTTTGTCCGCTTCAAAACCTTGGCCGATAAAAAACGCGAAGTATTTGATAACGATCTGGAGGCTTTGGCCTTGGGTCGTGATCCGGAAGCATTAGGCCCTTGGCGCATTGCTTCACTCAATTGCACCAGTCATTTGGGTGGCATGTCCTCGGCTTCGGTGAAATTGGAACACGACAATGGCGCTACGGCGAGTGAAGCATCGATTGGTGATGGTCCGGTGCATGCGGTCATGCATGCGATCGAACGCGCCACCGGTTGCACGCTCGACATCAGCGATTTTCAGGTTCGCTCGTTAGGTATCGGCAGCGATGCGCAAGGTTTGGCCTCATTGGCTGTGAATCATCAAGGCAAGGAAATTCGCGGCAGTGGCGTATCCACCGACATCGTCGAAGCGGCCGCACAAGCCGCGCTGGAAGTCGTCAATCGCATTGAGCGCCTGACTCCCGTCCACTCGCAACCTAAAACACAACAAGAAGCAAAATTGCTAGGAGCCTCACGATGAAAGCACCTTCACTACTCTGGCATAACGGCCGAATTAAAGCCTGGAACGAGGCCAACGTGTCGGTCGGCGCGCATGCCCTGCACTACGGTTCTTCGGTGTTTGAAGGTGAACGCGTTTATGCCACACCCGAAGGCCCGCAATATTTCCGTTTAAATGACCACACCGAAAGATTATTTCATTCGGCCCGTGTTTATGATTTAAAAATACCGTTCACTGCCGAAGAAATAAAACGCGGCAGCGAAGAATTAATTCGCGCCACCGGCTTGAGCAGCGCCTATGTTCGCCCGATTGCGTATCGCTCCGGCTTCACTTTCAGCCTGGCACCCACTGACGATATCGCCGTTGATGTGGCGATCATCGCCATTGAATGGGGCAGCATGCACGGCAGCGCCGCTCTCGAGCAAGGCGTTGATGTGTGTGTGAGTTCCTGGAATCGCGCCGCACCCAATACCTATCCAACCGGCGCAAAAGCCGGTGGTAATTATTTATCCAGCCAATTGATTGCGCAGGAAGCGGTGCGTGGTGGCTTTGTCGAAGGCATCGCTCTGGCACCCGGTGGTTTGTTAAGCGAAGGTGCCGGTGAAAATATTTTTATCGTCAGCAAAGGAAAAATCTATACGCCATCGGCCGGTGCCAGCATTTTGTGCGGCATCACCCGCGATACCGTTTTCACATTGGCGAAAACACTCGGCTATGAAGTCGTCGAACAAGCCCTGCCACGTGAAATGCTGTATTTCGCCGACGAAGTTTTCATGACCGGCACCGCAGCAGAAATCACACCGGTTCGCTCAGTCGATAGAAAAGCCGTTGGTAATGGAAAACCCGGCCCGGTGACACAAACCCTGCAAAAAGCTTTCTTCGGATTATTCGATGGCAGCACCGTTGACCAATGGTCATGGCTGACGAAAGTGAATCAGGAAGTCACCACAACTGCCGCTGAAATGGAGGCCGCGTAATGAATGCTTCCGCACGCACCTTGCTTGACAAAATCTGGGATGCACATCAAGTGCAGGCTGAAAGCGAATCAATGCCCGGAATCCTGTATGTCGATTTGCATTTGATCCACGAAGTCACTTCGCCACAAGCCTTTACTGAATTGCGCAATCGTGGATTGAAACTGCGTCATCCCGAACGGATATTGGCCACGCTCGACCATTCAACACCCACCACCGCTGCCGATGACTTAGGTCAGCAAGTGTATTTCACCACCGAAGCGGCCGAACAAGTGGCCCAACTCGAACGCAATTGCATGGAATTTGGCGTTCAATTGCACGGATGGAGCAGCGAGCATCGCGGCATCGTGCACGTCATGGGCCCTGAACTGGGTGCAACGCAACCGGGCATGACGATTGTTTGCGGTGATAGCCACACTTCCACCCACGGCGCGTTTGGTGCCTTGGCATTTGGCATCGGCACCACTGAAGTGGGTCATGCAATGGCGACTCAGTGCTTGTGGCAGCGTAAACCAAAAAATTTCGCTATTCATGTCAATGGAAAATTATCCGCAGGCGTCAGTGCAAAAGATTTGGCACTGCATATCATCGGAAAACTCGGCGTCAATGGTGGCACCGGTCATGTATTTGAATATCGCGGTTCAACCATTTCGGCATTGAGCATGGAAGAGCGCATGACGCTCTGCAATATGTCGATTGAAGCCGGCGCCCGTGCAGGTTTGATCGCACCGGATGAAAAAACTTTCGAATATTTGAAAGATCGTTTGCAAGCGCCGAAAGGCGAAGCATGGAATAAAGCCATCAGCGCATGGAAGTTGTTGCCCACAGACAAAAACGCAACTTACGACCGCGAATTGCAGATCGATGCTGCCGATGTTCGTGCAACGGTGAGTTACGGTACCCATCCCGGCATGGTCATCGCATTGAATGCCTCGGTGCCGGCGGCGAAAGATTTGCAGGAACGGCGCGCATTGGAATACATGCAAGTTGATGCCGGCAAGCCAATGCTGGGCATGCAAGTAGATCTGGTTTTTCTGGGTAGCTGCACCAATTCACGCATCAGTGATTTGCGTATCGCCGCCGATTTATTACGCGATAGAAAAATCGCGAGTAATGTTCGCATGCTGGTGGTTCCGGGTTCGCATGCCGTTAAGCGTGAAGCCGAACGCGAAGGCTTGGA
>JAYWIC010000210.1:0-1766 GCA_043789195.1 Arenimonas sp. | reverse complement strand
CGCTTAACAAGATGCAGGAAGACGGTTTGATCGGTGTACACGGTCGGCAAGTAAAAATTCTCGACATGAAACGCCTGTCGAGCATGGCGCATATCACGCCGGACAAAATCGCCTGCAATAAAATTTGAAGTCAGTGTGCGAATAGAGCGAGTGTTGAGGAATATACACGGCCAACTACCCGTCAATTTTTTCCAGCACGGCTTTCAATGCATTCAACTCTGGTACCAATAACTCGGCCTGTGCCGGACGCTCCAGCAGTTTTTGCAAGGACTCTGGAATTTCGATGCTTTGCTGAATCATCGGCTCGACCACCGTTTCAAATTTCGCCGGATGTGCGGTGGCGACGACGCACCAATCGCGCCGATCACCGGCATCTCGAAGCCGCTCCAACACCACCATGCCGCAGGCCGTGTGCGGGCAGATTATTTCGTCGTACGTATCCAGCGTGACTGGAATGGCGCGTCGGATTTCGTCATCGCCGACGCTTTCCACTTTCAATATTGCCTGATGGATTTTTTGTTCGGGGTAAAGATAACGCAGTCGTTCGAGATTACTCGGCGCGCCGACATCCATCGCATTGGCGAGTGTGCTCACACTATCGCGCGGGGTGTAGTCTCCGCTGTCGAAAAAATCCGACAGCACGTGATTGGCATTGGTAGCCAACACGATATCGCCAATCGGTGCTCCCGCCGCCCGCGCCAAAACGGCGGCAAATGCATTGCCCAAATTGCCGGACGGTATAATGAAATTCAATTTATCGTTTGCCTTGCCCGAATTCGCGTATTGCACCGCGGCCCAGGCGTAATAACTCATTTGCGGCAATAGGCGGCCGAGATTGATGCTGTTGGCGGAAGTGAGTCCGTGTTTTTCTGACAGTTCTTTATCGGCAAACGCCGATTTCACCAAGCGTTGGCAATCATCGAAACTGCCCTGCACGCGATAGCTGTGGATGTTGTCGCCAAAGCAGCTCAGTTGATGCGCCTGTCTTGCCGAGACTCTGCCTTCGGGGAACAACACGATGACGCGAACATGCGCTTGTCGATGAAAGGCTGCAGCGACGGCGCCGCCGGTATCGCCGGAAGTGGCGACCAAAATCGTACGTATTTTGTTTTGCGAAGCTACGGCATCGAAACATTGCGCCAGAAAACGTGCACCCACATCCTTGAAGGCGGAGGTCGGTCCGTGGAAAAGTTCGAGCAGAAAATCATTCGACGATGATAATTTTTTCAGCGGCACCGGAAAATTAAACGCCCGCTCAATCATGTCGGGCAGTTTTCCTGCCAAAAGATCGCCCGCAAAGAAAGGCACCATCACCTGCAAGGCAGCTTCCTGATAAGTTTCGGATTCGAGCAATTCCGATACATCGATTTGCGGGATATGTTCCGGCAAATAAAGTCCGCCATCGGGTGCAATGCCGCCGATGATGGCCCGGTGCAGAGGTGTCGCCGGAGATTTTCCGCGTGTACTCAGGCAGAGCATGACAATACCTCCGCACGCGGGCCAGCTACTTTAGAAATAAAAATATCGCTTTCCAAACCAACTTCGAGAAACGCTTGTTGCATATGTTTCGCAGTAGTCTCGGCAATTGCTTTTCCGACACACCAGGCAAATACACTCGGACCGGCGCCGGAAATACTGGCGCCAAGTGCACCGTGACCCAGTGCCGCCTGTTTTACTCTGTCAAAGCCGGGAATCAAGGGCGAACGTCGCGGTTCGATCAACACATCATTCAGTGATTTTTGAATCATCGTGAAATCGGACTTGAA
>JAYWIC010000209.1:0-25241 GCA_043789195.1 Arenimonas sp. | reverse complement strand
CGAACTACGCAAATACGATCCCGGCATGCTGGAAAAACCACGCTGGTTAGTATTGAACAAAGGCGATTTGCTTGATGATGAAGAGCGTGTAGAACGCGCCGCCGCCATCGTCAAAGCACTCGACTGGAAAGAACCATGGTTTGTCGTTTCCGCGATTGGTCGCGACGGCACTTGGCCCATCATGCTGAAGATCCAGCAATTCTTCGATGACGAAAAACATGCTGCGCTTGAAGCTGCCGAAGATATTGCAGAACGCGAAGCGATGAAGCCGCGGTAGTGATGGCTGTACGATCAATTTTAATGTTCCTATGCTTTTTGAGCGTAGGTTGCACAGAGAAAGTAAGTGGCGTTTCGGAATCGTCAGGTACGTCGAAACTATATCTTGCAGTTGAATGCAAAAATTCAACAAAAATCAATCTGAATGTATCTGAATTTTTTCCACAAGATGCAAAAGCTGTTCCTTGTGAAGATGTTAGAAAGGGAAGGGTTTATTTTTCAGATGACCAATTGCAGATGAGGTTCTTTAAAAAGGATTATTCAATTGTTCAATATGATTGCTTGAACCCTGAAAAACATAAAGCATTCTTTAAGAAAAACAGTGGCGAAGGAATTGTCCTTGTTTACGATGGAAAGTTGCTTGGTAGTTTTCTTGCCAATGGCACAGCAAGAGATACTAAATGCGGCGAATTAATGGTTTTTTCGTATGAAGAAGCTGCAAATATGTGTTTTGCATTGGCTGATGCACGGGGCGAACCGATAGAAAATTGTACGGTACAGTGCTCGAAATCCGATTCAAAAATTTGTCTCGATAACTAGACAAAATAAAGAAGACTTGCACATTGGGCCGACATGGTCGCCCGCAAGCGGCCTCCTGCCTCAGATAGCGTCGAGTTTTAACTTGGCCTCGAATTTTCGCTCTTGACCAGTAATCGGATCTACAAAAGCAATCCGCTGCGCCAATAATTGCAGCGGCTTCTCAAAATCATCCTGATCGGCAGCGCGATGCACCGGATAAATCAAGTCATTCAAAATCGGTATGCCTAGTGCCGCCATATGCGCACGCAGTTGATGTTTCTTTCCGGTAACTGGTTTTAACTGATAGCGGGCCAATCCACCTCGTTGCTCTAAAACTTCAATTACTGTTTCGGAATTCACCTCGCCTTCTACGGCTTCCATTTGCATGAAATTCTCACTTTCCTGCAAACGACTTTTGTAAGTCATCGGAAATTTCAAATCATCCCGATATGGCGCAATCGCCTGATAGCATTTCTCGACTTGCTTACTCAGGAATAAACTCTGGTAAGCGCCGCGGGTTTCCGGCTTGATAACGAACACGACAAGCCCGGCGGTTTCACGATCAATCCGATGCATCGGCACCAAAGTCTCGAGGCCGGTTTTGCGCTTCAAGCGGACCAGCAAAGTTTCCTGCAAATAAATGCCGGCCGGCATCACCGGTAGAAAATGCGGCTTGTCGGCAATGATTAAATGTTCATCCTGAAACAGGATATTCTCTTCGAACGGAATCGGGATTTCGTTTTCGATCGAACGGTAATAGAAGATTTTCAGATAGGCCTGATAAGGGCGCTCCGGATATACCGACAAGCCATATTCATCCACCACCAAATCATTCTGCATGCGCGCCAACCATTCTTCACGAGGAATGGCATCGAATCGTTGCACGAGAAAATCAATCACAAGCAGCCAGTCGCCGACGGGCAGGGTAATCACGCTGGGGCCAACACCGTCGCGTGTCGGAAGCATCTTAGTCGTTCGCAGCCGCGAGTTTTTTGGCGCGGTTCAAGCGCCACTCACCATCTGGCTCGCCGTTGTAAACATCTTCCAGCGTTGTGTCGGTTTCTACCAGATGGGTATCGAGTGCAATACGGTTATCGAAAACAAAACATTCGCCCTGCCAATCCTTTTCGGCGTCCGGCATTTCCTTGAAATAATTCAGGATGCCGCCTTCCAGTTGAAAGACCGGGATATCCATATCGAGCATCCAGGCGCTGGTTTTTTCGCAGCGAATGCCACCGGTGCAATACATGGCCACTCGCTTGCCATCAGCCTTCCATTGCTCGACATTGGCTTTGACGTACTCTGGGAAGTCACGAAAATTACCGACGCCGGGATCAATGGCATTATTGAAATGGCCCAGTCGGAATTCAAAACTATTGCGATTGTCCAGCAGCACGACATCTTCTTGCGTGATCAATTCGCGCCAGGCTTGCGGACTTAAATTGGTACCGGCTTTTGTGGCATCAACATCGGAAATGCCCAACGGCACAATTTCAGCTTTCTTGTGGACTTTCATTTTGCCGAACGGTACGGTTTTGCAGGGGCTGCGTTTGAATACGATGCCTTCGAACGCGCCGTGCAGGCGCGGATCATTTTGTAGCGCCAGTTCGAAAGCGCCGATCTCCAATTTCGAAGCCGCCAACATGCCGTTGATACCTTCGCCGGCGACCAGAATGCTGCCTTTCAAACCCTGCGTCAGCTCTCGCAAAACGTCGACGGCAGCATCGACATCATCGATGCGGAAAAATTTATAGAAAGCGGTATGGATAAGGGCGTCGGTGTTCACGGCAGACTCGGAAAACATGGAGATTCTCGGGTTTATTTTGCGCCAGAAATGAAAAAGCCGCATCGCTGCGGCTTTGTTCAATCAATGTAGCGGGCAATTAAGCCGCTTTCATTGCCTTGATGCGGGTATTGATGCGACTCTTGTGGCGTGCGGCTTTGTTCTTGTGGATCAAGCCACGAGCCGAATAGCGGTCAAGAATTGGCACGGCAACTTTGTAAGCGGCTTCGGCAGCAACAACGTCATTGCCTTCGATGGCTTTGAGGATGCGCTTGACGGCAGTGCGCAGCATCGAACGGTGACTGGTGTTACGCGCATTACGGACGACAGCTTGCTTGGCGCGCTTTTTGGCAGATTTAATGTTGGCCACAGCGGGCTCCTGAACGTAAAATGGGGTTGGAAAGACTGCAAATTATGGCGGATTCATGGACTTGAGTCAATTACCTTGGGGCTTTTCCCCTTTACATGGAGTAGTAACGGCATGAGTCGCAAAGGCTTGCTGCGTTCCACCGCTATTTTTACCAGCATGACTTTCCTTTCCCGGGTGATGGGTTTTGCCCGGGACTGGCTGCAGGCCAGCATGTTTGGCACCAACGCGGCGGTATCCGCCTTCGTGGTGGCGTATAGAATTCCTAACTATTTACGAAGAATTTTTGCTGAAGGCTCGTTTTCCTCTGCTTTTGTGCCGGTTTTATCGGAATTAAAGGAAAAAGGCGATGAAAAGGCATTGCAAGACTTCCTGGACCACATTGCCGGCGCATTGCTGGCCGCCGTCATGTTGGTCACGGCGCTGGGCATGTTGCTATCTCCCTGGATTGCCCGTTTATTCCTGATTTTTGCCGATGAAAACTCGGCCACAGTGGCTTTAACGGCCGATATGCTGCGGATCACCTTTCCTTACCTGATGTTTATATCGATGACCGCCTTGGCGGGGTCGGTTTTAAATAGCTACCGGCATTTTGGCCTGCCCGCTTTTACGCCGGTATTGCACAACCTATCGCTGATTGGCGCGATGTTACTGCTGGCCCGCTATTTTAATATCCGAGAGTTTTCATTGGCCTGGGGCGTGTTTATCGCCGGTGTTGCGCAAACCTTGCTGCTCTGGCCGGCCATGGCGCGTCATGCCAAGACCCCGCATTTCAAATTCAGCCTGAAACACGAAGGCGTGAAGCGCGTATTCAAGCTGATGTTGCCAACCATATTTTCTTCGTCGGTGTCGCAAATAAATTTGCTGGTCGGCACCATGTTTGCGTCATTGCTGGTAGTGCAGGCGCAGTCCTGGCTGTACTACTCCGATCGCCTGGTGGAGCTGCCCTTGGGCTTGTTCGGCGTTGCGATTGGCACGGTCATTTTGCCGCATCTGTCTTCGCATCATGCCAATAACAATACCGCAGGTTTTTCGCATTCGATCGATTGGGGTTTAAGGCTGGTGATGCTAGTAGGTATGCCGGCATCTGTGGGCCTGATTCTGCTCGCCGAGCCAATGACTGCGACCTTGTTCTATCACGGAAAATTCAAGTTGCATGACGTTCACATGGTAGCGGCCAGCATGACCGCAATGGGCGTCGCTATTCCTGCCTTTATGCTCAGCAAAGTCTTGCTGCCGGCCTTTTATTCACGCCACGACACCAAAACCCCCATGCGGGCCGCTATTTATACGGTGATCGTGAATGTGGTGTTGACCGTCGCCATTGTTATTCCACTATGGGGCATTAAATTTGAAGCGGCCCACGCCGGTATTGCGCTGGCAACCGCGTTGGCAGGCATCTTCAACACTTACTTACTATGGCGTTATTTGATGAAACTTGGTGTGTACCAGCCTGAAAAAGGCTGGCGCAAGTTAATGTTGCAAATTCTGCTGGGCCTGATTTCAATGACTATCGCGGTATTGACGATACGCCATATGGCGGGAGCCTGGTCTGACTATGTTTGGTGGAGCCGTGTGCTTATGTTGCTCGGTGCAGTGGCGGCGGGCGCGGTCGCTTACGGTTTGGCTTTGATTGTCACCGGCCTGCGGCCACGGCATTTGCGCGAACAGTGATTTCAATTCAATCGTAGGAGGGCCCTTGGGCCCGAATGCCCGGAAACGTTCGCGGCTTACGCCGCTCCCACGTCTGCAAGCATCAAGAAACCCCATATCACCGCTATAATTAGCCCATGACGACTTTGTTTCGCGACGTTGCGGGCCCGCCAGTGGGTAGCCCGGCAGGAAGTGTGATTTGTATTGGAGCATTTGATGGCCTGCATCGCGGGCATCAAGCTCTGATCGAACACACGCGTTTGCGCGCGCGAGCGGCGAATTTGACTTTGGCGGCATTGAGCTTCGAGCCATTGCCGCGTGAATTCTTTTCGAAAGAATCGCCGCCGCCGCGTTTGTTGTTGCCGCGTGCCAAGTTTGAGGGTTTGGCGGCGCTGGGTTGCGATGTGGTCGGCTTGCTACGATTTAATGCGCAACTGAGTTCAATGAGCGCGGAAGATTTTATCGAACAAGTGCTGGTCCGCAAACTAAATGCAAAGGAAGTCTGGGTGGGTCCGGAATTCCGTTTCGGCAAAGGTCGCCGTGGCGATATTGCCATGCTGCAAACGCTTGGTACACAGTTTGGTTTTACCGCCCATGAAATTACACCGGTATTGCACGATGGCGAACGCGTTTCCAGTACGCGTTTGCGCTTGCAATTATCCAGTGGCGATATGGCGGGTGCGGAAAAAGCACTCGGTCATCGTTATGCCATTGCAGGCAAAGTGGTTTATGGCAAACAACTCGGTCGTCAATTAGGTTACCCGACCGCAAATATCCGTTTGGCAGGCAAGCGCACGGCTTTGCATGGTATTTATGCAACGTGGGTGCATGGTGTTGGCCCGGAAAAAATGGCGAGTGTTTCCAGTTTGGGTACACGTCCGACCGTGGCGGGTATCGAGCCATTACTCGAAGCGCATCTGTTTGACTTCAACGGCGACCTTTACGGCAAACGCATCACCGTCGAGTTCGTCGCCAAATTGCGCGACGAAGAAAAGTTTGATGGCTTAGCTGCATTGATCAGGCAAATGGATATGGATTCGCAGCAGGCAAGAAAAATTTTGCAGCATGACAAAAATGATAAGAAAGACCTTGGAGTTAGCGCGTGAGTGACGTGAAAAAAGATTACAAACATACGATTTCCTTGCCCGACACCGCATTCCCGATGCGTGGTGATTTGCCCAAGCGCGAGCCCGATATGCTCAAGCGCTGGCAGGACATGAATTGGTATGAAGCCATTCGTGAAAAAACTGCTGCGCGCGAAAAGAAGTTCGTGCTGCATGACGGCCCGCCCTACGCGAACGGTTCGATTCATATTGGTCACGCTGTTAATAAAACCCTGAAAGACATCGTCGTGAAATCGAAACTGCTGTCCGGGTTTGATGCACCGTACGTCCCAGGCTGGGATTGTCATGGTCTGCCGATTGAATTGGCCGTCGAGAAAAAATACGGCAAGGTCGGCGACAAAATGGACGCAGCCACTTTCCGCCAAAAATGCCGTGAATACGCCAACGAACAAATCAACGGACAATCAAAAGATTTCCAGCGTCTGGGGGTATTGGGCAATTGGAAAAACCCGTACCGCACCATGGACTTCAAATTTGAAGCCGATATGCTACGTTCGCTCGCAAAGATAATTGAACGTGGACATTTGGCGCGCGGTGCAAAACCGGTACATTGGTGTTTTGATTGTGGCTCTGCTTTGGCAGAAGCGGAAATTGAATACGCTGATAAAGTTTCGCCGGCAGTGGATGTCGCCTATGACGCAATCGATCAGAAAGCACTCGCTGAAAAATTTGGCGTCGATAGTGGCGATGCCATTGTCACCGTGCCGATCTGGACCACGACACCATGGACATTGCCTGCAAGCCTGGCAGTCACGCTTGGCCCGGACCTGGATTACGTATTGATCGAAGGTCCATCGCGAGCAGGCATTCGGGTTTTATTGGTGGTTGCCGAAGCGCTTAGTGAAACCGTGGCACTGCGTTATGGTTTGGGTGAGGCGACAATTCTTGGTCGTGCCAAAGGCGCAGCGCTTGAATTATTGAAACTTCAGCACCCGTTTTATTCGCGCATCGTGCCAATCATTCTCGGTGACCACGTCACCACCGATGCCGGTACCGGTGCCGTGCATACCGCGCCCGGCCATGGTCAGGAAGACTTTGTCGTCGGCGCCAAGTACGGTCTGGAAGTGTTGAATCCGATCGACGGCAAAGGCGTGTATTTGCCGAACACCGAAATTTTCGCCGGCCAATATATCTGGAAAGCAAACGACACCGTTGTTGCCTTGCTGCAGGAACGCGGCGTGTTGCTGGCATCGGAAAAATTAAGCCACAGTTATCCGCATTGCTGGCGTCATAAATCGCCGGTGGCTTTCCGCGCCACACCGCAATGGTTTATCTCGATGGACCAGGCGAACCTGCGCGCCGATGCGCTCGAGTCGATCAAGAAAGTGGCCTGGATTCCGGAGTGGGGCGAAGCCCGTATCGTGGGCATGATCGATGGCCGTCCGGACTGGTGTATCTCCCGTCAACGTACCTGGGGCGTGCCGATTGCCTTGTTCATACACAAGCAAACCGGCGAGCCGCATCCGCGTTCGGTCGAGTTGATGCGCGAAGTCGCAACACTTGTCGAGCAGAAAGGTGCTGACGCCTGGTACGGTATTGATGCTCATGATTTCCTCGGCGACGAAGCCGCGGATTATGATCAAGTCAAAGACATTCTGGATGTCTGGTTTGATTCCGGCGTAACTCACGAATGCGTGCTGGCTGCGCGGCCGCAAGACGGTTTGCACAAGCCTGCCGATTTGTATCTGGAAGGTTCCGATCAACATCGCGGCTGGTTCCAGAGTTCGCTGTTGACTGGCATTGCGATGGACGGCGTTGCGCCATATCGCCAGGTGCTCACGCATGGCTTCACGGTCGATGCGCAGGGCAAGAAAATGTCCAAGTCATTGGGCAATACCGTCGAGCCGCAAAAAGTAAATGATTCACTCGGCGCCGATGTTTTGCGTCTGTGGATTGCCGCCACCGATTACCGCAATGAAATGTCGGTGTCGGATGATATTTTGAAACGCAGTGCCGATGCTTATCGTCGTATTCGCAATACTTCACGTTTCTTGCTGGGTAATCTGGCGGGTTTCGATCCGGAACAAAATCTTGTACCGCATCAAAACATGTTGCTTCTAGATCAGTGGGCAGTCGCTCGCACGCTGGCCGTGCAGGAAGAAATTATTGCCGCTTACGAGCGTTATGATTTTGCCGCCGTCGTCAGCAAGCTGCAAAATTTCTGCACCAATGACTTGGGTGCGCTGTATCTCGATGTCACCAAAGATCGTTTGTACACGATGCAAGTCGATAGCCTCGGTCGTCGTTCGGCACAAACCGCGATGTTCCATATCGCCGAAGCATTCGTTCGCTGGATTGCACCGGTACTGAGTTTCACCGCCGATGAAATCTGGCGCACATTGCCGGGCGAACGCGAAGCGCATGTGCTGATGGCGGCCTGGTACGAAAATCTCCAGGGCATGCCTGAAAATGCGGCATTAAGTGCAGCGGACTTCGATGCTGTATTTGCCGTGCGCGATGCCGTCAGCAAAGTACTTGAGCCAATGCGTGTGAACGGCGAGATTGGTGCTTCGCTGCAAGCCGAAGTGGAGCTGTTTGTTGATGATGCGCTATTGCAAAAACTGCAACCTGTTTCTGAAGAAGCCCGTTTCCTGTTCATTACATCGCAGTTGAACCTGAAGCCTGTATCGGCGAGAAACGAACAGGCACTGGCCGTGGAGAATTCACCAATCTTCATCCATGCACAAGCATCGAAGCACACCAAGTGCGTGCGATGCTGGCATTACCGTGAAGACGTGGGTAGCCACGCGGACGACCCAGAACTTTGCAGTCGCTGCGAGGTCAATGTGAACGGTACTGGCGAAGTGCGTCGTTACTTCTAATCAAAATCCCGGCGCAAGTCGGGACGAATCCGGAAAGAAATAAGAAATTAATGAACACCTCTCAAAAATCGCCCTCTGCCTTGATCTGGCTTGTGCTTTCGATTGTCCTGATTCTTCTGGATCAATGGACAAAACACATTGCGACCGCCAACCTGCAATACGGTGAATCGGTTCCATTCATTGCCGGTTTCTGGGATTGGACACTGGCGCACAATACCGGCGCTGCATTCAGCTTTCTGGCCAATTCTGGTCAATGGGCGCACTGGTTTTTCGTCGTGATGAAAATTACGGTGAGTCTGGTGCTGACCGTGTTGCTATTCAAAATGCCGCGCGACCACTGGCGAGATGCATTGCCGTATTCGCTGATTATTTCCGGAGCATTGGGTAATCTGGTGGATCGTTTTCGTTTCGGTTATGTCGTCGATTTTATCGAGTGGTATTACAAAAGCTATTCCTGGCCTGTTTTCAATATCGCCGATAGTTGCATCGTGCTGGGTGCGGCACTATTGATACTTTTCAGCTTCGGCAAAAAGGACGAAACCAAATGAATATCGTGCTCGCCAATCCACGCGGTTTTTGCGCAGGTGTTGATCGCGCCATCGAAATCGTGAAGCGGGCGATTGAAAGTTTCGGTGCGCCAATTTATGTTCGCCATGAAGTCGTGCATAACCGCTTCGTTGTTGAAGACCTACGCCAGCGCGGCGCAGTATTTGTCGAAGAATTGGATGAAGTGCCGACCGGCGCGACGGTAATTTTCAGTGCCCATGGCGTATCGCAAGCGGTTCGTGCGGAAGCGGCTGAGCGCGGGTTGAAAATTTTCGACGCCACGTGTCCGCTGGTAACAAAAGTCCATATCGAAGTTGCGCGGCATTGCCGTAATGGCCGTGATGTTGTCTTGATTGGACATGAAGGCCATCCCGAAGTGGAAGGCACCATGGGCCAATGGCGGCAGGAAGACGGCAAGGGAAAAATTTATCTGGTCGAAGACGTCGAAGATGCAATGAAACTGGAAGTCGAACAGCCAGAAAACTTTGCTTACACCACTCAGACCACATTGTCCGTAGATGAAACCCGCGATGTAATCGAAGCATTGAAAAAGCGGTTTCCTCTGATTCAGGGACCGAAACACGACGATATTTGCTATGCCACCCAAAATCGCCAGGATGCCGTACGAGAACTGGCCGCAAAATGCGATTTGGTCCTGGTGGTCGGTTCGGTGAACAGCTCCAACTCCAACCGTTTACGTGAGCTTTCGGAAAAAGAAGGTTGCGAAGCCTACTTAATTGATGGCGCAGAATTTATCAAACCCGAATGGCTGATGGGCCGCAAGAACATCGGCGTCACCGCAGGTGCCTCCGCACCTGAAGTCTTGGTGCAGGGTGTTATTAATCGATTGCAGTCCTTGGGTGCAGGCGCCGTTACTGAACTCGATGGTGAGCCGGAAAACATCGTGTTCGCACTGCCAAAAGAATTACGCCTGGTGCTGGTGGACTGAAACCACCTTAGGAGCACTCACGAGTGCGAAAAACCTGCGACATAGTAGGCGCACTCACAAGCGCGAATGATCTGTCAGGCTACCGCGTAGGAGCGCTCACGAGCGCGATAAACCTGCGACATTCTTGATTGTGCAGGTGAGCATCCCTACGAGAACCAGAAATTTCCGCAATCTGTGATCGCACTCGTGAGTGCTCCTACGGTGCTTCTATGAATCTATGAATGCCGCGCACGGCTGCAACATTGACCCACCCCCGCTAAAGCCTTAAAATCACCGCCTGCGCCGGGATAGCTCAGTTGGTAGAGCGCGTCATTCGTAATGATGAGGTCGTAGGTTCGATTCCTATTCCCGGCAGATCAATCAACCCGCTTCGGCGGGTTTTTTTGTATCTCAACTTCTGAGAATGAGGTGTAGGAAAATCCTGACTGGAAAAACTACATCGTGCTTAATGATTTTCACGGCCTTTCGGATATAGTGTTTCAGCAGCAAAGCTTTCTTGTTTGATTCCCTTCACCTGCGAGTTGCGTACACTCCAATGGCAATATCCAAACCCAAATCTAAAACCGCCTACGTCTGCAGCGAATGCGGTGCCGAACATAATAAATGGCAGGGCCAATGCGGTGAATGCGGTGCCTGGAATACGCTAAGCGAATTCGTTATCGAATCCGCGTCGGCCGCCAAACAATCAACACGCCAAGGTGGCTGGGCCGGTGATATCCATACCCCGAAAATCACGCCGCTGAAATCGGTCAATCAATCCGAAGAAACCCGGATGTCGACCGGCATCGGCGAGTTCGACCGTGTGCTCGGCGGTGGCTTGGTCGAAGGTTCGGTGGTGTTGATTGGTGGTGACCCCGGTATCGGCAAATCCACTTTGTTATTGCAAACGCTCGCACATATGGGCGCAAGCATGAATGGTTTGTACGTTAGTGGTGAAGAAAGTCTCGGACAAATTGCCGGGCGCGCCACGCGGCTCGGTTTGAATCTCGATGTATTGCACGCACTGGCCGAAACTGGCGTAGAAAAAATCATTGCTCAGGCATCCACGACCAAGCCGAAACTAATTATTGCCGATTCCATCCAGACGCTATGGTCGGAATTGTTGACGGCGGCTCCCGGCTCAGTAAGTCAGGTCCGGGAAAGTGCCGCACGATTGGTACGTTTCGCAAAAGAAACTGGCACTGCAGTGTTTCTGGTTGGCCATGTCACGAAAGAGGGCGGTATCGCCGGCCCGCGCGTGCTCGAACACATGGTCGATGCCGTCTTATATTTTGAAGGCGATAGCGGCAGCCGTTTCCGCGTGCTGCGTGCTTTCAAAAACCGCTTCGGCGCTGTGAACGAACTAGGTGTTTTTGCGATGTCGGAAAAAGGCTTGAAAGAAGTGCCGAACCCCTCGGCGATTTTTCTTTCCGGCTCGCAAAGCCAAACACCGGGTAGCATTGTGTTGGTCACACGCGAAGGCACGCGCCCGTTATTGGTTGAAGTGCAGGCACTTGTCGATAAAAGCCCGCTCGCGAACCCGCGCCGAGTGACCTTGGGGCTGGAACAAAATCGTCTCGCGATGCTACTGGCGGTGTTGCATCGCCATGGTGGTGTCGGTGTTTATGACCAGGATGTTTTCGTGAATGTGGTGGGTGGTATTCGCGTGCAGGAAACCGCTGCGGATTTGCCTGTGTTGTTGTCGGTGCTGAGTTCGCTGCGCGACAAGCCGTTAGCCGATAAAACCGTTGCGTTTGGTGAAGTCGGTTTGTCCGGCGAAATTCGTCCGGTGCCGAACGGCGAAGAGCGTTTGAAGGAAGCGGCAACACACGGCTTCAAACGCGCGATTGTGCCGAAAGCAAATGCCCCGAAAAAAGGCATGTTCAAGGAGATGGAAGTGATCGGGGTTGAGCGCTTAAGTGATGCGTTGCAGGCGGCTTTTTAATCGGTCAAATCTTTCCCAAAATCTCCAACACCGCACGACTACCGAAATACGATAACAGTAATAAACACATCGCAATTAGCGTCAGCCGAACGGCCCGCGGCCCGCGCCATCCGTAACGCCAGCGGCCGAATAATAAACCGGCAAATACAATCCAGGACAAAATCGACAGCACGGTTTTATGCCACAAATGTTGCGCCATCATATCGTCAACAAATAAAACGCCAGTCACCAATACAAAAGTCAGTAAAATAAAACCGACACCGACGGTGCGAAACAATAAAGTTTCCATATGGACTAGCGGTGGCAAAGCACGAAGCCAGCCATGAATTTTACGGTTGCGAAGGGCGCGTTCCTGAAACCACAGCATTAGCGCGAGCAGCGAGGCAATAGCCAAGGTCGCATAGGCCAGTAGTGCCAGCATCGCATGCATCAATAATTGCCAGCCGAGTTGCGTGGGCCGGTTGACGCCAAAAAAATAAAAAATCACGAGGAAAGCGGCGGCCAGCGGATATACCGCAATCCCGAGCGCCTGCATTCTCTGATTCAAGGACACACTGGTGGTAAGTGCTGCCATGCCAAGCGCGACCAATGAGAGTGCCGCAAAGAAATGCAATTGCAGGCCGGTGCCATTCACGACTTCCAGAACATGCACTAGGGCATGGCAAAGTACGGCGTTTGCCGCCAAAAAAAACGCTGGCTTGTGCGGCGAGGAAGCATCGGGCTCGGTGCGCCTGAGCAGCAGGCCAGCAGCAAGGAGGTAGAGAAGGGCGGCAATGAAGGTAAATGTCATGTCACAAGTGTCGCATGTTCAGCTAAGTCTGAGAACGCAGAGCCCTGAAAAGCGGCTCTGCTGGGCTATAATTGCCTTCTTTAATTGTAAGCCGGAAGCATCATGTTCGAGTCACTTACCCAGCGTCTTTCCAGCACACTGCAGAATTTGCGCGGTCGCGGCCGTTTGAGCGAAGACAACATCAAGGAATCCTTGCGCGAAGTCCGCATTGCCTTGCTGGAAGCCGACGTGGCATTGCCGGTGGTGATGGCACTGATCGAAAGCATCAAGGCTCGCGCGATTGGCCAGGACGTGATGGCAAGCCTGACTCCAGGGCAGGCATTGATTAAAATCGTGCACGATGAAATCGCCACGATTATGGGTTCGCAGGCGACCGATCTGAATTTGAATGTGCCGGCACCGGCCGTGATTCTGATGGCAGGTTTACAGGGCGCCGGTAAAACCACGACGGTCGGCAAGCTGGCGAAATTCCTGAAAGAAAAACGCAAGAAAAAAGTGATGGTGGTGAGTTGCGACGTATATCGTCCCGCCGCGATTCAACAGCTCGAAACGTTGGCGAAACAATCCGGCGCGATCTTTTTTGCATCGAATGCCAATCAGAAACCCGAAGATATTGCCCGCGCTGCCATTGATGATGCCCGCAAAAGTTATGTCGATGTTTTGATCGTCGATACTGCTGGTCGCTTGGCGATCGACGAAGCGATGATGCAGGAAATCAAAGCCCTGCATGCCGCGATTTCACCTGTAGAAACCCTATTCGTCGTTGATGCCATGACCGGTCAGGATGCCGCGAATACCGCGAAAGCCTTTGCCGATGCCCTGCCTTTGACTGGCGTCGTGTTGACCAAGACCGATGGTGATGCGCGCGGTGGTGCGGCCTTGTCGGTTCGGCACATTACCGGACAGCCGATCAAATTTGTCGGTGTCGGTGAAAAGCTCGATGGTCTGGATGTTTTCCATCCAGATCGTGCCGCGAGCCGTATTCTGGATATGGGTGATGTGCTCAGCCTGGTCGAGCAGGTGCAGTCGCAGGTCGATCATCAAAAAGCCCAGAAATTTGCCGAGAAAGTGGCCAAGGGCAAAAAATTCGATATGAACGATATGCGTGACCAGCTGGAGCAAATGCAGAATATGGGCGGATTGTCCGGTTTAATGGATAAATTGCCGGGCATGTCGCAGGTGCCCGATCACGTGAAATCTCAGGTCACCGGCAAGGAAGTGCCGCGCATGGTCGCCATCATTAACTCCATGACCAAGAAAGAGCGCCGCAATCCGGCCTTGCTGAACGGCTCGCGCCGTGCCCGTATTGCCAAGGGGTCGGGCACCACGCCGGCCGACGTGAACAAGATGCTGAAGCAATTCCAGCAAATGGAAAGCATGATGAGCAAGCTGGCAGGCGGCGGAATGAAGGGCATGATGCGCGCCATGAAAGGCATGATGGGCGGCGGCGGCTTTCCTGGTGGCGGCGGATTTAGGCGTTAAGCCTGTTAAATGCCCGAAAAAGCCCGGTCAGGGTTTCCACGAGGGCATTTCCCCGCTATAATCTCCGGCTCCCTGGCGGTCTACTTAATCGTAAGTCGCCAATTCACCTTAAGAAAGTAGAGCAAATTACCATGGTCAAGATTCGCCTGGCCCGCGGCGGCGCCAAAAAGCGTCCCTTCTATCACGTTGTTGTGACCGACCAGCGCAATAAGCGCGACGGCCGTTCCATTGAGCGCGTGGGTTACTACAACCCGGTTGCCCAAGGTCAAGAAAAACGCGTTGAACTTAATCTTGAGCGTATCAAGCATTGGGTTTCGCACGGCGCGCAATTGACCGACAAAGTCAGCGTGTTATTTAAAGAAGCTGGTAAGGCTTCGGCCTAAGCTTTTCGCCATTGAATAATGGCGAGTCCAATGAATAATCCAGAGCGCCGCATCCTAGTAGCCAGGGTGGTCGGCGCTTTTGGCGTTCGTGGCGAAGTGAAATTGCTGTCGTTCACGGACCCATTGAAGCAGGTTCTGAAATATCAGCCCTGGATAATGGTGCATCAGGGTGTAGAAAAAGAAATCACTGAAATCCGCGCCCGTGAAACCAATAAAGGCCTGACGGTATTTTTCCCCGACATTGAAGATCGCGATGCCGCGGAGGCATTAACCGGTGCAGAAGTCTGGGTGCCGCGTTCACGTTTACCGGCACCAAAAGCCGGCGAATATTACTGGATCGATCTCGAAGGCATGCAGGTGAATAACCTCGAAGGCGTCGATTTCGGCAAGGTCTCGCATCTGTTCAATAATGGTGCGAACGACGTGATGTTTGTCCAAGGCGAGCGCGTGCGTTTGCTGCCTTTTGTGATGGACGATTACATCAAGAGCATCGATTTCGATGCCCAAAAAATAATCGTTGATTGGGAAGCCGACTTTTAATCGATACGGAAGAAAATATGCGTATTGATGTCATCACCTTATTTCCCGACTTTATCGCGCAGAGCGCCGGTATCGGCGTGATAGGGCGCTCGCAGGAGCGCGAGCTGCTGACAGTTAAAGCCTGGAATCCGCGCGATTACGCGACCGGCAATTATCGTCGTGTCGATGAACGTCCGTTTGGTGGTGGGCCCGGCATGTTGATGTTGAACGAGCCACTAAGCGCTTGCCTTGAAGCCATCCGAAATGATTCCGAAATTCCCGCCAAAGTCATTTATCTGAGTCCGCAAGGTCAGCCGTTGACTCAAGCCAAGGCTAAAGAATTGGCATCGGCTGAGCGTCTCATTTTGCTCTGCGGTCGCTATGAAGGTGTCGACGAGCGCTTTATCGAGCGTCATGTCGATGAAGAAATCTCGATTGGTGATTACGTGTTGTCCGGTGGCGAATTGGCGGCAGCCGTCATCATCGATGCGGTCGGCCGATTGCAGGATGGTGCTCTGGGCCATGCCGATTCTGCAGCTCAAGACAGTTTCGAGGATGGCTTACTCGATTGCCCGCATTACACCCGCTCCGAAATCTGGGGTACCGAAGGCGTGCCGCCGGTACTTTTATCCGGTGATCATGCGGCTATCGCCAAGTGGCGCAGGCAGCAGAGTCTGGGCCGAACATGGCTTAGAAGGCCGGAATTGCTGGCTAATCGCCAATTGAACAAGGCCGATGCAGCTTTGTTGGCCGAATTTCAGTCTGAACACCTCAAAAAAGTAAAAAAGCCCTAGCCAATCAGGCACATTGACCTTTATAATGTGCGACTCGCTACGGCTGTACTGACGCCGAGTGCTTACGAATTCTTACCTAAAACTACTTAGTTTGGTGCAACCATGAACAAGCTTCTCCAACAATTTGAATCCGAACAAACGCAGCGCGAGCTGCCGAAATTCGGCCCGGGCGACACCATCATCGTTAACGTAAAAGTTAAGGAAGGCAATCGCGAACGCGTCCAGGCATATGAAGGCGTAGTTATCGCCATCAAAAATGCCGGTGTAAACTCCGCTTTCACCGTGCGTAAAATTTCGCATGGTTTCGGCGTTGAGCGTGTATTCCAAACCCACAGCCACATCATTGATTCGGTTCAGGTGAAGCGTCGTGGTGCCGTCCGTCAAGCCAAGTTGTATTACTTGCGTGATCTGGAAGGCAAGAAAGCCCGTATTAAAGAAGATCTCAACGCTGCCAAATAAGTTTTACTGGCAGAGTGTTCAAAAAAGCCACCTTCGGGTGGCTTTTTTATTACCATGCGGAGGGTTTTGGCCCCGATATCGTTGCCGAACGATCGGGACTGAAGTACTTTTTGCATACGTAAGACAAGTTTTATGTGATAAAAATCAGCCATGGCTAAAAAAGAATCCAATGAACCTGTGAGTGCCATTAGAGCTGATCTGTGGCTCTGGGTTGCACGGTTTTACAAGACTCGCGCGATTGCAAAGCATGCCATCGAAACCGGCAAGGTTGAGATTGAAGGTCAGGCCATCAAACCCTCACGTCTGATAAAAATTCAGGATCGATTAGAGATTACGCGCAGTAATGAATTATTTGAAATTACCGTCATCTCGATTAGCGAAAAGCGCGGAAGCGCCAGCATCGCGCAAACGCTTTATGTGGAATCCGATGAAAGCCGCCTAAAGCGTGAAGCGGAACGCGAACGGCGCAAGATGGAAAATGCCGGCTACAAAGCGCCGGCCACCAAACCCGATAAGCGCGCACGGCGCTTGATAAACGCACTGGGTGATTTAGATTTGCTGTAGCCGGTGCTCTAACCCCTGACGATGGGTTTAGCCCAATAATTTCAATCTATACAAAGCTTCTAAGGCTTGCTTGGGCGTCAGCTCGTCCGGATCAATCGCCGCCAGTGCATCTGCGATCGGGGACGGCTTAACAAAGAGCCCCATCTGTTGAGGTTGTTCCAAGGTCAGTGGCGACATTTCGCTGGCATGTGAAGGCCGTGCTTCCAGTTCCGCCAAGGTACGTTTTGCATGCGAGATCACACTGCGCGGCAAGCCGGCCAGTGCTGCCACCTGTAAACCAAAACTGCGATTTGCCGGGCCGTCTTTTACCGCATGCATGAACACCAATTTGTCGCCGTGTTCGATCGCATCAAGATGCACGTTCGCAATACCGCTGCCGGCTTCTGCCAAAGCTGTCAGTTCGAAATAATGCGTTGCGAACAAGGTGTAGGCACGATTTGTTTCTGCCAAGTGCTGCGCGCAGGCTTCTGCTAGCGACAAGCCATCATAGGTCGATGTGCCACGACCAATTTCATCCATCAATACCAGCGAATTTTTTGTTGCGTGATGCAATATGTAACTGGTTTCCGACATTTCCACCATGAAAGTCGATTGTCCTTTTGCCAGATCATCGCCGGCACCGATGCGGGTCAGGATGCGATCAATCGGTCCAATAATCGCTGCGCTTGCAGGCACGTAGCTGCCGATATGCGCGAGCAAGACAATCAATGCATTTTGCCGCATGTAGGTCGATTTACCACCCATGTTCGGGCCGGTGATAATCAACATTCGTCTATTTTCATCGAGCTGTAAATCATTGGGTTCGAAGGGCTCGCTGCGAACCGCTTCCACGACCGGATGACGGCCGCGTTCGATATAAATGCCGGGGTTGTCGGATAATTCCGGACAGGCCCAATCCAGTGCCTGTGCGCGTTCGGCGAAGCAGGCCAGCACATCGAGTTCGCTCAGGGCAGCGGCACAACGTTTGAGCGATTCAAGATTTACATTCAAGGCGTCAAGTAATCCCTCGTACAGGAATTTCTCGCGCGACAAGGAACGATCTTTTGCCGACAACACCTTGTCTTCGAAGTTTTTCAGTTCTTCGGTGATGTAACGTTCGGCGCCAGTCAGTGTTTGCCGGCGCGTGTAATGCGTGGGTGCCTTGACCGACTGGCCTTTGCTGATTTCAATGTAATAACCATGCACGCGGTTGTAGCCAACTTTCAGTGTTGGAATGCCGGTTTCGGCTTTTTCGCGAATCTCGAGATCAATCAGGAATTGATCGGCATTCGTCGCCAGTTCGCGAAACTCGTCGAGCTCGGCGTCATAACCATTCGCAATCACGCCGCCATCGCGCAATAAAACCGGTGGTTGAAGTTGAATGGCGGATTTTAATAAGGCTGCTTGAACATCATGCTGGCCGCATTCGTTTAGTAACACTTTTAGGCGCGGTGAATCCAGGGGTGCAAGTGCTTTGCTTAATTCGGGCAATGCCAATAAAGCATCGCGCAAGGTGCTCAAATCGCGCGGCCTTGCCGAACGCAAGGCGACACGCGCGAGAATTCGTTCAATATCGCCCAGTGCACGAAATTGCTCACGCAGGCTTTGCTCGCTACGATTTTCAATCAGTGTTTTTACCGCATGCAAACGCTCGCTGACGACGACACGATTTTGCAACGGACGGTGTAGCCATCGTCGCAATAAACGTCCTGCCATCGGTGTGATGGTCGAATCCAAAACGCCGAGCAGGGTATGTTCAATACGGCCATCAACACGCGAATCCAATTCCAGATGTCGTCGAGTCGCGGCATTCATCGCAATACTGTCGTCGGAAGATTCCAGCACGATGTTCGAAAGATGCGGCAAACGTTGTTTTTGAGTTTCTTCAACATAAGCGAGCAGGGCACCAGCAGCACCAATTGCCAAAGGCAGTGTGTCAATACCGAAACCGCTTAAATCATGCAGCGAAAAAAAGCGCAATAATTGGCGACGGCAGGTTTCGCTATCAAACAACCAGGGCGCGCGGCGACGAACACCAGTCATGCCCTGCAAAAATACCGGCAAGCCATCTTCATCCGGAATCAAAATTTCTGCCGGATCAAGACGCGCAAGTTCCGCCTGCAAGGCATCTTCATTCGCCACTTCATTGACCAAAAAACGGCCGGCGGATAAGTCTGCCCAGGCAATTCCGAAACCATGTTTTCCGTGCGAGATGGATAACAGCAAACTATCGCGACGTTCCTGCAGCATCGCCTCATCGGTCACCGTTCCCGGTGTGACGATGCGAACGACTTTGCGTTCGACCAGACCTTTTGCCAGCGCCGGATCGCCGATTTGTTCGCAAATCGCGACTGATTCACCCAGGGCCACCAGTCGTGCCAGATAGCCTTCTGCGGCGTGGTAGGGCACGCCGCACATCGCAATCGGCTGGCCTGCCGAGCTGCCGCGCTGGGTCAGCGTGATATCCAGCAATTTCGCGGCTTTACGCGCATCGTCATAAAACAATTCGTAGAAATCGCCCATGCGAAAGAACAGCAGAATGTCGGGATATTCGGCTTTCGCGGTAAAAAATTGGCGCATCAGCGGCGTGTGTTGGCTTAAATCCACGGTGTTGTCATGGCTTTCATCGGCAAGGCCCACTATTCTAATGGAATGAACGATATCGCCAACGAAAATATTGCCTACGACGACAACCGCCTGCACGCTCTGGCTGAACAGGTTGGCAGTGCGTTGAAAGCAGCTCATTTAAGCCTTGTCACAGCCGAAAGCTGCACCGGCGGCTGGATTGCCAAAATGATTACCGATATTCCCGGTTGCTCGGACTGGTTCGAAGCCGGCATGGCGGCTTATAGCTATGAAGCCAAGCAGGCACTGCTGGGCGTGCGCCCGGAGACTTTGATGCAACATGGTGCGGTCAGTCAGGAAACCGTGATTGAAATGGTATCCGGTGCAATGATTACCTCGGGTGCCAGCATATCTGTTGCCGTGACCGGCATTGCCGGACCTACCGGTGGAACCGAAGACAAACCGGTCGGCACCGTTTGGATTGCCTGGAAACGTCGCGGCGGTTATCCGATTGCGAAAGTTTTCCACTTCGATGGCGATCGCGAAGCAGTGCGTCGACACACGGTGGCCGAAGCTTTAATCGGAGTATTGAAAATCATCGGTTGATTGAAGAATTACTTTATTCTTCTCGAATGCATCGAAATCAATCGCGATATCACGATGGCTAGATAAAGCACGCCGACTAATTGTTGAATCATTACCCATGAACGTGCATGGTCGCTCACCGGTGTAATTTCACCAAAGCCGACACTGGTCAGGCAAGTAAAGCTGAAATACAGCATCTCGAACCAGGTAAATACACCGTCAGGATTATTACTGGCGTTAATGTAGAAAGAGCCTGGTGCGAAATATTCGATAATCGAATAAAGATAGGCGAACACGAATGCCAGCATCGCGTACATCGACGCGGCGGCAAACAACTCGTCAAGCGTCATGACTTCATCGCTGAGTACATAGCGAAACAGGCAGACGATAACGAAGGTATGGAGTGCCGTCTGAAACAGCAAAACAACGACGTGGATGCCGCCGCCACCGATTAGGGCTTCGGTCGCCTGAAGAATGATGGTCGGGATCAGAAGCGCATAGCCAAGATTGGTCTGCACGCCGGTCGACTTGGCGGAGCGCAAGGCAAGCACCAAAATCGCCCAGTCGAAAGCAACCACGGCAATACGGCCAGACTGCATACGCTCAAGAAACGGGTACAACAGAATGAGTGCGACCAAGGCCAGCAATAACTGCACATTGGGCAAGGCGAAGTATTTTTTCATAGAGGTAAATACTAACCGAAGCCGTTTGCCGAATCTGAATTACTTAAGTTATTGAAAAATCTAGATAAAATATTTAAGTTCGGAGTATTGATCTAAAGTTCTTGACAGCTTTTTAATTGTTAGTATTATTACTACTAATGGATATCACCGAAAACCAGCAAGCAATCCTGAACTTCATTGCCGAGCGTATCGAGCAAGATGGCGGTTCACCTTCGCAGACCGAAATCGCCAATGCTTTTGGCTTCCGCGGAGTAAGAGCGGCTCAATACCATCTCGATATTCTGGAGCAGGCCGGTTACATCCGCCGCATGCCGGGTCAGGCCCGCAGCATTCGTTTATGTCACCCCGAAGCTGTCGAATCCTCCGAAGACGTCGAAATTCCGCTTGCTACTAAAAACGAATCTGCCGATGCATTGCGCCTGCCGGTGCTTGGCCGCGTTGCTGCCGGCTTGCCCATCGGCGCCGATATCACCGGCGAAGATTATGTGTTGCTTGATCGCGTGTTCTTTTATCCGTCACCGGATTATCTGTTGAGAGTGCAGGGCGACTCGATGCGTGACGATGGCATCTTCGATGGCGACCTCGTTGGTATCCATCGCACCAACGAAGCCAAATCCGACCAGATTGTTGTCGCACGCATCGATGATGAAATCACGATCAAGCGTTTGAAGATCGGCAAGAACGGCATTCGTTTATTGCCGCGTAATCCTGATTTCGCACCGATTGAAATACGCCCTGATCAGGACTTCGCTATCGAAGGCCTGTATTGCGGATTGATTCGGTCCTCACGATGAGCATGATGGCCAGGGCACGTTATATCTCCCTACAGCATCCAGCGCAGAAGCCTGATGCTGAATCGGAAATAACACTGACTTCAATCATTTTTACTTCTGGCAAATTGATTTCAAGCCTGTCTCAGCTTATGCGACAAGTGCCCAATACACTTCTTTACACCCAATACTAAACACGCAAGGAATTTCGCAATGGCAATCGATGACAATAAAAAACGCGCTCTGACCGCCGCACTGGCCCAAATTGAAAAGCAATTTGGCAAAGGCACCGTGATGATCATGGGCGACAAAGCCATTGAAGCCGCCGACGTTATCAGCACCGGTTCCCTGATGCTCGATATGGCGCTCGGCATAGGCGGCTTGCCTAAAGGCCGCGTCATCGAAATCTACGGACCAGAATCTTCCGGTAAAACCACTTTGACCCTGCAGGTGATTGCGCAATGCCAAAAAGCAGGCGGTACCGCAGCGTTTGTCGATGCCGAACATGCATTGGATCCAAACTACGCTTCCAAGCTCGGCGTGAAAGTCGATGACTTGCTGGTGTCGCAACCCGACACCGGTGAGCAAGCTTTGGAAATCGTCGACATGCTCGTGCGTTCGAACGCCGTGGATATCGTTGTCGTCGACTCCGTTGCCGCACTGACGCCACGCGCTGAAATCGAAGGCGAAATGGGCGAGCTGCAAGTTGGCCTGCAAGCCCGTTTGATGAGCCAGGCGCTGCGCAAGCTCGCCGGTAACATCAAGCGCAGCAATTGCATGGTGATCTTCATCAACCAATTGCGTATGAAGATCGGCATGATGATGCCGGGCCAAAATCCTGAAACCACCACCGGTGGTAACGCGCTGAAATTCTACGCCTCGGTGCGTCTGGATATCCGCCGCATCGGTTCGGTCAAGAAGGGCGATGAAATCATCGGCAACGAAACCAAGATCAAGGTCGTCAAAAACAAGATGGCGCCGCCATTCAAACAAATCGTTACCGAAATTTTGTATGGCGAAGGTATCTCCCGCGAAGGCGAAATCATTGACCTCGGCGTGGATGCCAAATGCGTAGAAAAAGCCGGCGCCTGGTACTCGGCACTCGGTGAGCGTATTGGCCAAGGCAAGGAAAATGCCCGCCAGTATCTGAAAGACAATCCGAAAATGGCGATCGAACTCGAAGCCAAGATTCGGGAAAAACTGGCACCGAAGATCGTGCCGAAAAAAGACAGCGAAGAAGCAACAGAAGCGTAAGACGTTCTAATGGCAAGACAGCGAGAAGAACCTTCCGCCTACCAGCGTGCCCTCGCCATGCTGGTCAGGCGGGAGCACTCTCGCAAAGAACTTGGCCGCAAGCTGAAAGCCAAGGGTATCGAGCGTGAAGACGCCGATACCGCTCTGGACAAACTCAACAAGCAAGACTTTCAAAACGATGCGCGCTTCGCCGAAGTGCTGGCGCGCTCCCGGGTTTCCGCCGGTTATGGCCCCACCCGCATCCGCGCCGAACTCGGCACCCACGGCCTCAGCCGTGACGACATCGATAACGCGATGGAAATCATCGAAACCGATTGGGCCGCAACGGCTCTCGAGCTGATTTCCCGCAAATACGGCAACAAAGACCTGTCCGACCAAGCCGTTCGCCGCAAAGCTACCGACTTTCTTTTACGCCGGGGCTTCGATCAGCGCGTAGCCTTCGCCGCGACCAAGCTTAGCAACCACGTTCTCGACGAATAGGGCATTCGAGCCAGAACAACTGTGTCTATAAAAAACAATCGTCATCCCCGCGCAGGCGGGGACCCAGCGCCGTTGCTCTGATGCATAAAGTCACTGGATACCCGATAAGAGAATTCGGGGATGACTAGACGACTAGAGATCGCTCTCGTAGGAGGGCCTTCTAGGCCCGAAGTTCTTGGTTCAATCAAGGCAAAATAATGACTAAAACCTTGAATCAATCACCTCAGTGTGTATCATACACATGAGAAGCGATAAGCTAATTCAAGAGATCAAAAAGCAGGGTTGGGTTCTGAATCGTATTCGCGGTTCACACCATGTGTTCACTCATCCAGAGCGAACAGGAATTGTCGTTATTCCGCACCCCAAAAAAGAACTTGGCATTGGACTTGTCGCCGCAATTCGAAAGCAGGCTGGCATCAAGGAATAAACGTGCGTTATCCCATCGTTATAGAACCTGGCAGTAATAAAACCGCGTTCGGCGTTGTCGTGCCCGACATGCCGGGCTGTTTTTCTGCCGGCGACACTCTGGAAGAAGCCATTTCCAATGCGGAAGTCGCAGCGGCTGCGTGGATTGATACCCAAATGGATCGCGGTTTGAATATTCCGCAACCATCGGAATTATCCGAGCTGCAAAAAGACCCGAAATACACGAAATGGATTTGGGCTGTCATCACGATCGATCCAGCCTTGCTGGATGACCGTATCGAACGCGTCAACATCACCTTGCCACGCCGTGTGTTGAAACGCCTAGATGATGCCGCGAAAGCCGTCGGTGAAACCCGCTCGGGCTATATCGCGCAGCTTGCTCTAAAGTGAATGATTAAAATATAAAACCGTCGTCCCCGCGTAGGCGGGGATCCAGCGACACTGGGTTCCCGCCTACGCGGGAATGACAAAACAAAAAGTTTCGAAACAAATACCTAAACATATAAACCTAGTTGATAACCCCATGACCCAGCCCACCCCAGTATCCACCTCCGACATCCGCCAGTCGTTTTTGAAATTCTTCGAATCCAAAGGCCACACCATTGTTGCGTCCAGCCCGCTGGTGCCCGGCAATGATCCGACTTTGCTGTTCACCAACGCAGGCATGGTGCAATTCAAGGATGTCTTTCTGGGCGCGGACAAACGCAGCTACAAGCGCGCGGCCTCCTCGCAGCGTTGCGTGCGTGCCGGTGGCAAGCATAACGATCTGGATCAAGTCGGTTACACCGCACGTCACCACACCTTTTTTGAAATGCTCGGCAATTTCAGCTTCGGCGATTACTTCAAGCACGATGCAATTGTCTATGCATGGGAATTGCTGACCGGCGTCTGGCAACTGCCGAAAGAAAAATTGCTGGTCACCATTTATCACACCGACGACGAAGCCTTTGAAATCTGGAATAAAGTCGTTGGCTTGCCAGCAGAAAGAATTATCCGCATCGGTGACAACAAAGGCGCGCCTTACGCCAGTGATAACTTCTGGCAAATGGCCGACACCGGTCCTTGCGGTCCTTGCACCGAAATTTTCTACGATCATGGCGCGCACATTCCGGGCGGCCCTCCGGGTTCGCCGGATGAAGACGGCGATCGCTTTATCGAAATCTGGAACAACGTGTTCATGCAGTTTGATCGTCAGCCCGACGGCACGCTGCTGCCATTGCCTGCACCTTGCGTCGATACCGGGATGGGCCTGGAACGCGTCGCCGCCGTGCTGCAACACGTGCATTCCAATTACGAAATCGATTTGTTCCAGCACCTGATCAAGGCCGCTGCGAAAATTACCGACGCCACCGATCTGGAAAACAAATCGCTGCGCGTGATCTCCGATCATATTCGCGCCTGTTCGTTTTTAATCGTCGACGGCATTCTGCCTTCAAACGAAGGTCGCGGTTATGTACTGCGCCGGATTATCCGTCGCGCCGTTCGCAATATCTGGAAGCTCGGTGCATTGAATACCGAAGGCCAGTTCTGGCGCATGGTGCAACC
>JAYWIC010000208.1:0-6234 GCA_043789195.1 Arenimonas sp. | reverse complement strand
AGAAACCCATGTGGTATTTCACGTCGCCGGAATGCGCAGGATCTTCAATATGGTCAAACTTTCCTTCGAATTCGGCGAACAATTTCTGTGCAGGCTTGCCAAGCGTATTGACCAATACGTTCAAGCGACCACGATGCGCCATGCCGATCACCACATCTTTCGCGCCGGCGGAACCGGCATCGCGAATGATGGCGTCCATCATCGGAATCAGCGAATCACCGCCTTCCAGCGAGAATCGTTTTTGTCCGACATATTTGGTGTGCAAATAACGTTCCAGACCCTCGGCAGCCGTCAGGCGTTCGAGAATACGTTTCTTGTCGTCTTTGCCGAAAGCAAACGAGCCAGTGGTGCGTTCAAGTTTTTGTTGCATCCAGTGGCGCTGGGCGGCATCGGAAATATGCATGAACTCCGCGCCGATCGAACTGGAGTAGGTGGCAGTGAGTTTGCCGACCAAGTCGCGTAACTTGTATTTTTCGGCACCGAAATAACTGGTGACGGCAAATTCGGCATCCAGATCGCTATCGCTTAGGCCATGAAACGAAAGCCCCAAATCCGGCGCATGTTGTTGCGGCATCATGGCGAGTGGATCGAGTTTTGCACTTAGGTGTCCGCGCGAACGGAAAGCAGTTACCAGTTTGCCGACGGCAGTTTGTTTGCGGGCGGCTTCTTCATCGATGGCACCACCTGCAGATTGATGCTTGGCATTCGCGGCAGCGCGTTGCACTTGCGCCATGATGGCGGAGTGCGGGACATCGCCGGCTTCGCGGCCCTTGAAGGCATCGAAATAGGTCTTCCACTTTGGACCAACACTGTCGGCGTCGAGCAAATACTGCTCGTACAGGTCTTCGATGAAGGCGGCATTGCCGCCAGATAGTTGTGAGGATTGAGCAAACTGTTTGATCAGACTATCCACGTTCCTGGCCCGGCCCGCAGCTTGTGCGGCTAAGTGATTGTTGTAATTAGGTTTATGCAGAAGGCCAAAGCCTCGAGCAAGGACGGGAATTATAGCCTGAGCTGGAATGCTTTTGTGTAGGAGCGCTCACGAGCGCGACCGGGCCTGCGATGTAAATGATTCCTCATCGTGTAGCTTCAAAGCAATAAAGCTCGTTATTGGTTATGAATGTCGCAGGTTTGTCGCGCTCTTGAGCGCTCCTACAAACCCAGTGCGCGGAATTCGGTGCAGGGGCGGCTGCGTTCCCAAACGCGACCGAAAAGCTCAATCAATTGTTTGGCACGTGCGGGCAGATCGGGGCTCCAATTGCCTTCGTATCGGCCATCGAGCATGCGGAACAGGTAGGCACCGTTATCGTTTGCAATAAAAGCGGAGGGGTATTGCAAATCTTCCAGCTCGTTGGGCGTGCGAAATTGAAAAACACTGGGTAGCCGCTGAGACATTGCCAGCATCGTGTGGGGATGACTTCGTGCCGACACGGTGTCCTGGACCAGAATTTGTGCAACACCGCCACGACTCCTGATTCCGAATTGTTTCATGGCTTCGACGACCTCGGGTTGTGCGTACAGGTTGCGCTCCAGATCTCTTGTGTAAATCCACAAGCCGCGTTTAGCCGAATTGATCACCTGAATTGTGGCTTCCTGCAACTGTGCTGATGTGTCGAAATCCTGCATTCGCGCCGCCATGCCCTTGCCGGGCGGCCGATTGGCCAATTCAAGCGGGTCCAGTGTCTGTTTCATTTTTAGATGCTGGATGCCGGCTTCCTCGAATTCCTCGCCATAAGTGACGAAACCGAATTTTTCGTAAAAACCAACGGCCGAGACCTGTGAATTCAAGCTGACTTCCGGCCAGCCCAGCGCTCTGGCTTTATCAATGAGGGTTTGCAGTATTGCTGCACCGACTTCCTTTCCGCGCCATTCTTTCAGCACTGCCATGCGGCCGATTTTATGTTCGGGCGTTAAACGGCCCGTACCTATCGGCTTGTTATCGAAATCGCGGGCGATCACGTGGTGGCAGAGAGGGTCGAGGGCATCCCATTCTTCTTCGATAGGTACGTTTTGTTCGATGACGAATACAGGCTCGCGAACTGCCCGAAGATCTTTGAAGTCGACCTGATAATCGGCGGGTTCAACACGGAAGTCGGAAATATTCATGACAATAATTTAACCCATATGGTGTGCGAATATTATTTTTGCAGGACGAGGTAGCCACGTTCAATCAGCTCGAAGATCAGGCCGCGTTCCGACACGGGAAAGTCGCTGAAACGCTTGGCATCCAAGCTTTCGGCCCGTGCCAATAATGATGCGACAGATGGCGTGGTCGAAAAACTATGCCCTTGCACGAACACTATCGCTTCGCGGCCGTCTTTGCACCAAGCCCAGCGAGCAAATGGATGGGGCACGAGAACATCCCCTTTGGCCAGACGTTCCAACACTTTTTCAGGTTTTGGCGTTCTGGGCGGTGGGGCAATCTCAATCGCAGTGCGATAGGTCGTTACAAATCGGCCAAAAAATAAAGCGGCGGCCTCTTTGGAGTCGGGCACGTGTTGTTTGAAGATATCCAAAACGCGATCGCAGGTGGCGCTATCAATCTCGCCACTGTCTTTTGCCGCTGTCAGATCCTTATCGGCATAGCGCACATCTTCACTGACGCGTTCAAACAGACCATCGGCCCATTCATTCAATAATTCTGCATGCGAGGGCGCCCGCATGCCGAGTGAAAAGGTCATGCAGGCATCGACGGCTTCGCCATGATGCGGAACACCGGGTGGCAAGTACAGGATATCGCCCGGTTGCAGTGTCCAAACATGCGAAGCCTGGAATTTTTCGAGTAATTTAAGCTCGGTTTTTTCACGGAAAGACTTGTCGGCGTTGGGGTTGTTGTCTATCTCCCACCGGCGCTGACCCTGGGCTTGCAAAAGAAATACGTCGTATTGATCAACATGCGGGCCCACCGAGCCTCCGGGTGCGGCAAAGCTGATCATGACGTCATCCACGCGCCAACGCGGCAGAAAATTAAACGCCGTAATCAGTTGACGAACATCGCCATCCCATTTGTCCATGTCCTGAACCAGTAGGGTCCAGTCCTTTTTACCGAGCTTTGGAAACATGGTTTCCTTGAACGGGCCGGTTTCCAGCGAGTAGTGATCTTTTTTGCGATCGTGTTTGACCAATCGTGCCAATACGCCTTCTTCGCAGGCGATGCCGGCAAGATCTTCGGGAGCGAGCGGCGCCTGATAGTTCGGAAATGCCTGGCGAATCAGCAAAGGTTTTTTCTGCCAGTAATCGCGAAGAAATTCCGCGACCGGAATACCGAGAAAATATTTTTTGCTGGCAGTGACTTCGATCATGATTCGATGCTTTCGTATTTGTTGTAGGAGGGCCTTCTAGGCCCGTCCTGGGTCAGCGCAGGTCGGGCCTAGAAGGCCCTTCTACGGGATTAGATTTCTTTTGCCAGCTTTTCAGCCAGGCCGACATAACTCGCAGGTGTCATCGCCATCAAGCGCGCTTTCGCATCGGCAGGCAAATCCAGCGTATTGATGAATTCACGCATCGCCGCTTCGTTGATGCCGTGGCCGCGCGTCAGTGCTTTCAACTGCTCGTAAGGATTCGGCAAGCCGTATCGACGCATGACGGTTTGAACCGGTTCCGCCAACACTTCCCAGGCGGAATCGAGATCAGCAGCCAGTTTTTCCGGATTCACCGACAATTTATTCAAGCCCCGTTGCAGCGAATCAATCGCGATCAGGCTGTGACCGAACGCGGTACCCAGAGCACGCAACACGGTGGAATCGGTAAGGTCGCGCTGCCAGCGGCTGATCGGGAGTTTTTCCGAGAAATGGGAAAGCAAACCATTTGCCAATCCGAAATTTCCCTCGGCATTTTCAAAATCGATCGGGTTGACTTTATGCGGCATGGTCGATGAGCCCACTTCACCGGCTTTTACTGCTTGCTTGAAATAGCCGAGCGAAATATAGCCCCAGATATCGCGGCAAAAATCGATACTGATGGTGTTGATGCGACGTTGCACATCGGCGATCTCGGCGATGCAATCGTGCGGTTCGATTTGGGTGGTGTATGCGTTGAAAACCAGACCGAGCGATTCGACGAATCGCTTCGAGAAAGCCGGCCAGTCGACATTCGGATACGCCACGATATGGGCGTTGTAGTTACCGACGGCACCGTTGATCTTGCCAAGTAATTCGACTTGATCCAGTTGCTTGAGTTGGCGTTCCAGACGCGCCAGCACGTTGGCGATTTCCTTGCCGACCGTGCTTGGCGATGCAGTCTGGCCGTGGGTGCGCGACAAGATCGACAATCCTGCATGTTCGTGTGCCATGGCACGCAATGTCGACGACAGTTGTTGAACTGCTGGTTGCATGACAGTCGCACGGGCTTGGTTCAGCATCAATGAGTAGCTCAGATTATTGATATCTTCGGACGTGCAGGCGAAATGTACGAATTCCAAAGCAGGGCCGAGCTCGGCATCGTCCTTGAGCTTTTCCTTGATGCAATATTCAACCGCTTTCAGGTCATGATTGGTGGTGCGCTCGATTTCCTTGACGCGGGCGGCGTCGTCGACCGAAAAATTGGCCGCCAGATCACGTAGCTTTTTCATTGAGTCGACAGAAAATGGTTTCAGTTCTTCAATGCCGGATTCATTTGAAAGCGCTATCAACCATTCTATTTCGACTTTTACCCGTGCCTTGATCAGGCCGAATTCGGAAAATATCGGTCTTAATGCATCACATTTGCTGGAGTAACGGCCGTCGAGCGGAGAAAGTGCGAGCAGGGTGAATTCGGACATGGTGGGCTGTTTTAGAGGCTTGCGAGGAGTGCAATTGTAACGCTGAACGGGGGTATCATCGAATCATTACGTGAAACCGAGGGATTTATGAGCCAGAAAACCCGCCTAGAACACGATAGCTTTGGAGAATTAAGGGTCCCGGCCGATGCACTTTACGGTGCACAGACCCAAAGAGCTGTCGAAAACTTCGGTATTTCCACTTATGCGATGCCGTATGAATTTATTACCGCCTTGGCATTGATTAAAGCCGCAGTGGCGAGTGCAAACGGCGGGCTGGGGCATTTAAGCAAATCGCAATCTGCCTCGATCGTCACAGCCGCCGAACAGGTGGCAAAGGGCCAATGGCGCGAGCATTTTCCGATCGAGGTATTCCAGACCGGATCCGGCACCTCCAGCAATATGAATGCGAACGAAGTAATTGCGACCCTGGCATCGAGAGCGTCAAAGCTGAAAATTCATCCAAATGATCATGTCAATGCGGGGCAGAGTTCCAACGATGTGATTCCGAGTGCTATCCAGGTATCGGCCGGTCTGGTATTGCATAAAAAATTGCTGCCGGCTCTAAAGCATTTGCAAAAAACCATCGATAAGCGCGCACGCGAATTAAACAAAGTCATTAAAACCGGCCGCACCCACTTGATGGATGCGATGCCCTTGAGTTTTGGCCAAGAGTTATCCGGTTGGTCGGCCCAGATTGTTTCTTGTATCGAACGTTTTGAAGATGCCGGCAAGCGGCTGCAGAATTTACCCCTGGGCGGCACGGCGATTGGTACCGGCATCAATGCCGATCCTAAAATGCCTCGCCTGGCTTGCCTGTATCTGAAAAAACAAACCGGCCTGAAATTCAGCGAAGCCAAAAATAAATTTGAAAGCATTGCGGCCCAGGATCACGTCGTCGAGTTATCGGGTCAGTGCAATGTGTTGGCAACCTGTCTTATGAAGATCAGCAACGATCTGCGCTGGATGAATTCGGGCCCGCTTGCCGGACTTGGTGAAATAGAATTAAAAGCCTTGCAACCGGGGTCTTCGATCATGCCGGGCAAGGTGAATCCGGTGATTCCCGAAGCCGTTGCGATGGTGTGTGCACAGGTCATGGGCAACCACACAACTATTACAGTGGCAGGGCAAAGCGGCAGTTTCCAGTTGAATGTGATGCTGCCGGTGATTGCGCACAATATCCTTGAAAGCCTGAGATTACTTGCCAGCGCTTCGGTATCCCTTGCAGATAAAGCCATTGCCGGTTTTACCGTTCGTGAAGACCGAATCGCCCAGGCATTGGATCGCAACCCGATTCTTGTGACCGCTCTGAATCCAATTATTGGTTATGAGAAAGCAGCCGCCATTGCCAAACGTGCCTATAAAGAAAACAGGCCGGTGCTGGATGTGGCAAAAGAAATGACAGATCTCAGCACTGAGCAATTGCGAAAATTATTGAATCCGAAATTTCTTATTTGAAATTTTTGTAGGTGGCCGCT
>JAYWIC010000207.1:0-1794 GCA_043789195.1 Arenimonas sp. | reverse complement strand
TTGCAAATACACCGCTCATAAAATTTCCTGTAATATCGCCTTACGCCATCAAGTGAGCCGCTCCTGCCAGAGCCACCACTCCTACACTTGGGCGGCACCTAACGTGGCAGCGTCGGGTGTTTTTCTATTCTGGTCGACGATAAAGCCGAACACCGACACGCCAATCGTCCACGTCCTGCGTTGTGCTTTGAAATGTCGTGATGCCCTGCCAACCATCTTGGCCTCGCTCGAACACGGCCAGCATCGGCTCTGGTTCGCCCTCGATGATGAAGCGTGCAACATAACGTCGACGAATCACCGCGACACCCAGGGCACCAATCCATTCCAGGCGAGCCCAAATCTCATCCGGCGATTTCAAGGCCTCGGCCAGTACCAACAAATATTGTTCGCGTCCGCGTTTCTTGATTTTGGTTTTACCGTCAGGTGTTTGGAATAGCTTGTTGCCGACGACAATGTTCTCGCCGACAACGTCTTTGAAAATTCCTTCCTCGCCGGCAATGCCCAATGCATTCAAATACTTTCTGGAATACTGGGCATCGGTTAAATCGGCTGGCAGCATTAATTGCTTGGCCAGCTTTCTTGCTGCCGGCAATTCTGACAACGCTCCCCGGTTCGGTAGCCCGGCACTTCCTGCAGATCCTTTTGCCATCAATGGACGCTCGGGTGGCATCGCACCTTTCAAGCGTGCTTTGCCTGGTGCGTATTCAAAACCCGGATCGATTCCTTTCGGCACGCGGACCGTGATCGGACCTTGTGGGCTGCGCTTGCCGATCACTTTGTCTTCGTAATGAATGGCCGGTGCTTTGCCGACGGTTAAACCTTCGGCTTTCAAGTCACGCTCAGCGAGAGTTTGAACACTGCACTTACAGCCCCAACCGTTCATCGGCGAATGAGAATCCCACCACGGATCCTCGACGGCCAGAATCAAACCGTCCCAGGCTTTGTGCTGTGGCCGTGGGTGGCCAGAGTCGTTGTGCTGGTACTGCTTGTACGGCCTGAATTTCTTTTCCAATTGGATCTGCGCTTCGCGACCGGCGTTGTAACTTTGACGCAGGTTGGTTTCGTAGATGATGCGTGAGCGCCAATTGCGGCCACCGTTGTACTGCCAACCGGTGGCCTCGACTATCTTGTCGAAGTCCTTGCGGAATGCCTGCAGCGTGGTGCCGTTCGATATCGCCTTATCGATTGCCTGGCGAAACCCGGTTAATACGTCGTCGCGATTTGCACCAGCGACAACAAATGCCCAGTCGTGTTCTTTGTTGTAAACATCCGTCCAGCCATTGGTGGGCAAGGAAAGTTTGCGACGAAAGAATTCGATCTGCTCATCAAATGCGAGCGAGCCATAGACGGCTTCATTGGCCATGATTACTCAGCTCACTGCGACCGGCCAAGTGAGCCGCCGTTAATGCCTGCGCCAATGCATCGGCGTATTCGGCAATACTCATATCGGGATAAAGCTCAATCAAGCCGTCGCGCACCTGTTCCAGACTTTCCGATCGGTCGACCAAACCCTTGATATCTTCCAGCCATTTTCCAACGGCTGGCTGAAGGGTCTTGTCGAGCTGCCCGATCATTTGATCCGGAGCATCAAGCGAGGCCTCTGCAAACGATAAGGCAGGATCTCCCGGTTGAGGCTCATTAGGTGCAGCGGCCTTTTTGCTTTCTTCCCAGTGTTCGCCGTAGGTTTCTTTCACATATTCCAGGCTGGGTTTGAAACCGAGCGCGCTGATCTTGGTATCGGTGTCGGCTTGCTTGTCGAGATCGTCCTCTTCTTCCAGCATGCGATACACGCGC
>JAYWIC010000206.1:0-25453 GCA_043789195.1 Arenimonas sp. | reverse complement strand
TAACAACCAAAATAAGGGGCCGACGCGCCTGATGTTAACTCGCATGAATCTAGTGTTTCCACGGAGGTCCCGCTTGATTGCGTAGTTAGGAAAGGAAGATCGGACAAGTGACAAAACCACAACGGTTGCCGTGAACAACAAAGAAACCGTGTGATGCCTGGGCAAAGCGTAACCCAAAAGACATGGGAAGCGAAACAAAAAAAGGACAAAGCCAGAAGGTAGTGCCTGCGCGCACAACGCGGTGTAACAGGAAACTGGCCGAACGTCATTTGTGCAGGCAGCGAACTGGTGACTGAAAAGCTACACGGAAAAGCGCTGAAAACGATTGCGAAGAACCAGCACTATTTTTGCTCTGGAACTACATGCCCCTAACAACCAAAATAAGGTGCCGACGCACCGGATGTGAAACTTGAAACCAGTATTTTCACGGAGGTCACCTTGATTGCGTAGTTGGGCGACACTACCACTCACACTCATTTTCTTGTGGCGATGTGCAGGAACCACTGTCGATAATGTGAACCTTTGGTGTGAGCGCAAAAATTACAGTATGGCTATGAGTGGCAATGCCGCCATGGTCATACTCGATTAGCCAATCAAGCCCACGTTGCTCGGTCTTGGTAAGGTGACGTTGGGGTAAGCCGTCCATGTAGTCAGTTTCATTCCACGGCTCGTTGAAGTTTGCGAATATGCATCCTTTGCACAAAGATATTAGTGCTTGTCGCACTTCTGGCGGGAGGTTAGCCATCGAAGCCTTTGAAGGGATCGTCTTAGTAGCAGCTTGTTGAGATTCAATTTGCTGAGTGCATGAAACGAGCAAGAGTGCCCACAAAGGTAGCATTAATCGTTTCATGGCGCCCAACAACCAAAATAAGGTGCCGACGCACCGGATGTGAAACTTGAAACCAGTGTTTTCACGGAGGTCACCTTGATTGCGTAGTTAGGCTTTTAGCGGACTAGCCGGATTGTACAGCGAGTATGCCAATACCCAAAGCTACAGCCTGCACGCTAAGAAGTAGCAACCACTCGCGTGTGTTGAAATTTAGCAACGGAAAGCTAAGCGGATTAAATAGTGATCGCATGACCGGCTTGCCAACACGACGGTAGTGTAGGGCGAAAACAGCATTGCCAGCGACCACTGAGAATACGAAAAATAAGACTATAAGCATAGCCTGTAGGTAAGGCATGGCTGCTAACATTTCTAGAAGCTTTTCTAATGGCTGTTGAGTAATTTGCATAGAGCCTAACAACCAAAATAAGGTGCCGACGCACCGGATGTGAAACTTGAAAACAGGTGCTTCACGGAGGTCACCTTGATTGCGTAGTTAGGCAATATTTCCACGTTTACCCCTCCTGCGAAAGTGGTGAGTCTGGATCTTCGGATTTGCGAGGTGCCATATGCGTAGGCAAGAACCAATGAACATAACCGCAGTTCGCACACACAGCACAATTGGCGACACGGTTAGTAAAATCTAGATTAAAGAAAGTTGCCATGGGTGTATGTAGCTGTACATTGTGTTGCCAAAATTCTCCGTGGCGACACACTTGGCAATAAAGCTGAAAACCGTGAATAGTGATTGGACCGATCTCGCGTTCAATCCCGGTTGCTTTATCAAACAGTTTTCCTAGTCCGAACATAATATGCCTAACTACTTATTAACCCCGAAAATGGGGTGTAACAAGGGTATCCTGCAGTTCGGATCACTGGCAAGCTTTTCCTACAGGGGTTTGAGCGTTTTCCTGACAGACAATTTCTGTTTGAAACTGAATGCTGTTTGTTACACACCAAACAGACCCCGGTATGAAATATCCAACCAGTTTGACCCCGTTGAACAACCCCGTGAAACTAGTTATCGAGAAATCATTCTCTTCGAGTCGTACTCCAGCTAAATCGGCATTACTAGAGGCTGTGCGGGGTCGATGCAGGGTCAAGCATTACAGTCTACGAACAGAGGATGCTTATCTTGGTTGGATTAAGCGGTTCATCTTTTTCCACAAGATGCGACATCCGTCTGAGATGGGTGGGGTGGAAGTAGAACAGTTTCTAACGCATTTGGCGGTTCGCGGGAAAGTGGCGGCGAGTACGCAAAATCAGGCATTGTCGGCGATGCTTTTTTTATATCGTGAAGTGATCAATGTGAAACTGCCCTGGATGGATAATGTCGTCCGGGCGAAGCAGTCGATACGGTTGCCGGTGGTGCTGACGATTGATCAAGTGCAGTCTGTGCTCGCACGTCTGGATGGGCGCGAGTGGCTTATGGCCAGTCTGCTGTACGGAACAGGTATGCGCTTGATGGAGTGCATACGTTTAAGAGTGAAAGATATTTGCTTTGAGAGCAATGAAATATTGGTACGTGATGGCAAGGGTGGAAGGGATCGCCGGACGATGCTGCCGGCCAAATTATGTGACCCATTGAGAACGCAGTTCGAGAAAGTGAAGGAGTTTCATCGGGAAGATAGCGCTGGCAAATGGGAAGGTGTTTATTTGCCTGATGCCTTGACCAGAAAATATCCGAAGGCAAGCAAATTACTGGCATGGCAGTATGTTTTTCCGGCTACGCGATCCTCGCGAGACCCGAGGGATGGAAAGATTCGAAGACATCATATCGATGAAAAAGTGCTGCAGCGTGCCGTGTTGAAAGCGGCCAAGTCCGCAGATATCGACAAGCCGGTAAGTTGTCATACCTTACGACATTGTTTTGCCACGCATTTAATTGAAGCGGGATATGACATTCGGACGGTGCAGGAGTTATTGGGGCACAAGGATGTAACAACGACACAAATTTATACGCACGTGTTGAACAAGGGCGGGCGTGGTGTGAGGAGCCCGCTGGATAAGTGATTCTGTATTTTCGACATCTGTATTTGCGAATGTGCAATTGCCGCTGAAGCGGATTGAGCAACGCTGCACTATTGGCCCACTAGACGATAGCGTTACTGCGGTAGACATAACGCTCGCAAACGTCGCTCAGGCAGGCAGGTTTGGCGAATAGGTAGCCTTGTCCGAGTGTCAGGCCAAGTAAACGCAGTTGCTGCCGCTGGTCTTCGGTTTCAATGCCCTCGGCAATGACGTCGAGGCCAAGCGAATCGGCCATCAAGCGGATAGCACGAACAATGGCGGTGCTGCCGCCGGCTTCGCCTTCACGCAGCGCGCTGACGAACGATCGATCGATTTTCAGGCCCATCAGTGGGAAACGGTGTAGATACGACAGTGATGAATAACCGGTGCCGAAATCATCGAGTACGGTGTTCACGCCTAATTTTTTGAGGATGAGCAGACAACTAGCTACTTGTTCGGGGTCTTCGAGCAAGGCGCCTTCAGTGACCTCCAGGCGAATATTTTGCGGTTTGACGTGGTGTCGATCCATCAGGGCGAGAAAACGTTCGGCAAAGGTTTTGTCACGCAGATGCACCGGAGAAACATTCAAGGTGACGTAGGCGCCACCGACGACCAGTGCGCCAAGATCCATGCAGACCTGTTCGTAAATTTGCCAATCCATCGCTTCGAGGTTGCCGGTTTCTTCGGCGACACCGAGGAACTCGCCCGGTGCCAGCAAGCCGCGTTCGGGATGGTTCCAGCGCATCAAGGCCTCGAAGCCGATCACTTTGCCGTCGATTAGTTGGGCAATCGGTTGATAGAACGGCTGGAATTCGTGGCGATGCAAGGCGCGACGTAAATCATTTTCAAGGTCCAGTGTTTTCAGTGCAATCTCATGCAGACCCTCATCGAACAAGGCATGGCGTTTGCGGCCACTGGCTTTTGCACGATACATGGCGACGTCGGCATCACGTAATAATTCTTCGGGGTTGCGGTAACGCGCATCGACAATCGCAATACCGATACTGGCGGTAGTGAATAATTCCTTGCCGGCGATACGCATAGGCAGGCCCAGTGTGCGAATGATGCGGTCTGCGACCATGATGACGTCCTCCTGTCCCTGGATATTTTCCAGCACGACGGCAAATTCATCGCCACCCAGACGTGCGACCAGGTCGGGTTCGCGAACGCAGGTGCCGATGCGTTTTGCGGCTTCTTTCAATAGCTCGTCGCCGACCAAATGACCGACGGAATCGTTGACGATTTTGAAGCGATCCAGATCAAGGAACAAGACGGCAAACAAGCGACTGGCGTCATTGTGATAATGCGAGAGGGCGCGACCGAGGCGACTGAGTAGATGGCTGCGATTGGGTAAGCCGGTCAGTGCATCGTGCAGGGTTTCATGTTTGAGTTTGAGCTCGATGCGTTCGCGCACCATGATTTGATCGCGCAACTCGGTATTGGCATTGGCCAGTTCGTAGGTGCGTTCGGAAACGCGATGCTCGAGTTCCGCATAGGCGATACGCAAGTTCTCATTGGTCAATCGGCGCTCGAGCGAGTTGGCGATTTGGACACCGACGAAGCTGACGAGCTCTTTATCCAATTCCCGATAATGGTAATCTTCGGAATAGCTTTGCAGCGCAATCACACCTTTGACCTTGCCATTGAGGAACATGGGCACGCCCATCCAGCTGACCGATTTGGTGCCAATGACATCGACTTCGCCTCGGCGCTCGAGATCATCGATATCATTGCGATTGAGCAGCGCTGGCTTGCCGGTGCGCATGACGTATTCGGTGAGGCCCTTGCCCAATGGCCTTGTATCACGTGTCACGTCACGTTCATCAGCGGTGTACGGGAATTCGAGATTTTTTCCATCGTCGGAAATAAAGGCGATATAGAAGTTTTTCGCGTGCAAAAGTTCGCCGACGATTTTATGCACCGAGGCATAAAATGAATCCATGCTGGTGCTGCTTTGGCTTACTTCGGCGATGCGAAACAAGGCCTGCTGTAAACGCTCGCCGCGTTGGCGTACTTCTACTTCCTTTTGCAGCTCGGAAGTGCGTTCATTGACGCGCATTTCCAGGTCTTCTTGTGCTTCGCGTCTTTGCAGTGCCGTTAGAATATGCTGTGCCACGTAGGCCAAAAGCGCCTGGTCTTCGTTGGTATAATGGTGGTCGGCATCGTAACTTTGTACCACCACGCCACCGAGTACTTCGCCATGATCAAGCATGGGTACGCCCAGCCAATCCAGACTTTCCGGGCCAAGGGTTTCATCGCGAGTAACATCTAGAGTCTTGATGATTTCGCTGGAGGGGCCATGAATTGGTTTTCCATAACGCAACATCGCAATCGTAACGCTGTTGGGTATGTCTTTGGCAAAGAATAATGTTTGGGTGTCGGGAACCAGCGAGTCCTGCGTATCGACGAAATATATAAAACGCAGAGTAGATGCGATTCGATCATAGCGAACGATGTAAAAATTTTCCGCATACATCAAGCGACCGACAATTTGATGCAGGTCGTGCAGCACTTCCTGGGTTTCTTTGTCCGAGGTAGCCAGATCGCTGATGGCAAATAGAGAACGTTGAAGACGCTCGGCGCGGGCAAGACGATCGACATCAACACGTAATCGTTCGGTTTGCAGCACCGATTGGCTGCGCAGAGCCAGCTTGCCAATAGATTCCTGCCACTGTTCTGATGCCCTTGCATCCGAAAGAGTAGTGTCCAATTCAACACAGAGGCAGGCCCAGAGATGTTGCTGGCCAGTTAATAAAATGGCGACATGCAATTTATTGTCTATGGTTTGCTCGGCATAACTGCCATGTTCACGCGCTTGCCGAATCAATAAAATTTCTTCATCGGCCAGTTCTATGTCCGGAGCCGAATTCCAGTTGTTGGGTTCAGACAAGGCGGTATGCCAGACCAGTCTTGCGTTACTGGCCCCCAGACTTTCGAAATGGCGAAGTGTGGCGCCGGCCAATGACGACATGTCCTGCGCCCAAAGCAATGTTTGGTCGAAAGAGTCTGGTTTGATGAGTTGCAGATTTCTAAATGCCATTGTCGTCACGTTGCCACAGAGCGAAGTTTTCGTCTACCAATCACATACTTAAGCAACGCAATTGCCGGCTTCTGGAGGCCAGAAGTGCACGGGTGACCGGATGCTGCGGGCTTTGCCAGATATTACCTGCAAGCCCTTGTTCCAGAATTTGGCCCTTATCCATGACCAGTACCTGATCGGCAAGCGCCTTCGCGCAGGCCAGATCATGGGTGATGAACACCATCGCAAGGTGATGGTGTTGAATGATGTCACCCAATAGGCCGATGATGGCGCAGCGATGATGGGCATCGAGTGCCGAAACGGCCTCATCGCAGATCAGGATATCGGGCGACATTGCCAATGCACGTGCGATGGCGATGCGCTGTTGTTGGCCGCCGGAAAACTGGTGTCGATAACGATCCAGTGCGCTGTCATCCATGCCGACCTGTTGCAGTAATTCGCTCGCACGTGCACGGCGTTGAGCGACATCCAGATCGGTTTGTATACGAAGTGGTTCGGTAATGATGTCGACAATTTTTTTACGTGGATTCAGCGATGCAGCCGGGTCCTGAAACACGACGCCCATACGACGGCGCAGGGCGCGCAAGCGCAGGCGCGGCGCTTGCAGGATATCTTCACCATCGAGACGGATGCTGCCACTGACACCGTGTCGAATCAGGCGAAGGCAGGCGCGGCCTAGCGTACTTTTTCCGCTGCCGCTTTCGCCGAGAATAACCAGGCATTCGCCGCGCTTTAAATCGAAGTGCGCTTGTTCGACGGCATTTTTATCGGCATGTGGATAGCGAATGTCCAGCGCACTGACTTGCAGGATGGAATCTCCGATGTCGTGCGCTGCCGGTGCCGGCAGATGCTCCGCAGCCAGTAATTCCTGCGTGTAGGGATGTTCGGCATTCTCAAAAATTTGTTTGACGCTGCCGCTTTCTACCACCTTGCCGCGCTGTAACACCATCACGCGCCGCGCATAGGCACCGAGCAAGGGGAGGTCGTGACTGATCAACAAGATCGCCAGTTTCATTTTTTTTCGGAGCGAATCGAGTAGCTCGAGTGCTTCGCGAGCAAGGCGCGGATCCAGTGCGGAAGTCGGCTCGTCGGCAATCAGTATTTTCGGATTGCCAGCCAGTGCGATGGCCAATAAAACCCGTTGCCGTTGGCCACCGGAGAGTTGATGGGGATAACGATGCAGGAGCAACTCGGGTTCGGGCAATTCGAGCTGGGTGAATAAATGTTGCGCCGCTTTTTTGGAGTCTTTCGAATTGAGTTTTTGCAGGACGCCAATCGATTCGCACAGCTGGTCGCCAACGGTTCTCAGTGGATGCAGGGCGGCGGAAGCATCCTGCGGCATCCACGCAATGCAACGCCCTAATAATGCGAGATGTTGCGGCGAATTGAAAACAATATCCTCGCCGAAAAATTGCAGGCGACCACTCGCGCGCAAACCCGGCGGTAACAAGCCGAGTAGCGAAAGTGCGGTCAAACTTTTTCCGCTACCCGATTCACCGACCAGGCCCAGGCATTCTGATTCGGCGCATTGCAAAGACACCGGGCCCAGCAAGGGTTCTGCTTGCTTCGATACATGCACCTGAAGATTCTCGACGCTGAACACCGGCTTCATCAAGCTGTTTCCTTGCGGACATCCAGCCAGTCACGCAGGCCATCACCGAGAAATTGAAAACTGGCGAGAGTGGCCACTAAAAAACCCGCCGGGAAAATCAGCGACCAAGGGGCGCTATCCATTTCCTGCGCTCCTTCGTATAGCAGGCTGCCCCAGCTGGCCGAGGGTTCGTCGACACTGAGGCCGAGGAAGCCGAGAAAACTTTCGACCAAGATGGCCTGCGGCAAAATCAGGCCCAGATACACCCAGGCAATCGGCATCAGATTCGGCAATAGATGCCATCGGAGTACTTGATCGAAACGGGCCCCGGCGGCAATCGATGCCAATACGAACGGCGCTTCGCGCAAACGTGCGGCTTCGCTGCGCATCACGCGTGCCAGATCAATCCAGACATAGGCACCAATGGCGCCCAATAATAAAAAAAGTGAACGCCCGAACAGGCTCAGCAGCAAAATCACGATCAATAAAAACGGTAGCGCCGACATCACGTCCAGTAGACGAACAATGATGCGTTCAACCCAGCCGCCGGCATAACCGGCAATCGCACCGATGCTGACACCGAGCGCCAGCGCCAAAATACTCGAGAGCACACCGATAGTGAGCGACAAGCGACCGCCGGCCAGCGTGCGTGCCAGAATATCGCGGCCGATCGCATCGGTGCCAAACCAGTGCCCACTGATAAAAGAAGGTGCTGCCGATAAAAAATCCCAGTCGGGCCGGTGCGGATCGAAACGAATCAACCAGGGCCCGATTACGCAAGCGAGCGATAAAACCGCCAGAAAAATCAGGCAGACACGCACGCTGGCGGGGAATGATCGAAAATAGTGCATCCGCCTATCCTATCCGGCGTTATCATGTTCGCAAAGGAGCAATTATGACTTTTCCCATGAAGCGGCCCCGCCGCATGCGCCGTGATGATTTTTCCCGCCGTTTGATGCGCGAAAATTCTCTGACAGCCAATGATTTTATTTTGCCGGTATTTGTCCATGAACTGAGCGGCCGGGCGTCCGTCAGTTCGATGCCGGGCGTCGAGCGTTTATCGATTGATGAATGCTTGAGAGTGGCAGAACAGGCCGTTGCGCTGAAAATTCCGGCGATGGTGTTGTTCCCCGTGACCGCACCCGATGCCAAATCGCTCGATGGTGCCGCCGCCTGGGATGAAAACGGACTCGCGCAACGCACGATTCGCGCACTGAAAAAAGAATTTCCGGAGTTGGGTGTTATCACCGATGTCGCGCTCGATCCCTATACCACGCATGGCCAGGACGGCTTGATCGACGAAAGCGGTTATGTCGTCAATGATGAAACCGTTGCCGCACTCGTCGCACAGGCGCTGTCTCATGCGTATGCCGGTGCCGATGTAGTAGCGCCGAGCGACATGATGGATGGCCGCATTGGGGCGATACGCGAAGCGCTCGAGGAAGAAGGTTTCATTAACACGCGAATTCTTGCCTACTCGGCAAAATATGCGTCCAGCTTTTACGGGCCGTTCCGCGATGCGGTAGGCAGCGCTGGCGCTTTAGGCAAAGGCAACAAGTACACCTATCAAATGGATCCGGCCAATAGCGATGAAGCCTTGCGCGAAGTGGCACTGGATCTGGAAGAAGGCGCTGACATGGTGATGATCAAGCCCGGCATGCCGTATCTGGATGTCGTGCGTCGGGTAAAAGACCATTTCGGCGTGCCGACCTTCGTGTATCAGGTCAGTGGCGAATACGCGATGCTCAAAGCGGCTGCACAAAACGGCTGGCTTGACGAAAAAGCCTGCGTGCTGGAATCTTTAATGGCGATGAAGCGTGCCGGTGCCGATGGTGTGCTGACGTATTTTGCGCTGGATGCCGCACGTTATTTGAAAGAAATGTAGGAGGCCGCTTGCGGGCGATTGGCTAACGGCTATAAGGAGATTCACATGACACAGCACTTTGCAGTTTTCGGTTTTCCCATTGCACACAGCCTGTCTCCGCGCATCCATGCCGCGTTTGCGAAACAGCAGGGTATCGATATCCATTACACGGCGATTGAAACGACGCCAGATAACTTTTCCGATGCGCTGAAAAAATTCCATGCCATTGGTGCCCGCGGTGCGAATATTACCTTGCCGCATAAACAGACGGCGTTTGCACTTTGCGAAAAAACCAGCGAGCGTGCACAACAAGCCGCGGCGGTGAATACGCTGATTCGCACCGATACCGGCTGGGATGGCGACAATACCGATGGCGCCGGTCTGATACATGATTTGACCGAGCGCCACCGCATTGATCTGCGGGGCCGTCGCACCTTGTTGGTGGGCGCCGGTGGTGCTGCGCGCGGCGTTGCGCCTGCGCTGCTGGCGGCGGGCATCGGTGAAATGTATGTGGTCAATCGTAGCCCGGAAAAAGCCGATGCGCTAGCCGATGCGATGGGCCAGCCGGGTCGTGTGCATTCGCGTTATTGGGAAGATTTGAAAGACCTCGGCAGTTTTGATTTTATTATCAATGCCACCTCGGCCGGTCTTGGCACGACTGGCATGAACTTGCCCTTTTCGCTTGTTACATCACGCACCCTGGCGATCGATTTAAGTTACAGCGAAGCGGCGATTGAATTCATGGCATGGGCGAAAGCCGCTGGCGCCGAAAGTGTTCTGGATGGATTGGGTATGTTGGTGGAACAGGCAGCGATTGCGTTTTCGATCTGGCATGGCGTGCGTCCGGAAACCGATGCGATTTATGCAGAATTACGCAGGGATGTTGTCGGGTTGCACAACGGCGATTGATTTTTTGTAGGAGCGTCCTTTAGGCGCGACAGAACCGGCGAGGTTTTTCGCGCCTAAAGGACGCTCCTACGTAAGAAAGCAGCTATCGCACTGCCGCCAGATCAAAATGCGGGTTTTCGATAATGCCCAGGCGGTTGCCGAACGGGTCTTGCAGCGAGGCGACTTTTATTCCGCCACCGACATCGTTGACCGGCTCCAATGCGATGGCACCTAGCAATATCAGTCGTTCGAATTCCATTTCGATATTCTCCACGCCCCACAGGGCTTGGGTGCCCGCAATGCCGGGCTGTGCATCGGGGATCAAACCCAGTTCGAAGCCGCCGACGGAAAAGCCGACATAAAAAGGTTCGTCGAAATACGGTGGCGCTCCCAATACTTCCGAATACCATTGTTTGGCTTTGGCCAGATCGGGAGCGGGATAAATGATGGTGCGTAGGCCGATAAGCATGGAGACTTCCTCTGGAACATGTCATGTTTAGGTTAGCGTAAATGTATTTGCGCTTCACGAGCTCCCGCGACAGCAAATAAAATCAAAAATTACAGCAGGCCATCGCGCTTGACCGCCAGATATCGCTCGACCAATGCCGCCGGCAATTCAGCGCAAGTCACATCGAGTACGAAGACGCCCTGGCTTCGCAATGCTGCATGGGCATGGGCGCGTTCGGCCAGATAACGTGCCATCGCGGAGGCGAGAATGGCGTCGTTCAAATTTTCCACCGGCTTTAGCAGCGTGGTATCGAGCGCCTGTTCGCGCAGGCTGGCGACACAGACCAGATGGCGTTTTTGGAGCAAGCGCACGGCGACGATCAGGTCTTCGATATCTTCGTCGCGGACATTGGTGATCAGCATGATCAGCGAGCGACGCGGTTGTCGCAAACTTAGCTGCGTTGCCGCAGCGAGATAATCGGTAGCCACGGGCGATGCCTGCAAGTCGTAGACACAATCAAGCAAGGTGTCGACTGTGCCTAGCCCACGTTGTGGCGGCAACCAGCGACTGGCGCCGCCGCTGGCCATCAAACCGACCGCGTCACCTTGGCGCAGCGCCAAATAGGAAACGACGAGGCTGGCATTCAACACATGATCAAAATGCGAGAGCGCATCGTCTTTCGCCAGCATGCGACGGCCGGTATCGATCAATAATAAAACCTGCTGGTTTTTTTCGTCTTGATAATCGCGGGAAATCAGTTTGCGTGCGCGTTGCGTGGCTTTCCAGTCAATTTGACGCATGCTGTCGCCGAGCCGGTATTCGCGTAGTTGATGAAATTCAGTGCCTTCGCCGCGACGGCGTTTTAAATGGGCGCCGACAACACGCGAGGCTTGTTCGGAACTGAACAAGGCAAATTTTGCCAGCGGTGCGAAATTCGGAAAAGCACGAATGCTTTGCGTCACGGGCAAGGTGCGGACTTGTCGCCAAAAACCCAAAGGCGAATAGAGTCGCAACTGGCAGCCGGCAAATTCATGGCTGCCGCGTTCGGCCGGGGTAATGCGATAGCTCATCGTTAATTCGCGATGCGGGGTCAGGGTGACTTGCCTCGGTAAACCGAAAGTCAGCCAGTGCCCGGGGTGACAATCATGGACATCGCAACGAATACTGCGGCCGGTAAATGTTTGCAGACGCAGACCGACTTCGCGTTCAACACCGACCGGAAGTACCGCAGGAATATCACGCACAAATTCCGGCGATACCGTGCTGCGCAATGCCCAGGCATCTATCGTAAACAGAAGCAGACAGAACAAGCCCGATGCCAGCCACGCGGCCACGGGCAATACATGAAAGGTGACCAGGCCACCAATCAATGCCCACAACAGCAAGACCCACAGCAGGGGCTTGGCTGGTCTCATCGGCGCGGCGCCTCGACCTTGACTAACAGGGCATTCAATACATCGTCAACACGCTGGCCTTCGATCTGCAATTCCGGTGCGAGCGCAATGCGATGGCGCAGGGCCGGTTTGGCGATGTTGCGGATATCGTCTGGCGTGACGAAGTCGCGTTCCTCGAGCACGGCTTGTGCGCGCGCAGTCCTTACGAGAGCAAGACTGCCGCGCGGGCCGGCGCCGAGGCTGATGCCGGGCCATTCGCGGGTAGCACGCACGATGCGGACGGCGTAATCCATCACCACTTCATCGACTTCAACCAGCGCGGTGCCCATTTGCATCGAGACGATTTCATTGGGCGTAATAATTTTCTGCAAACTCGACATGTCGAAATCGCTGACGCTTTTTCCTTTGCTGACCGCGGCTACCATCTGCAATTCATCGGCATGGGCCGGGTAGTCGAGAAGAATCTTCATTAAAAAACGATCAAGCTGGGCTTCGGGCAAGGGGTAAGTGCCTTCCTGCTCGACCGGGTTTTGCGTGGCGATCGCCATGAACGGCGGCGACAGGGAAAAACTGCGGCCTTCAATCGTCACTTGTTGTTCCTGCATCACTTCAAGCAAGGCCGATTGGGTTTTCGCCGGGGCGCGATTGATTTCGTCGGCTAATAACAGATTGGTGAATACCGGGCCACGACGGATCTTGAAGCTTTCGGTTTTCGGGTCATAAAAAGCATGGCCGCTGACATCGCTCGGCATCAGATCGGGCGTGAATTGCACACGGGCGAATTGGCAGTCCATCACCGTTGCCAGTGCTCGCACGAGCAGCGTTTTGCCGAGACCCGGCACGCCTTCGATCAGCACATGGCCGCCTGCCAGCAGTGCGAGCAGGAGTTGATCCAGCACTTCTTGCTGGCCAAGAAATGCCTTGGACACTTCGTTGCGGATAGTGGCGACACGGCGGGTGAGTTCGGCGCCGGTAATGGCGGAAAGTGTGTTGGTGGCTTCGGTGTTCATAGTTGGTTTCTCAACTGAATAAGGGTGGCGACGCTATGGAAGAAATTTTCTTTTTGACGCAGTGAGCCAGGCTTCAATGCCTGGCGGATTTTTTGCGGATCCATGCCGGTGCGCTCGGCCAGCGCCGCGATTTGCGCCTCACCCGTAAGCGCAGCGGTCATGGGGTCGCGACGGCGAAGTTTGCTATTGAACAAAGCCAGTACCGCCAAATGCAGTTCATGCGACAGGTGGCGATGGAACATGTATTCACCCGTCGCCCCGATGTGTTCGAGCAAGGCGCGGCGATCTTGAATAGGCGAAGATTGCAGTGGGCCGAAACGCTGGCTTCGATACAACAACCAAGCCGTGAGCAGTAACAATAGCGGTACCAACAAGGTCCAGCCATATTTCAGCATCAGCAGCCATAATGGTGACATGTCGGTTGAGTAGATCAGGTGGAACTTGCCCTTGCCCATTGTGCTGGCCAGCATCTGGTAGGTCAGTTCGCGGGGGCCGTCGAGCTTGAGCTGTTCGTTACTCATGAAGCGCAAATTGCTGGCGATGGTGATGCTGCCATCGCCCCAATACATCCTGCCTAGGCTGTAGCCCTGTTCTTCATCGCCATGCAGCCAATCAAACCAATCAAGCTCGTCGGTGAAAAAACGATTGCCGCAGAGGAGTTCGGGTTTCTTTTGCGGGGTGGTGGCAGGGATGTAGTGCACGCACTCGTCTTCGATGCCTGACGGAAAGATGCCTATCTTGGTGTAAATCGTGTCGCCTTCACTCAGCAATGCCTGGCTGGGCGCAACGAGGACGATATGGCCGCCGTCTTCCACCCAGGCCAATAAGTCATCGAGCTGTTTTTCGCTCAGGCCATTGGGTGGCGCATAAAGCACCAGCATGTCGTTAGCTTGCAATTTTAGTGTCTGGACATCCAGACGTGCATGCGTGTCCACCTGCTGGCCCAGTTCGCGCAAACTTAATTTCAACGCGTATAGAGGGTTGTATCGGGCTTCGCCGGTGGACGGCAGTTCACGTTCGCTGGTGACGTATTTGAAGGTCTCGAGAAACCACCACGCGCCGAGTGCTACCACGACCACCAACAGAATCGAAATAAGCCAGCCCTGCTTTTTCACGGGCGATTCTCCCAGCGACTACTCCATTCGCCCAGCAGGGATTCGAACTCGTTGGCATCGGGCAGGCGATGTGCGTAGGCGGCAGCTTGCCAGGCACGAACGACGCGTTGAAAGATGGCTTCGGCCTCGGGCTGAGCAAGCCGGCGTGAACGGCGAACGCATTCGGCTTCGGTAGCGCCGGGTGGAAACGGTGCGCCGAGCCGATCGGAAAGTTTTTCCACACTGCCGCGATACAGAAGCGCGAGTGCAGCACGCGGTTGCTGCGTCCAGAGTTGGCGAACGACGTTGCTCAAGTCGCTTGGCAAAGTATCGAGATTGATCACGTCTTTTTCGCTGACGTCATCGAGCTCGCGTTTGGCCGGCATTTTATCTTTCAACCACGGCATCCAATCGGTGGATTTCCAGATGAGCCAGCTGAGCAACAGGGCAACCAGCAACCACAGGCCATACTCGGCAAGGAAAGCGACAATGCCAGTCAAGGCTTTCAGCAAGCCCTCCAGCCAGGCCCAATTCCGGCGTTTGTCGTCGACCGGTTTCGGTTTGTTGATGAGTTCCCAGTTGCCGTATTTTTCGGTCGGTGAGAGGTTTTTGTCCTGGTAGGTTTTTTTGACCGCCTCGGAAACGGCTTTGGGTTCGCTGCGATATTCCTCGCCAAGCAGTTCCTTCACGGTGGGTGTTTTGCCTTTTTTCGTATCGTCGGCATAAACGTTTTGCGAGACACCCATGCCGACCAGCAATACGGCAAGCACGCAAGCGATGGCGCTGGATTGACGCAGACGCGAGGCAATGCGTTTGAAGGCGATTTCAATATCCCAGGCTTCCAGCTGCGTGCGGCGATTCAGGTACGTGGCGAAACCGGCGCCGACATAAAACGGGCTTATGACGGCGACGCTCAGGAAGTGCAGCAGATTAAACGCCAGCTCGATCCAGACGGAAGGATTTTCCGTTATGTAAGCATTGTAGAAAGTTTCGAAAGAATTGCTCAGATATTCGGTAGGCACGAACATGTAAAAAAGTACGACGGCGGAAATCATCAGCAGGTTTTCAAACAGGATGCAGATAAAACCGAGGCCCACCATTTGCGAGGACACCGAGCCGATCAGCACAGAGCGACGCGTTGCCAGGCGTTTGCCTGTCAGACCTTCAAGAATATCGATGGGCATCGACATACTTCGCCAGAAACTGAAACGGCGATAGGTCAACCATGAAAACCACAGTCCGAAACGCCACTGGAACGGCGCGCGCAGGGTGTCGCGAAAACCCGGATGGTCGCCGAAAGTGACATGCGATAAAACATGCAGCGGAATGCGTTCGAAAACCGGTTTCAGCCACCAGATAAAAAGCCAGCCAAGCCAGAGTTGGCCGGTGGCGTAGGCCAGCAGGTTGCAGGCAATAAATACGCTGCCTGCCAACAGGAAATAAGGCCGCCAGATGGCACGTGCGTTGGCGCGCACCATGCGCACCCCCAGGTCCATGGCTTGCCACGGCGACCGTACACGCAACGCCACCGTCATCTGGTCAAGACGCATAGTCGCTCCCGCGCCCGCCGCGCCACAACCACACGATAATCAACAACCATATCAAGGCGCCGACGCTGTATTTCACGACATCGGGGACCCAGACAATCGATGACCAATAAGCTTCAATAAAAGCGGCAAACACCAGCATGGCAAAAATACCCATCGCCAGCTTGACGCCTACCGTGCCGGCTTCAATCAGGGCGTCCACGCGCTTCTTCCGGCCCGGTGCCACAATCGCCATGCCGATTCGCAAGCCCGCTGCTCCGGCAATCACGATGGCGGTGAGCTCGGGGCCCGAGTGCCCGACCACGAAACGCCAGAAAGTGTCGCCGGAGCCAATCACGGTGAGATGTCCGGCGACGGCACCAATCGAAATGCCGTTAAACAGCAGCACATAAATGGTCCCTATGCCGACAAAGAAACCGCTGGCAAAGGTGCGAAACCCGATGCTGACATTGTTCAGAATATATAAACCGAACATCTGCAGATCGCTGCGGTTACTGCGGCCAAGCGTGTCGAACTTGCTGGCCGGGTCGTACATGGCCTCCATTTCGCTGATCTGCTTGGGATCGAGCAGGGAATGCACGAGTTCGGGATAGTAGTGCAACAAAATAATCATCCCGACCAGCGGAACATAAAACAATAAAAACGAGCTCCAGAAGTAGCCAGGGTTTTTCCGCACCAGGCAGGGAAATTCCATCATGAAAAAATCCACCAGGCGGCGCCAGCGCGGCGCCGGTGGTCGATACAGCACGTTGTGGCCACGCTGCATCAGCAGCTCGAGTTTATCGGTGATCAGCGGGCTGTAGCCACGTTGTTGGGCAATCGAAAGATGCTGGCAAAGTCGGCGATATCGCACCGGAAAATCGTAATCGCTGATATCGTTGCTGGCGAGCGGCTTGCGTTTTTTTGCACGGATATCGCTGCGGGTATTCAACCAGCGCTCGAACAAAATCCATTCTGCGCTGTACTGCGAGACAAAATCTTCCTGTTTCATTTGCGCCCCAGCAGGCCATTGGCGACGCCCAGTAATTTTCTGACATTATCGTCGCCGCGCAGATGCGTCAGCGGGCTGAGAATGTCGGCCAATTCGCGTTGGCGTTCCTGGGTCATGTGCAGCGCACGTTCGGAAAAATTCACGATCGCGCCTTGTTCGTCGCGTTTGAGCAATACGGACAGATTTTCGGCAGGAATCGGCGGCGATGGCAGGCGGGCCGTCACGCGCTCCATATGCACGACCAGGCTGCCAGCCACCAGATCACCTAAACGGCGCGAATGCGGGTCGATCAGGCAACTGACCAAACCGAAACCATAGAAAAACGGAAACATGTCGGCCACCCGCAGAAGATTGCGTGCAATCGATGCGACCCAGGTAATCGGCGTGCCGTTTTGATTGACGACTTTCAGGCCCATGGTTTTTTTGCCGAGCGTCTGGCCGTCGTACAGCACTTCAAACACGATCGGATAGGCCCAGTAAAGCAGGAACATGCAAATCATCAAAATGCCCGAGCCGGCCTGGCCGAGAAACATCAGCGGAAAGGCAAGAATCAAGAGACAGGCAAAGCGAATCAGGAAATCCAGTAGCCATGCCAAGGCGCGCGGCACCGGGCCGGCCGGATGCAGCGTCAGCGCTAGCCCTTCAGGGGTTTGAATATCCCTCGTGGTATCGAGCATCAGGCTTTGATCACTTTCATGCAGGAGTGATCAAGGGAAAGAGGTTTGATGCGAGCCTGTGATGCCGTCGATGTAGCCGACAGCCAATTATTTTTCGGGGTGGATGCTTGCATGGAAACTCTGCCAAATCATTCTAGGAATGGTAGCGGAAAAACCCGGCATTGCCCAATAAAATAAGCGTTTCAGCATACAATGCCGACAAGCAAAAACGCTTGTCGAGACGGTGTCATTCATGCTGAGTTGTCGCCCCGGCTGCGGGGCATGTTGCATAGCGCCCTCCATTTCCTCGCCGATCCCCGGTATGCCCAACGGCAAGCCGGCCGGGATGCGATGCGTGCAGTTGGATGAGCGCAATGCCTGCCGTATTTTCGGCATGCCGGAACGTCCACCGGTCTGCAGTGGCCTGAGACCAACGCAAAGCATGTGCGGCGATAATCGTGAACAGGCGATGGCGTTCTTGCAGCAACTGGAAACGCTGACCAGGCCCTGATACGCCATGGGCTTGCCTGCTATATGCTGATCGGCGCTACGCCAAAATCACGCTTAACGAGGAGTTACACGCATGTCGGATTCATCGCTCATCATGACCCTGCTTGGCCAGGCGGTATTTATGCTGCCGACTATCCTGATCTGCATCATCGGCATCGCGATGATCCAGAAGCGCCTGCCCGTTGGCAAAGCACGCAAGGCGGGTGTACTCGGATTTACTTTATTGCTGGTCGGTGCGATCGCCAATCTATTGTTCTATGCCTTGATAAATCGTTTTCTGTCATCACAGGATTATTCCGGTCACGGCTACATGCAGATGATCAATACCGTTTACCGGCTGTTTTCGATGCTTCTGCATAGCGGCGGCCTGCTCTTGCTGCTCATGGCAATTTGCGGCAAAGACGGGCAGGCCGACAAGAAAGTACCGAGCGAAAATCCCTACGGACAATAATCAATCGATCAGATATTTATCTTTCAGCCGCATGTAATGCTGGGCGGAATAATAAAGCTGTTCTATTTCTTTTTCGCTTAATTTTCGGACGCATTTCGCCGGATTTCCCAGCCACAATTCACCCGACTCCACGATTTTTCCGGGTGGAATCACCGCACCGGCACCGACGAAGCCGTTTTTCTTGATGTGTGCGCCATCCAGCACGGTGGCGCCCATGCCGATCAGGCAGGCATCTTCAATCACGCAGGCATGAATCACGGCAGCATGGCCAATCGTGACGTCTTCACCAATGACCGTGGCAAATCCGCCAGGTTTTCCGTACGGACCATCGTGGGTCACGTGAATAATCGTGCCGTCTTGCACATTGGTGCGCGAGCCGATGCGGATGTAATTAACGTCGCCGCGCACCACGGTGCCAGGCCATATCGAAACATCGTCGCCGAGTACCACGTCACCAATAACGGTCGCGGCTTCATCGACATACGTGCCTTCACCCAGCACCGGACTAACACCCTGAAATGACCGAATATTTCGCATTTTTGATTTCCACTGGATTTTTCACAGTTTACCGGCTTCCGATGGGGCTAAACTAGGCCATGGATACCAAAGACCCCCCAAATACCGTGACCGTCATGACCGATTTGCGAGCCAGTTTCGACCGCCTGCGTACCGCACAGCTCAAGCATATTCCCGACCAGCGCGAACGCCTTTATTCACTGAAGCGTTTGGGCGAGGCCGTGCATCATCACAAGGATGCTGTGGTGGCCGCCATCAATGAAGATTTCGGCCGGCGCTCGCCGGTAGAAACCATGGTCGCCGACATCATGGTCACGCTGGACGAAATCAAACACGCGGAAAAAAACCTGCGTCGCTGGATGAAACCGAAATCGAAACCGATCAGCCTGACGTTCAAACCGGCCACTGGCGAAATTCGTTTTCTGCCACTCGGTGTCGTCGGTATTGTCGCGCCCTGGAATTATCCCTTCCAGTTGGCGGTGATTCCCTTGATCAACGCCATCGCCGCCGGCAATCGCGTGATGATAAAGCCTTCGGAATTTACGCCGCGCTTGTCTGCTCTGCTGGGAAAAATGCTAAGCGAAGTTTTTTCCGCCGATGAAGTCGTCGTAGTGCAAGGTGATGCCGATGTCGGCGCCGCGTTTACTTCCTTGCCGTTCGATCATTTGCTCTTTACCGGGTCGACCTCGGTCGGCCGCCATGTGATGGCCGCCGCCGCTCCGAATCTGACGCCGGTCACCTTGGAACTCGGCGGTAAATCACCGGCCCTGATTGCGCCGGATTATCCGCTCGAACATGCGGCCGAACGCATTGCGACCGGCAAGTGTTTCAACGCCGGGCAAACCTGCGTTGCGCCGGATTACGTGCTGGTGCCGCGCGAAAAACGCGACGAGTTTGCGGCGCTTTATCTTGCTGCGGTGAAAAAGCGTTATCCCACCATCGCCAACAACCCCGACGCCACCGCCGTGGTGAATTCACGTCAGGCCACCCGCCTGCGTTCCTGGCTGGAAGATGCACGTCAGCGTGGCGTGGTGATTCAGCAATACCTTCCCGAAGGCGAAACGCATCCGGAAGGCGTGGAATTTATTCCATCCTCCGTACTGCTCGATCCGCCGGACGACGCGCTGGTGATGCAGCAGGAAATTTTCGGACCGCTGTTGCCGCTGAAAAGTTACGACACCCACGATCAGGCGCTGCAATACATCCAGCAGCGCGATCGCCCGTTAGCGTTTTATCCGTTTGACCGCGACAATGCGCGCCTGGATAAAACCCTCGATACGATTGTGGCTGGAAGTGTCTGCGTCAACGACACCCTGATCCAGTTCGGCCAAAGCGATTTGCCGATTGGCGGCGTCGGCCCAAGCGGCATGGGCCAATACCATGGCCATGCCGGCTTCCTGACTTTCAGCAAGTCAATGCCGGTGATGTATCAATCGCGTTTCAGCGGTATCTCCTTATTCGATCCGCCATACGGAAAATTGGTGAATTGGTTGGTGAAGTTTTTGACGCGTTGAATGTAGGAGGCCGCTTGCGGGCGACGTTTTTTTCGGCCCCAAGGCCCCCCTACGAGAACGCGGGTTGTGGCTTTATCCATTTGCGAAAATTACTTTAGTGTCTTCCCCGCGCAGGCGGGGACTCAGTGTCGTTGACACGATGCATGAAGTCACTGGATCCCCGACAGAAGCATTCGGGGACGACGAGATTATTTTTCAATTTCAAATTTGCCGCAATCAACATTGTTCAAACAATGCACAATCATGAATAAAATAACTATCGAAAAACCGACATCCTATTGCGACATGGTCAGCAACCGGGACAAAACCGATCTGCATCGCATCTATCACGACAACCATTACGGCTACACGATCGAGGAAGACAACGAATTATTCGGGCGACTGATTTTAGAGATCAACCAGGCCGGCCTGAGCTGGAACACGATCCTGGTGAAGCAGGAAAATTTCCGGAAGGCCTATCACCAGTTCGATATCCGGAAAGTCGCGGCCTACAAGGAAAAAGACCGGGAAAGATTGTTGAACGATGCCGGCATCATTCGTAATCGCCTCAAAGTCGATGCTGCAATACATAACGCGAATATGATTCTGCAATTGCAGAAAGAAGCTGGCTCGTTCAAAAGCTGGTTGGATGGTCATCATCCAAAAACAAAAACCGAATGGATGAAATTATTCAAGCAGACTTTCAAATTCACCGGTGGCGAAATCGTCAACGAGTTTCTGATGAGTACCGGGTATCTGCCGGGTGCGCATATTGAAAGTTGTGCCATCTATAAAAAGGCGATGAAATCGAAACCGGCGTGGTTCGACAAGAAATAACCTATCGAGCACCTCAGGCCAGCACTACGCAATTCCTTCCCTTGTTCTTGGCGCAATACAGTGCAACATCTGCGCGTTGCAGCACTTGATCGAAGGTGGTTTCTTCCGGGCTTAAACAAGCAATACCGACCGAAGCCGTGATCGGAATCGGTTCCGCTTTCAGCTTTATCAGCGTCGATGAAATGGCCAATCGCATCCTGTCGGCCGCCATGCGTGCTTTTTCGTCGTCGGCACCTTCGATCAATACGGCAAACTCTTCGCCGCCCAATCGCCCGACCAGATCCGTGCCGCGACAAACGGAACGCAAGGCATCGGCAATCGACTTCAATACCACGTCACCGGCGGCATGGCCATATTGGTCGTTGATCCGCTTGAAGTAATCAATGTCGACAATGGCCACCGCAAACCTCTGCTTGTTCTGGATGGCATTTTCAACCGCCCGCGTACCCGCCTCAGTAATCGAGCGACGACTGAAAGTGCCGGTCAGAAAATCGGTCGACACCGCCCGCTCAAGTTGACGGCGAATCCGTTCGGTACACAGCAACAGAAAGCCGGTGGTCGTAACGCCTTGCAGCGCTAACAATACCAGGCTGGTGAGGGTCTGCAGGCCGCTGGGCGTGAGTGCGGAACTGTGTTCGGAAAGTGCCATGGGCGCATACACGCTACGGCCGATCATATAAAGCGAGGTCAGGGAAAAAACGCCGATTAGCAGGCGCCCACTGCGGGGTGGAGGTAAACGCCGATATTTGGCAAGATCCCAGGCGCAGCCTGCTGTAATGACAGCAATGGTGAGTGAACCGATTACGACGCGTGATATGCGGGCCGGAAAGACGAGAGAAAAAAAGATAATCAAGCCGATTCCCAAGGCCGGTGGCAGGATCACGCGCCAAGTAATGCGTTGATGGTTGAATTTTCGTATTGCATGCCAGTAGCAAGCCAAGCCGGCTAATAACAGCGCATTGGCGACCGGCATGGCGATCACAATCGGAATGAAGTCCTGCAGCGCGAAAAATAAAAAAGCACCGGCTTGCATGATGGTGCCTTGCAACCAGCTCTTGGCGGCTGGCCGCAGATCCAAGGGTAAGTCCGTGCGCATGTAGGCCAGTACCATGCCATTGAGCAATACCAGCAGCGCAGCAATGATTAATGCAGTCCTCGGGTCGAGCAACATGTTGCCCCCATTTCGACCTGCCAGCCCGAGGTCTAGGTACCCGGGCTCTGGCGAAGTTGTGCCCATTGTTCACCGCATGACAATGGGGGGCGTTGCTCGCGGTGCGCTTTAACTTCGCCGAGTGTCTGACTTCTAATGGGCTTTGTCCAGCAAATGGTATTTGGCGAAGGGTTGAACCGCGAAATCGCACTTTCGGCCTCGCGCACATACGCAGGTAATTAGTCGGCAGCCGCGATAATTTTGCCTCCGGAGTGCTTTCGTGGCATGCACGGGATTAATACCAGTCGGGTCAGAATCGGAAAATTTAAAATTGGTAGATATCCGGGTATTTCGTGTTTTTACTCGCTTCAACTATGTTGGCAACATAATCATATTGACGGTCTTGATCATAAGCTTTAGCCAGTTCGTGAATATTCTTGTTCTCGGTTCCGTATAGGTAAAAGTAATAGCCCTCTATTTGTTTGTGCAGTAATTCATTTTGAGCTTTGGCATCGGAATCTCCGAGCTTCACCGCAACATTACTCGCAGCCAGTTTCAGGGAAATGCTACTGCTGGATTGCCGAGCTATTTTCATTGCGATTTCCCGACAGCTTTGCTGTATTGCGAGCGTAGATTTGCCGGCCTCTTTACAACCAGGGATGCCATAATTCTCGAATGCCATGACGGTAGTTTCAAGTTTCGTCAGCTTCCTCGATGCGAGAAAACTGTACCAAGGCAATGAATACGGCTTCTTGGAAAATGTGTAATGCAAACTTGCATTCAGGGCATTTTTCCCATCGTCAAAAAACTCCTTGGCGTTGGCTTTTTCCAAATATAGCGCTTGTAAATCCGCGTTGCCACGCTCATGTGCAGCCGACGCGAGATAAAGCCAGGTCATGCCATTTTCTGGTGCGATTATCTGCAAATTATTCAATACCATCTCTGCATCACATACAGATTTCTCCCTCACACAAAGCGGATAGGCAATTAGCCAGATATCGGCATTGTCAGTAGAGTTTTTGAGTGTTTGCAGTATTGGTGTTTTAAGGTCGATAGGTTTTTTATGAGTGTTCTCCATTTCGTACCATTGCTGCCATTCGCTTAATTGGCCTGCCGCAGACAGTACTTCTAACGGATCGTCACTCTGCAGTAAATCAACCGCAAGGTTCTTGTTGTAGTCCGCATAATTTACGAAAACACGATCAGAAAGTTTATCGTCAATACTGGCAAGTCCATCAAATCCATCACTCAATGCAGCCGTAAAAAAAGGGCGAAAGGCCAAAATTCCCAGCACGAAAAAAAGCCCAAGAATGGCCATTCTGATACGGCCGTATTTTGAAAAGTCTGAAAAATGTTCCTGGCTCATACTGGCTCCCAAATCATGAATGGTGTCGAGTAAAAAAATGGCGGGATTTGGCTGCTGCCGACGTCGGTAGTTATCGATGAATAACTGCAGCATCTGCTCGCGATAAATTTCGCGAAAAGATTCCGGATACATATACAAAGCAGTGCCATACAGTTTGACCAGCCAGGCCGGGCATCCTGAAAGTGGAGTTTCCATTACGGTTCTCCTCAAGCTTCGAACAAGTATTGCGTGGCGTAACCGATAACCTGTTGTAGGCGCCTCGTTTCTTCGGCTGTCACCTGTTTGCCAGATGCCGTGATTCGATAATAGCGGCGACGTTGGTCATCGATGGCAGGGTCCGGCCTTTCGCCGGATTCTTCAATCCAGCATTGTTCTATCAGGCGTTTGATAGCGCCATATAGGGTGCCAGGCCCCAGTTTTACCTTGCCATCGGTCAAGGTTTCGACGGTCAACATGATGGCGTATCCATGTTTTTCGCCGGAGAGCAGGGACACCAGAATCTGGTATTGCGCTTGGCTGGGGGTCTCGCCGGGGGCTGCCATATGGGCTCCAATGGATTAGATTGGAGCAATATATATCGTAGAACGATATATCTGTCAACGATGTATTTGCCTGAGTTTCACATGCGTCAAGAAAACGCCGGCAGCGCCGGCGTTTTTCCTGAAATAGTAGCGTTGCAGATCAGGGCTTCACTTCAAACTCGCCGACAAACACGGTTTCCTGAGCATCCTTCAAACGCAGGGTGACGCTTTGCTGTTTTGCCTTTGCCGTGCCGAAGCCCGTGGTCAGATACACCTGCAAAGTAGTCGCGCCGGCGACCACCTGTTGGCGGTTGCCGAAGAAATTCGCCTCGATTTTGTATTTGCCGGTTTTGGCTTTGCGCAGGGAAAATTCTTCCGGGCCATAGCCTCCGGTGAAATCGTCCGACATCCGTCCGCCTTGATAGGTCAGCTTGTTGCCGTAAAAACATTTCTCGCCATTCGGATCGGTGACCCATAGATCCATATCACTGTTATCGGCATCCCAGGTCAGGATTACCCGCAAATCCAGCGGCATGGCTTTCAGCAAACGCGAGTCCATAGAGGAGGTGTCGAGTTTCTGTTTGCTGGTGGCGATGATGCCGTTGAGTTCGGCCAGTGCGATCAATTCGATCTCGGCAAAGCGGCCATCCCAGGGGCGCAGTACGACTTCATAAAGTTGCTCGATCGCTTTCTGGTTTTGCCCGGCGGCGGCATAGGCCAGGCCCAGATCGCGGAAGGATTGCGGTTCTTCTTCGGCCAGTTGCTGCACTTTTTCAAATACCGGAATCGCCAGTTCCGGCGCACCCGCCTGCATTAGTCGATAACCGAGGATGCGCAGGATCTGGCGATTTTCCAGATCCATCTCGGCAAGGTTTGAAAGTACGCGCAAGGCAAGCTCTCGCTGTTTTTTCTCCAGCAACATATCGGCCGCATCGAGATAGAAAGCGCTGCTATTGAGATAGCTGGGCTTCTCGTCCAGATAGACCGCGTAAATTGTGTCGCTGGAAGCTGCCTGCATACGCTTAATATAAGGCGCATCGGCCGTCCATTTCTTGAGAGTGATGGTGCTGCTGGTGTTCACTGCTTCATCGTCGCCCGAGTTGTTGCTTGTGATGCGTGATCCCAGCACCTGGACGGACTCGAGCTTGCCAGCTTGTTCGCGTAACCGCTGCTCGGGTGCCGCAGCAGCATCGGCAGCCATTGCATCCGCCAGGGCGGGAACAGATGGTTCTGGCGCTGGTGGTGCGGAC
>JAYWIC010000205.1:0-1813 GCA_043789195.1 Arenimonas sp. | reverse complement strand
TTTCCGGCATCTTTCGGCGTATCGAATGCATGGCTTTGCAATAACAACTCGCCATCAGTATTCAGGAATTTGAAATAGAACTTGCCATCATTTTCACGATATTGCTTGAATACCGGCAGGGCTTTTTTCTCAACTGTACTTTTTGTAGTTGTCACAGTTTCAGCGAGACTTCGCAAACCGACTGCATAGCGCAACTCTTTCATCAAAGGCGCAGCAACCGCACGCGCTTTCTCGGCCCCATGTTGCAATTGCTTCTCGATCAACTCCGGCTTCGCCATCAAGGATTCATATTTTTCACGCATCGGCGCCACTTCGGCATCGATGGTTTCCAGCAAGGCCTGCTTGGCTTCGCCCCAGGACAAACCATCAATCAGCGCCTGACGAAAAGAAGCACTCTGCTCCGCTGACGAAAAGGCCTGATACAAAGTAAATAGATGCGAGTTATCCGGATCCTTCGGTTCGCCAGGCAGGCGTGAATCGGTCACGATGCCGGCGATCAGTTTTTTCAACTCTGTCTTGCTGGCAAATAATGGAATCGTATTGTCGTAGCTTTTGCTCATTTTGCGGCCATCAAGACCCGGCAGGGTTGCCACGGACTCCTCGATCACCGCTTCCGGCAATACCAGATGTTCGCCATACAAATGATTGAAGCGCGCGGCGAAATCACGCGCCATTTCGATATGCTGAATTTGATCGCGACCCACCGGTACTTTATTCGCGCCAAACAGCACAATATCGGCCGCCATCAAGACCGGATACATGAACAAGCCTGCGGTAATGCCGGCATCTTCGTCTTCCTGCCTCGCCGTGTTGATATCGACGGCTGCCTTGTAGGCATGGGCTCGATTCAGCAAACCTTTTCCCGCGACGCATGTCAGCAACCAGGTTAGTTCGGGAATTTGTGGAATATCGGACTGTCGATAAAACCAGACCTTGTCGGGATTCAACCCGGCCGCCAGCCAGGTGGCGGCAATTTCCAGTGTCGAGCGTTGTACGCGTGCGGGATCAGCAATTTTTATCAGCGAGTGATAATCGGCCAGGAAATAAAAACTTTCGGTATCTGATTTCAGACTGGCGGCAATCGCCGGGCGAATGGCACCCGCGTAATTGCCCAGATGCGGCGTGCCCGAGGTGGTAATTCCGGTAAGAACGCGTGTCGGCATGGTGTTTTCGATAAACCGTGAATGAATATGGCTAGTTTAACCGGTTAGACCCTAACCCCGCATTCCAAACCCGCACGTTTAGATGGGCGCACAACAAAGGAGTGCCTTTATGAAACGCCTGCTATCCGCCCTAGTCGCCATGACCGCCCTGTTTGGCCTGTCTGCCTGCTCTGCCAGGGCAAACGAGCATCTGGTGGACGTCCAAATCCGTGACATGGATCGTTACACCAACCTCGAAAATTATTTTAGTCGCAATCAAACCTATGTGGCCGGACGACCGGGCCACCGTTATTCGGTCGTACTGCAAAACCAGACCGGCGAACGTGTACTGGCCGTGTTGTCGGTGGACGGCGTCAATGCAGTGAGTGGACAGACCGCCAGTGCGTCGCAGACCGGTTACGTGCTTGCACCGTATCAGCGCATGGAAATTCGCGGTTGGCGCAAAAGCATGCAGGACGTTGCCCAATTCCGTTTTACCGACCTGCCCGATAGTTACGCGGCCCGTACTGGCAGACCCGATAACGTCGGCGTGATTGGTGTTGCGGTCTTTCGCGAACGCCGCTATCAGCATTACAACCAATATGAAGAAGACGATGGCTATCGTGGTCGTGACGAGCGTTATGCTTCGAAATCGAGCGAGCGCAATCAAG
>JAYWIC010000204.1:0-26272 GCA_043789195.1 Arenimonas sp. | reverse complement strand
CACATCGAGCGATATCCATCCGACCATCGAACCGGCTAACATGGTCACTCCCTTGGAGTGTGGTAGCGGTTTTTCAGGAATCACTGGTGCTCAGCTTTCGGCCGACATCCCAGCGAAATCAGGACGTTATCTCGCGAACTCAGTGTAACAGACGAATATGACTATGACGACCCCGCCCCAAAAGTCCGGCCCGAATACGGCCGTGAGATCGGTAGAAGTGCCCGAAGATCGCGATAACCAGCGTCTGGACAACTTTTTATCGAGCCAGATCAAAGGGGTACCGAAAAGCCTCATTTATAAGCTGGTGCGCAGCGGCCAGGTTCGGATCAATGGTAAACGCGCCAAACCGGACGCTCGGGTCTTCGTCGGAGACGAGGTCCGGATACCCCCGGTTCGGCTTGAGGTTGAGGGTGAAGTCAGGCCAGCACCGAAATCCTTGCTCGAGCGTCTGGCTGCCAGCATCATTTATGAAGACAAGCTGTTTTTGGCCCTGAACAAGCCAAGCGGCATCGCGGCCCATGGTGGTAGCGGTGTCAGCCACGGTGTCATCGAGGGGTTGAGAGCGCTCAGGCCGGATGAACCGTTTGAACTGGTACATCGTCTGGATCGTGACACCAGCGGCGTTCTCATCATCGCCAAAAAACGCTCGGCTTTGCTTGAGCTTCAGGCCTTGATGCGTGAAGGCGAGGACGAAGAAGCCCCGAACAAGAAATACCTCACCTTATTGGTTGGCAAAATGCCGTCCGGCACCATGACCGTGGATGCGCCATTGCAGCGTTCGGTTTTGCAGGGCGGCGAACGTATGGTTCGCGTACACCCGGAAGGCAAGGCCTCGGTCAGCCATTTCAAATTATTGGAACGCCGTGCCGGCTGCAGTTTTTGCGAAGTCACCATCGAAACCGGCCGCACCCATCAAATTCGCGTTCATGCCAAGCATCTCGGGCATCCAGTGGCAGGTGATGAAAAATACGGTGATCGTGAAGCCAATAAGCGTTTATCGGAGCAAGCCGGGTTGAAGCGTTTGTTTCTGCATGCGGCTTCGATGGAGTTTGCACTGGACGGTGGGGGTAAGCCGTATTTGATCAATGCGCCGCTGGCGGATGATTTGAAAGAAGTGCTCGATAGACTAAAGTAATCAGGATGTTGCGGGGTTGATAAAGCGTGACCCTGGCTACGAATTCGCTACTGTTCCGGTCGGCTTGCGATCCAGCTTGTCGAGCAATATATCGGCAATGGTTTTTAGCGACATAAACATAAGCATTGCCAAAGTAGAATAATTCCCCATCGCGCCAAAAATAATGGTGATGTGCATTGGCAGTATTCGCAGATAAGGTAGAAACATCAGTTTGCCCAAATTGGGTCTTCCCAACGCATCGGTGGCGACTTGTTGTTCATAGGTTTTCCTTTGTGCGAAGACATACGACAACCCGCACACGATAATCCAGAAAGCATCCCAGCCAGAGTCCTGTTTTATCGTGCCCAACAAAAACATTAAATAGGCAAAGTGAAAAAAACCGTAATGGAGTACGAAAAAAGAAGCGGTTGATCGTTTTCCCTTTTCGTTTGCAGGCACCGGTTGGTCATTGCTGGTGAAACCTTCGGTACTGAATTTTTTCAATGCCAACATCCTTTTTCTGGCATACCAACCGACAATGATGCTTTGTATCCAGTAAGGCCAGATCACCAGGGCGAGCGGCCATTTCAATATCAACGCTACAGCCAGCGTCAACGCGTTTGAAACAAGAAGCCCGGTCGTGGCCGAAGCTTCCGGCTTTACGGTGGTGATCGACATAGCTGTGCTACTGGTCCATGCAGCCCAGTGCGATGCATGGATTTGGCGTGTCTTCCATATAGATCGGTTTTGCCGACACTTTTTTGGTCGCTACCGGCTGATCTTCGTAATCACCGGCATCCGTCAATTTGCTCGCCTTGGAAATACTGACGCCAGTTAGTCGATTGGTGCTGACCTCGAATGCGTCGTGTTGATTCGTACGACTGTATTGACTGACATCATCGCCAATCAGGCGCATGCGGTGTTCGGCTTTGTCGAAGCGATACCGATACAGGGCTGAAATCGCCGTGGTGCCGCCAGTCAAATCTTCGACAATCAAGACCCCTTTTTTGACGCTCAAGCTTGCCGGACCTAATGGGAAAGTCTCCAGTGCTGCTTGGCCGATGGGCTCATGGCCCATATTGAACTGGTCGGCATAGCCCATCATCACGATCAGTACCCGGACATCTTCCGATGCCGCGACGAACACGACATCGTTCAATCCATCGCCGGTGATATCAGCATCGAGCCGGGTTTCGATCGTCGTGTTGTCGGGGCTGTAAGTCAGTAGTTGGGCTTCGTCAGGGCGGGGAATTTGAGGCTTAGAGGGAACTTCGGCCAGCGCAATTTGGGAGAAGATCAGGCACAGGAAACTGCAGAAGATTCGTATTTGCATAGTCGATTCCTGTGGAAAACTATTGGCTAACTTTACCACCTGGGAAAACCCCGGGTCGATAGAGTGTGCCCCAGGCTACGTCGCAATTAGGTTTTAGTGGGCACTCGGGGTAAAATTACCGTCATAAAGCGATGTAACACCAAGGACGTGTGGATGTGCCCTAGTAAAACCCCGGATGGGGAAGCGCGCGGTTGGATTATTCCTATCGGCGGCGCGGAAGAAAAAGAAAATAGCCCACGAATTCTCGAACGTTTCGTAAAACTTTGTGGCGGCAAGGATGCCGATATTGTCGTGATTCCTACTGCTAGTCGCTTAGCCGATACTGGTGAGCGCTACGAAAAAATATTCGGTGATTTGGGCGTAGCAAGGGTCCAATCGATTAATTTTGCGAATCGTTCCGATTGCTCGGATCCGTCCGTTCTGGAACGCATTAAAAAAGCCACCGGCATTTTCATCACCGGTGGTAATCAATTGCGCTTGACCACCTTGATGGGTGGCACACCGGTTGCAAAATTAATCCGCACGCAAAATGCCGAAGGTGTGCATGTTGCCGGCACCAGTGCCGGTGCCAGTGTGATCAGTGAGCACATGATCGCTTTTGGTGAAGAGGGTTCTTCGCCGATCGCCGGTTCGGTGCGACTTGCCCCGGGTTTCGGACTGACCAACCGTTTTATTATCGACCAACATTTTCGTCAGCGTGATCGCCTAGGTCGTTTGGTGACGGCCTTGGCATACAATCCATTTGCGATTGGCCTCGGCCTGGATGAAGACACCGCCGCCTTTATTAGTCCGGACAATACGATTGAAGTAGAAGGCAGCGGCGGTATAACGGTGGTGGATGCCTCCAATCTTTCGTTTTCTTCGATGGATCAAGTCAACGAGGGCGAAGCGGTTTGCCTGCTGGGTCTGACCGTGCACATACTGGTCGCAGGTGCTACCTTTAATCTACACACAAGAAAAGCATTAGCTGGAAATTTAATTAGCCCTTTAACTTAGGATTTTGCCATGCGTATTCTCGAACGTAATGTCTTTGTCGGTCCGTCCTTGTATGCGCATTTCCCGGTCATAAAACTGGAGCTTGATCTAGGTGAATTGGAAAAATGGCCGACCGTAAAGCTCGGTCATGAATTTGTCGATGGTTTGGTCAATGCCTTGCCCGGTTTGCATGAACACGGCTGCTCGTATCGTGAGCCCGGTGGTTTTATTCGTCGGATGAAAGAAGACGAAGGCACCTGGCTTGGCCACGTGCTGGAACACGTTGCCATCGAACTGCAAAACATGGCCGGTGAAGATGTGACTTTCGGCAAAACCCGCAGTACCGACAAGCCTGGCGTCTATAGTGTTGTCTATGAGTACGCACAAAAAGACGAAGGCATTGCCGCCGGTGAATTGGCGCTGAAATTGCTGACATCGTTATTGCCAGCCGCGCTGCAAACCAGCGGTTTGCTACCGGAAGACTGGAACTGGCCAAGTGCGCGCGATGAATTCATCCGTTTCGCACAACGCCGCGCCCTTGGTCCTTCGACGGCATCGTTGGTCAAAGCGGCAGAAGAAAGAAATATTCCCTGGCTGCGTTTGAACGAACAGTCATTGGTGCAATTGGGCCACGGGAAGTACCAGCAGCGAATCCAGGCGACGATCACCGGCAAGACACCGCATATCGCCGTCGAGTTGGCGAGCGACAAGGAAGAAACCAATAAAATTTTAGGCTCGCTGGGTTTGCCGGTTCCGCGTCAGGAATTGGTACAGACCGAATCGCAAGCCATCCGTGCCGCGCGCCGTATCGGTTTTCCAGTCGTTACAAAACCCTACAACGGCAATCATGGTCGTGGCATTTCGATCCGCTTGATGACCGATGATGAAGTTGCCGAGGGTTATGCAAAAGCAAAAGAACATTCGCGTTCGGTGATCGTCGAAACTTTCATGGAAGGAGATGACCATCGTTTGCTGGTCGTAAACGGCGAACTGGTCGCTGCAACAAAACGCACGCCGGGTCATGTCGTCGGTAATGGCGTGCACACGATTTCCCAATTGGTCGATGTCGTCAATCTGGATCCGCGTCGCGGCGTGGGCCATGAAAAAGTACTCACTCGTCTTGAGCTCGATGCGCAAGCCAGCATGATGATGACGCGTGTCGGTTACACCGCCGATTCGGTGCCGAAAGACGGCGAGACGGTGTATTTGCGTTCTACCGCGAATCTTTCCACCGGCGGCACCGCCACTGATGTCACCGACATTATCCATCCCGATAACCGCGACATGGCGGTTCGTGCCATTCGTGCGATTGGCCTGGATGTCGGCGGTGTCGATTTCCTGATTACCAATATCGCCGAGAGCTATCGTAATATCGGCGGCGGCATTTGCGAAGTGAATGCCGCACCGGGTTTCCGCATGCATGTCGCGCCGAGTGAAGGCACGCCGCGTGATGTGGCTGGGCCAGTGATTGATATGTTGTTCCCGCAAGGCTCGAATGCCCGCGTACCTATAGCTGCCGTCACCGGCACCAACGGTAAAACGACGACAGCCCGCATGCTTGCCCATCTGACCAAGATGGCCGGATTTACGCCGGGCTTGACGACTACCGATGGTGTTTACATCGATGGCCAGCGCACTGTTGAAGGCGACATGACCGGCCCGGTTTCCGCGCGCATGGTGTTGTCGGATCCGCAGATTGATATTGCCATACTGGAAACTGCACGCGGTGGTTTGGTACGTGCCGGTATGGGTGTTACTGAAGTGAATGTTGGTGCAGTGTTGAATGTGCAGTCAGATCATCTTGGTTTGAAAGGCATCGATACGCTGGAACAACTGGCCGAAGTCAAACGGATCGTGGTCGAAGTCGCGAAAGATTGTGCCGTGTTGAATGCCGATGATCCGAATGTCTTGAAGATGTCCGGCTACACCGATGCAAAAATGATTTGCTATGTCACCATGAACCCTTCACACGGGTTGGTGCGTGAACATATTCGTGCCGGTGGTCGCGCCTGCGCGCTTGAAGATGGCGTCAATGGCCAGATGATTACGCTGTACGACAAGGGTAGCCACATTCCATTGCTGTGGACGCATCTGATTCCGGCAACGATGGAAGGCCGCGCATTACACAATGTGCAAAACGCGATGTTCGCTGCGGCGATGGCATTCTCGCTCGGTATCAAGCTCGATGCGATTCGCCAGGGTCTGCGCACCTTCGACACCACCTTCTTCCAAGCCCCGGGCCGCATGAACGTTTTCAACGAACATCCATTCAAGGTGCTGTTCGACTACGGCCACAACGCACACGCCGTTTCGGTAATGGCGGATTTGGCACAGCGTCTCGACGTGGCTGGCCGCCGTATCGTGGTGCTGGCAGGGCCTGGTGATCGACGCGATGAAGATTTGGTGGCCATTGCCGATGCCGTTGCCGGACGTTTCGATCATTACATTTGTCGCCGCGATGACAGCTTGCGTGGACGTGATGGCGATGAAGTGCCGCGCATTCAATCTCGCGCACTGAAAGACAAAGGCATTCCTGATTCGGCCATCTCGATTATTCCCGACGAGCAGGAAGCGATCGATGCCGCACTGCGCATGGGCCAGCCTGGCGATTTACTGTTGGTATTTGCCGATGCACTGGTACGTTCCTGGAAACAGATCATCAAGTTCCGTCCTGAAGGTGCGGCGCCAGAGCGGGTAGTTATCGCAGTGGCGCCGGTCTCGGAAACGACACAGGAAGATGCTTCCTTCAGCTTGATGGAGGGTATCTCGCGGGATGAGCGCGGCATTTTCATATCGCGCGAATCCGACGACTAATTCATGCCTTCATCCAGTGAACACGATGAGTCTGAAAAAGGCTTCGAGGATTCTCGTCGCCTGACGGGGCCAAATTTATATTTGCCCGGTTGCGGCGTTGCGCTTGAGGTTCTCGGCGGAAAAATTTCGGACGACAAGATTCTGGCTGAATGGAAAAGGCATGTTGCACAGGCTTTTTCTTACCTACAGTGGCAGCTACCGGAAATTGTGATTCGCAAACACAAGACGGGAGCCAGTCTTGCGTTTTCTGCGCCAGCCGATCAGCTTTATTCGGCAACCGAAGTGAATGAGTGGGCTTGGTTAATGGCGGCCGATGGCGAGCAGGAATTCCATTCACCCGGTGCTCCGAGTTTGACTGATGAAATTTCGGCTTTTTGCACATTGAAGAGAATGGCGAAAGGTGAAACCAATACGCTTTTGATTTCGCTTGTCAAAGCCGCGGACGCAAGAAATCTCCCGACGTATTATGACGACGAGTTTTTTTCCATCGGCGAAGGACAGGGAAGCCAGACTTGGCTGCTGGATAGTCTGCCGGAAATGAATTCGATTGATTGGCATAAGTCTTTCCGTATTCCTACCGTGTTGATTACCGGTTCGAACGGCAAAACCACTACCACGCGTCTGGTCGCAGCCATGTGTCGCGAGCAGGGTTGGCATACCGGCCATAACTGCACGGACGGATTATTTCTCGATGGCGTTTGTTATGAACAAGGCGATTACTCCGGTCCAATGGGTGCGCGCTCGATTTTACGCAATCAGGAAGTGCAGGCCGGTGTTCTGGAAACTGCACGTGGCGGTATTTTGCGGCGCGGCCTGGCGGTGCAAACCGCCAATGTTGCGGCGGTGACCAATATCAGCGCCGATCATTTTGGCGAATATGGTATCCATGATTTATCTGGGCTGGCCGACGTCAAACTGACGGTGGCGCGTGCCTTGAATAAGAACGGCGTTCTAGTGCTGAATGCGGATGATCCCGAACTGATGAAAAAAGCGGATCGCTTTGACTGCCGACACGCTTATTTTTCCATGCAGAAAAACAATACTCATATCGAGAACTTAAAGGAACGAGGCGGTATTGTTTGTGAATTGCTTGATGGCCATCTTCATTTGAATCGTGATGACCTAGGTGCAATCGTCGACATGCCATTAAGTATCGGCGGTAGCGCGCAATACAATATCGAAAATCTTGCCGCAGCGGCCTGTATCGCTTTCAGTATGGGCGTGGATGTCGCGGCAATAAAACATACCCTGCGAACCTTCGGTGCCAGCAATGATGACAACCCCGGGCGTTTGCAGCGCTGGCAAGTCGGTGGTGCCGATGTGTTAATTGACTATGCCCACAACCCGGAGGGTTTGCTCGGTTTTTTATCCATCGCGCTTGGATTGAAAAAACCCGGGCGCCTGGCTTTGTTACTCGGGCAGGCGGGCAATCGCGAAGACGAAGATATTCGCGCTCTTGCCAAAGTCGCTGCAGGCTTCAAGCCGGATTTCGTGGTGCTCAAGGATATCCAGGGTTACGTTCGTGGTCGTGCGCCCGGCGAAGTGGCCGATATACTCAGTGATGCGTTGGTTGAAAATGGCGTTCCTCAAAGCTCGATTGCTGTCCAGCTGGATGAAGTAGAAGCCGTACGTACGATAATTGAATGGGCCAGGGCGGGCGATATGCTGGCTTTGCCGATTCACTCTACGCAGGGTCGTGCCGAAATTGAGCTATTGATGAAAAGCCTGAGCGATAGTCATTGGAAAGTGGGTGACCAATTACCCGCAAGGTTGGAGAAAGCGGAATGAAAATGAAATCAATCATGTTCGCCATGCTTTTGTTGTTTGCGATCAGTCCTGTCATCGCCGCCGATACCATGATCATCGTGGTTCGCCATGCGGAAAAATCGACGGATGACCCGAAAGATCCCGGTCTGAGTGAGCAAGGCAAGGCCAGAGCAATCAAGCTTGCCGGGATATTGAAAGACGCCCAGCTTGAAGCTGTCTTCACAACCCAGTACAAACGCACCCAACACACGGGCCAGCCTGCGGCCGAGCAGGCAGGTCTTGTGGTGCAAGCCAGAGCAGCGACCAGGGAAAATTCAAAGACCTACGCAGCGGATTTATTGAAAGAAATACGGAAGAAATACCGTGGAAAAACCGTGCTGGTCGTGGGGCATAGCAATACAGTGCCGGAAATCGTCAAGCAAATAACGGGCATTGATGTCGCGCCGATTGACGAGATGACCTTTGATCGTTTCTATGTGATTACGCTGGGTAATAAAACACGATTGGTGTCGTCAAGTTATTAGCCATAGCTGCCGCGAGTTGATCTGACTGATACAAGTCTTGATGTTCAATTCATGATTTCATTCATGGTAAACAGCAGCGCTATCAGGATAGCCAGGCCGCCGACCGGAGCTATAACAATGTGAAAATACCAGGTGTTGCTTCTAATTGGGTAGGGTGCAGGTGCTGGTCTACTCTGAACAACTAGCCGGTTAACTTTGACTCACCTGCTGGTGTTGTTTGACCGCTCAGACCCGAAGGAGACATTCAATGATCAATATGGAAACTTGGGCGCCATTTCCTTGGTTACTAAAGTGCTAACGAATGTCGCACGTGGTGGTTGAATTCACCCTCATGGAAAGCTTGCGAACTCACCGCCGATCGATGATGGCCTGAAATCGGTTCACGACCTCACCTGCCTCCTTTCTGGCGTCGGTCGACACCGGCACGCGTAGCGATTCGGCTATGCGGTAGTTACTAATCGTAGCGCTCGAAGTTTGGGCCGTTGCATTCATGACCGTCCCGAACTCGATCGATGGAGGATCGGAGGCGATGTAGCGCACGCTCTGGAGGCGTCTCCCGCCGGTAGTGGACAAGGGGAAATAGCCGCCGCCAATCAATACCCCGTCGTCGGAGAAAATCACTTCGACGCCCGCGGCGGGGGTGGTCTTGGGCGGCTTGTAGAAGTTGGTCATGATGCTCCCGGCAGGAATGCGCTGCTGCTCCTCGCAGAAACGATTGAATTCCTCGGCCGGCAACGTCCAGCGTGCAATCGCACTCCGCCCGCTGTACATGTCGCGAAACACTCGGATTTTGCCCAGGTAATAAATGAAGAATATGGGGCATAGAAGCGCGGGGAACAGTCCCAGCGCCAGTAGCGGCGACCCCGTTCGGTCGTTTTCGCGCATGTCCGTCAAGCCCAGTAAAACAAGGACAATGCTGATGGCAGAGACCAGACCGAAAAGCACCGCGTTTCTCACGGGATTGCGCACGCCACCGCTTCTCGCTCGTTTTCTTTTCATTTGCTGCCCTTAAACACCGCAGAGATAAACGTGAGCCTAACAACCAAGATAAGGGACCGACGCGCCGGATGACGATTCGGATGAATCTAGTGTTTCCACGGAGGTCCCCTTGATTGAGTTAGGTGGTTACACGTGGACTATTTAGCCATGCTTTCAACAGGCACAGCATCCACCGGCGAACCAAAGGCGATGAAAAGTACGCATGGTTTGCGGCCGACGCAAACTGCGTTGTGCGGAAGTTTAGCCGGGCCGTACGCATAAGTGCCTGGCTTTAAAGTTGCCTTCTGCTGTCCCTCATAGGTAACGTGAAGAGTGCCAGCTACTAGAATCATGCGCTCTGATGACGTATGCCAGTGGGAAGCAAGCGTGGAGCCTCCCGGAACTTTTAAGAATATGTCTGCATTATCTTTAGCAGGATCACCGTGCAGAACGGCGATTGCACAACCTTTCGGTAGGAACGCTGGGCAGGGCCCCCACTTGAGCTGAGGATCTTGATAAGTCCATGTTAGTGCCTTTTCCTTATCAGGCGCCTCGGCATATGCATAGCCAATTGTCAGGAATGCGAAAGAGAACGCTGCTGTGAAGTACAGTTGCTTGTACATTATTCATCTCCTGTTTTGTTGTTTATTACGAACTTCGATTACTACCTAACAACCAAAATAAGGGACCGACGCGCCGGATGATAACTCGCTTGAATGCCATGTTTCCACGGAGATCCTCTTGATTGCGTAGTTGGGCGTCAGTGCGTCGACTTTTTGCGGGTATAGAAGATAAGTGAAGAACCTAGAACTACCATCCACAAAGGTAGCAGTGTGTTATTTAGATCTGAGACAAATTGTACGGTACCAGTGACGTTGCGAAATGCACCGATAGAAAAAAGGACTGCAAAGAGAATCCCGCTCCAACCAACCCAGTGGGGAAAATGAACCTCCTTAAGACAGGAACAGCCGGCAAGAAAAAAGAATGACGCAAGACAAATTTCGCCAAGAAATTCACCAATATAGTTTCCGAGATAGATGTTTAGTCCCGTAAACACCGCACCAAGACTCAACATTCCTTGTGCGTCTGATACTGCGTATGCCTCTGCTAAAGCCCAGTGAACACTAGGCCAACGCATAAGGCCAAGACACATTGCCAGAGCACCAATTGAAATAGCGACCAATGCCAAAGTCATAAGCTCACGGCTAGAAGGACATGCGGAATATGCGCCTACAGCACCCGGTATCAAGAATAGTGGTAGTAACGCGTATATGGCCCAGACTGTTCTCATTTCTGCTCCACCAGCAAGTAGCCTCGGTAAAACTTCTGCGGCGGTACCGTCAAGAATGTCAGGGTAGTTGAAGTTGGCTGCTAAGTAGCTGAAGACCAAAACAAATGAAATGGCACCAACAATAAAACTCAGACCACCTGCCACGATTATTTTTCTATTCATGATGCAAGGTTCCTCACTGATGTTTCTCTGGCGCCCAACAACTAGTAAACCCCACTATTGGCGCATAACAAGAATAACGTAACCGAAAGTACGATTGTTACACATCACTTTGGCCTCGGTATTGCTGTAGCGGTCTATTTGGTGACATAGCATGAACGGCTGCTTTTGGCTGCGGATTCAACCGGTGGATCAACACCAGCAATATTTTCAAGGTCAACTGGAATAGAGTTCAAAGCCAGTCGGTGCCTGCAGTAGAGCAAAATGGCCAGGAAAATCTAGCAAACGTTCGTGGCCATCTCGTAATCCACGCGCACATAAGCCTTATGGCAATGCCTGATTTGTCCGCATGACAGGATATTTATTGAATTCCTCATCCCAGGAAGTGTGTAGCTGGTAGAAAAAATTAAGTCTGGCTTGCGGATCCTTTGCAAACTCGGCATCTTCGGCAACTTTCTTCTTGAAGGACTCTGCCAGCGCAGGGTTCTTCGCCAGAATTTCGCGAGCCACTTCTTCTGCCACGTATTCTTCCATGTACTCTTTTTGCTCGAATGCGTTATTGAATACGCCCCAGGCGAGCATAGAGTCGGGTGCTTTTGCTTCGAACAATGCCATCACCAGTCTCGACTTCGCTTGATTCAATGGTACGTAGAGGCTGCCTTGCTTGATGTCGCTGATTTCCGGTTTCCATTCACCAGAGATCGTCAGGCGTTGGTGGCCTTCTACCGATTGCGCCGATGGCTTTGCCGTCGTGGCACGGAAAGTCTGTACGGATGCATCACTGATGGCCTTATCGATTGTCCGAAAAACGATGCCGTGCAGATTCAGTTTTTCCATGACGAATGCCGCAAAAGCAGGCGGAACGATATAGGCAGCAGGCATCGTTTCGCTTTGACCAACGATGATCTCGTCACGTAGCGGCAGTTTCCAGATTTGCGGCTTTTTTTCATCGTATCGTGTCATCAGTTGACCCGATACATCCGATGGCGTCCGTGTGTATTCATAGCCCAGAAAATCGAAGGTGCGAGTCTTGTCGCTCACTGTGTAATCCAGCGCTTCCCTCTGTCCAATGGCGGTCTGTGATCGCGCATCGGCCTTTTCGGCAACGCTCCGCCAATGTCGACCATTTTCTGCCGTCAAGCGCAGCATGGCATCGATCGTATTTCGTGTTATGCGAACCCGTGTCGGATAGTCTTTCCATGAATGCGTTTCAACCAGCATGCCGAACCGATTTCGCAAGTAGAAATAGCCGGTCGAAAAGCGTGGCGATGCCACGCCGTCATTGAAGCCGGAACTTGGGTCGTCATAGGTGTTGAATGAGGGGTAAAAACCCAGCGGCTGTGAACCTTTGGATTTGAGTTCTTTGAGCACATTGTTTTTCATTGCCAGCCCGGCAATTTTCAGCTCGGCATCGCCGGCATTCACAGGCTCTATTTGAATGGATACGTCGTGCCGGAATTTGGCACCATCCGTGACATGCAAATCGACATAGGCAATGGGATCCCATTCATTTACCAGTCGCAACATCGCATGCATTTCCGGTGCGACGGCTTTGGCATAGTCGCGATTCAGATTGAGATTTTGTGCCGTTGTACGCCAGCCCATTTCTTCGGGGCCACGCTGGTTGGGGCGATTCCAGGCAGAAAAACGTTCGTGTCCATCAATGTTGAAAACGGGGACGAAGATAAGTACCTGATGCTGCAGCCAGCTTTTTCCCGCCGGTTTTCTCAACTCATCCCGCAATGCCAGAAAGCCGGCATCTTTGCCATCGATTTCACCCGCATGTATGCCGCCCTGAATAAGTAGTACGGGTATCTTCTTTTCTTTGGCGGCGTTTGAATCCAACGCACCGCTTCGTGATGCGATCAGGGCCATCATCGGGCGGTTTTCCGGTGTTCTTCCAAATTCAATGCAATCGACGGCTTCGGGATAGGTTTTCTTGAAATCACTGCAAAGGCGAATGACTTCCTCATAGCGACCGGTTTTCTTGTACCCGGATTTTTCCGCCGTCGTTGCAAGTTCCGGCGTTGCAGAATAGGCGAGGGTAGGAAATACAATATACAGGGCAATCAATACGTTTCGAAGCATGATTTTTATCCGGAATTATTTCCCCGATGATGCCTGAAATGCCTTCAATACGACAGGCCAAAAACTCATCTACTGGTCATTCCGGTCTCACTCACGGTCAAGCCTGCCGTCACTGTTGTAATGATCGTTGAGCCCACCACGCGGGGGCAGCGACCAAGCAATTCGGGAAGGCGGTTTACTCTGGGAAGATTGTCATGTTGCAGCAGTTCCCAGTGTCCGAAGGAAAAGGGCGAAAAATGCAGAACGTCGCATAGGTGGCTGCCGATTCTGGCGAGCAGGTTGGGGATTTGAATACGTCGCGCCGGCTCAATGGCGTGACTCATGCGGATCGCTTGCAGGTAACTTGCTAAATCGCGTTGTTGCAATCCGCCCAGATCAAATTCGCGTTTCTCCTGACTTGCGTTGGCAGCAATTGGAAATTCGACGAGTTTTGCGATGGCTTCACCCAGATCTTCCACGTCGAGGGCGGCAATCTTGCCTTTTGCTTTACTCGGCAGCAGGTGAATTGGGAGCTGTGCAAACTTGCGTATCCAGCTCGCACCAAAGCCACCTTGCCCATCCAGCAATGAAGGCCGCACTAGGCAGTAGTCGGCGCCACTCATTCCCAGCAACTGCTCTGCCTTGAATTTACTACGTAAAAAACCACTTCGATGGTCGTGATTCAGACCGAGTGCCGACACATGGATCAGCCGTATATTTCTTTCCTTGCAAGCCTGGGCCAATGCCATTGGTGCATGCAGGTGGACGGCTTCATAGGTTTCTTTCCCGCGTTCACGCAAAATGCCGACACAGTTGATGACGACATCCACGTCCGCAAGGCTCGAGCGCCATTGCTCGGCGTAGGGCAATTGTTCAAAACGTATTTGCCGGCTTTGGCATTGCTGGGCTGTGTGTTTTAACCGTTTTTGTATCCGTTTGGGATGCCGGCTTCCCACGATAACTTGGTAATTTTTCTTGAGTAGAGCGGCGACTGTGTGGCGACCGATGAAACCGGCACCCCCTAAGACCATGACTTTCATGACTTTTTCCATGTCAGGCTCGCTATTCTGTCTGGCTAAAATATTCAGACATTTCTGTCTTGACAGAAATATATGATGAAACTAAAATAAATGCAAGCGGTAAGGAGCATTTAATGGAAAGTGTTGCTGAATACGTCGTAGACACACTGAGCCCGATTCGTCGGCGCTTTGTGATGCACTGGGGTGAGATGGGAACCCGCTGGGGCGTGAATCGTACTGTGGCCCAGATCCATGCCTTGCTCTTTTTGTCGGGTAAGCCAATGCATGCGGAAGAAATAGCCGAGATTCTTCAGGTCGCCCGTTCCAATGTCAGCAACAGTATCAAGGAATTGCAGAATCTGAATCTTGTCAAAGTCGTGCATATATTTGCCGACCGACGCGACCATTTTGAAACCTCGAAAGACGTATGGGAGTTAATGCGCACTGTTGTCCGCGAACGAAAATCACGCGAATTCGATCCTACTGTCGGCATTCTAAAGGAGTGCATTGCTGACCCCGCTTTTACTACCGAAGACAAAGACACCCGCAGGCGTATCGAAGATACTTATGGCTTGATGGTGGCCATGTCGTCCTGGGGCGAAGAAATGCTGAGGATGGAACCGGCGACTTTGATGAAAGTAATGAAGCTCGGCAGTAAAATTCAAAAACTTATGCGCGAAAATACAAAATGAACATCACTTACCCCATGCGTATTTACTACGATGCTTCATGCCCATTGTGTCGCACGGAAATTACAGCATTAAAACAATATGATGCAAATAAGCGGCTTGAGATTGTGGATTGTTCTCCAGAAAACTTTACCGATGAATTTGCCGATAAAGCCGGTTATCGCAGGGCGAAGATGATGCGTTTAATTCACGCTCGCGATGCCGCAGGGCAATGGCTCATTGGTGTGTCAGTATTTGAAGCAGCTTATGGCGCAACCGGTATTATCGGCATGCAAAAAATGTGGGCGAATCCGATATTGCGTCCTGTGTGGGACCGAATTTACCCTTGGATCGCCGATAACGGTATGTTTTTATCGAAGCTGGGCATCACCAAACTTTTTGGCTGGCTGGTAACGAGAGCAGCGAAAAAAGCGAATGCGAAATCGCAAGCCTGTGCCAATGAGATGTGTGAGTTGTAGCTGCAGCGGATTGTGATCAGATCTTGCCGGTTTAAACCAAGTAGGAATTCGCATGAATACCAGTTCGCCATTGCCACCGGGGCAATATGAAAGCAAGACTTTCCCGCGATTCGGGCTGACACCGTTTGCCAATCGATTTCCGGAAAATATCGAACGTATACAACTTTCAATAGCGGGGGATGTAGATAAATCGATTCTTATTGAAGCCGAAATGGAATCCTTGAAGCGAATAGAGCAATGCTCGGATTTTCATTGCGTCACCACATGGACATATAAGTCACTGGTTTGGAGCGGCTATCGGTTTTCAGATTTTTACCAGCAGATAGTGCTGCCAATGGCCAAGCCAGCCAGCGATGTAAAATTTGTGGTTTTAAAATCCCAAGATGGCTATCGAACGACTTTGCCATTGGAAGATTTACTCGCAGCCAATGTCATGCTGGCTGATAGTCTAAATGGCGAACGCCTATCGATTGCCCACGGCGCACCATTACGTCTAGTCGCGCCTTCGCACTATGGCTACAAAAGCGTCAAACATTTGAAGCAAATCGAGTTTTGGTGCAGTGACAAAAACTATCAGCCTATTGGCTTTCGCTTTATGGCCCATCCCCGGGCCAGGGTTGAGCATGAGGAGCGGGGGCGATGGATACCAAATGTGGTTTTGCGTTATTTGTATCGACCATTGATTCGCTCAACGGCTTTACAATTTGAACGTGCCATGCAGAATTTTCATGCCAAAAAGAAAAATAAGGTGTAGCACGTACAGCGCGCTATGCATTGCTGGCTCCTTAGCCTTGAATTGTCCACCTTTTCAACGCCCACCACAAGATTTTGAATTTACTTCAAACAATCCATCGTTTCTCAAATAAAAAGTCATAATCCGGGCGGCAGATTTCAGCAACATGTGCAGCTTCACCACTCAATGCATTCTCACGAGCACGCCAGGCTTCAAAACCCGTTGATGCTTCCACTGCTGCATACCAATAGGGCGCCCAAACACCATCACTAGCGCGACGCCCGGCTGGCCAGTGCAGCATGCGATCAGTGAATTCAATTTGCAAAAAATCGCACAGGGCTCTGAGATATTTTTCTGGGGCACGTAAAAAATCGCCAGCATCGATAATGGGTGGTGCCACGCCGGTGGCTTGAATTATTTCGTCATAAAGCTGCCGCTGTTGCGGTATTCCAATATCCGTTGCTGTCACGCTTGCACGGCTTTTGACATAGGAAGCAACCACTTCGGCCGGGTCGCGAATCAATAAAATATTCGTCAGCTGCGGTATCCAGTCGCGCTCATAGTTCGGCAAGAGATGATGTGTCATGTGCTTTTGATACCAGAGCTTACATTTGTCGGGAGCCTCGCCCAATAAATCGGTAGCCACTTTTTTATAATCGGTTTCACCGGCGGCAATCACTTCATCTCGGCCCGGATGATCCAGTTGTGTGTCAGACAAAAATGCCGCATACAGGGGTTCATCCGATACCGCGCAGTCTCCGCGATTTTCCCAGGCGCGCATCATGGCGGTCGAGATATTTCTCGGGCCGCTCCACATGGCAATGCGAAGTGGGGTATTCATGTGCCCGATGTGCTGCGTAATGCAATGTCACGCTTCACCAGGTCTTGATAAAGCATTTGTATTTTTACGACCATCGGGCCGCGAGCTTCACGAATAACCCGACCATCAATCGTGTGAACTGGAGCTACCCCTGCAAAGGTACCGGTCACGAAGGCTTCGTCGGCGCTATACACTTCGGTCAGGCTAAAGTTTTTTTCGTAAGCCGGAATACCGGCTTCTCGACAGACTTTCAATACATTCGCACGCGTGATCCCGGCCAAACAGTAATCACCGGTCGAGGTCCAGACTTCGCCTTTTCTGACGATGAAGAAATGGGTGGAATTGCAGGTCGCAACAAATCCATGCGGGTCCAGCATCAGGGCTTCATCTGCTCCGGCTTCGGTGGCTTGTATGCATGCCGTGATGCAATTTAATTTGCTGTGGGAATTTAATTTGGGATCTTGCACATCGGGCGCGCCACGACGGACATGCACGGTAAATAGTTTCAAGCCTTTTTCATGCACTTCGGCGCGCGGTGTCTTGAATTCCGGAATGATAACAATGGTGGCTGCACCGATCGTCGCACGCGGATCCTGATACGGAGTTCGCTTAACGCCGCGTGTCACCATCAGACGCATATGCGCGCCGTCACGCATATCGTTCGCGGCAAGCGTGGCATAGACGGCGTTGGTGAGTGCTGCACGATCCAGGCCGATATTCATGGCAATCGCTTTTGCGCCTTCATTCAGGCGATCTAGGTGCTGATCCAGAAAGGCAGGGTGGCCATCGTGGATACGCATGCCTTCCCAGATACCGTCGCCGAGCACGAATCCGCTATCAAACACGGACACCACGGCCTCGTTTCGAGGCTTTAATTCACCATTAACGTAAATCAGGATGGTTGCGTTCCGCTTGTCGTCATCAAACTCGTGAATGCTCGTTGCCATGCTTGCTCCGAAACGATTGCAATGATAGATCAGGTTTCTTCGATCTGGATTTGTTCAAACTCTTCATCGGGCAGACTTAAAAACACCCAGAACGGACTGTTCTGTGCGCTCCAAGTCGCAGATGCTTCCTCAAGAATTTCGATGAGCGTATTGAAATCTTCCTCATGTGCTTCGCGATATTGGTCGGCATTGGCGAAGCAAAGGATAAAAGCCTCGGACGCCAGCCAGTTGAGGTCGCTTAAATAGTCGGCAAGCGCATCCCAGTTATGGCCGAAGCTGGGCGGGAAATTCATGGCATGTGCAATTGCCTGCAGCAGCACAGTTTTGCCGTGGCAGTGCTGTAAATCAATGAAGCCATAAAAGGCATCGTTTTGCTGGGAAGCCAGTTCGATGGCTTCCAAGTCCGAATTGGTAACGAAAAATACGCCCGCGTTTTCTGATTGGGTGAGTAATTCTTCCAGAGGGATTTCATTCATGGCGGCACCTCGAATTTTCGGAAACTATCGTAATGATCATCGGTGTAGAAATACATTTCGACCGGATCGCCGCCAGTAATGATTCTTCGTGCTCCACGATGGTGGATGCCGGGTGTTTCCACGGTGTATTCGTGATAATAACCGCGCGGCTTTTGTGGAAGGCGTTTCTCCCGGTTCTGAAAAATCGATCCATCTTGCCTGTGGGGGAAAGGGCCGTTGCTTGCAATCAACTCTAGTGTGGTTTTGGCTTCGGCGGGCAGGTAATCCGGCAGGCCTTTCAGACTGTTGGCGGTATCGCTGATGGGCGAGGGTGCTTGCGCGGGTATGGCTACAGGAGCCGTTTGTTTACTTTCGGTCGATGGCATTTCCGTGCCGTTAGTCCCGCGACCTGATTGTTGGCCTAGCCAAAACACCAGCGCGAATGCGCCGATCAAGACTATCCCGCCATATTTCTTGAGCATGCTTGAGACCCGAATTCAGTATTTATCGAGGCAGTCTAGCAAGCAATGTCGGGACTTAGAACTAAAGCACGGCCGGCCCGTGCGATAATGCGGGATGAAAAAATTTACCGAGTTAACTGCCCTGCCACCCAGTTTGTTGCAGGCTGTCGATGCACTGGGCTATACCGAAATGACGGAAATACAAGCGGGCGCCTTGCCGCTTATGTTGAACAGTCAGGACATTCTGGCGCAAGCGAAAACCGGCAGCGGCAAAACGGCGGCCTTTGGCTTGGCCTTATTGGCAAAGCTGCAAAGCGAGCAAGGCCGTTTGCAAAGCCTTGTGTTGTGCCCGACCCGAGAGCTGGCCGATCAAGTGAGCAAAGAAATTCGCGCCTTGGCGCGTTTTATTCCGAATGTAAAAGTGTTGAGCCTTTGCGGCGGCATTCCGTTGCGACCACAGCTGGCGTCTCTCACACACGAACCGCATATTGTGGTGGGAACGCCTGGCCGGATTCAGGAATTGATTGATAAAGAAGCCCTGAAACTCGATGCATTGCAATCGGTGATTCTGGATGAAGCCGATCGTATGATGGACATGGGTTTTCTGGATGCGGTCAAAGCGATTTTGAAGAAAACACCGAATACCCGCAGCACCTGGTTGTTTTCGGCCACGTATCCGGAAGAAATTCGCGCCATCAGCAAACAGTTTCAAAAAGCACCGACCGAAATTACCGTCGCGGTAAAGCATGACGATAGCGTTATTCACCAACAGTTTTATCAAGTTGAACCGAACGAAAAACCCGAAGCCGTGATTGCATTGCTAATGGAACATCAGCCAGAAAGCTGTCTGATTTTCTGCAACACCAAGATCGATGCAAAAGGCTTGACCGATGTTCTATACAAACGCGGTATATCGGCGATTGAATTGCATGGCGATTTGGAACAGCGTGATCGCGACGAAACCTTGGTGCAATTTGCCAATGGCAGCAGCCGCGTTTTAGTGGCGACCGACGTTGCAGCACGAGGTCTGGATATCAAAGCATTGCCGATGGTGATTGCCTATGAATTACCCAGCGATGCCGATATTCACGTGCACCGTGTCGGGCGCACGGGCAGGGCAGGTGAAACCGGTTTGGCCCTGAGTTTGGTGTCGAGCCGTGAAATGGGTCGTACCGCCAAAATTGAAGATATTATTGGCACGCCAATCACCTGGACCAAACTGCCTAGTCGCGGTAATTCTTTATTATTGCCGGCACCTGCGATGAAAACTTTAGTCATTGATGCTGGACGCCAGGATAAATTACGCCCCGGCGATGTGCTCGGCGCTTTGACCGGCGTTGGCGGGTTGAAGGCCGACCAGATCGGCAAGATTGATGTCTTCGCCACTCGTGCCTATGTTGCGGTGCAGTCCGGTTTTATTGATAACGTGATGCAAAAATTGCGAGCCGGTAAAATCAAGGGCCGTAATTTTCGCGTGCGGAAGTTGTAAGTCATGAGACTCAATAAATTTATCAGTGAATCGGGATTATGCTCGCGGCGCGAAGCCGATGATTTAATCACCGAACAGCGCGTTACCCTGAATGGCGAAATTGCCGTTACCGGTGCCAAATGGCTGGAAGGCATGACGGTATTGGTCGATGGCAGCGAAATAAAACTCAAAGCCACTGCAAAAAATAAACGTAAACATGTTTATATCGCCTTGTACAAACCGGTGGGTATTACCTGCACCACCGATGAAACAGTGAAAGGCAATATTGTCGATTTTGTCGATCACAAAGAACGTATTTTCCCGATCGGGCGTCTGGATAAAGATTCCGAAGGTTTGATTTTGATGACCAGCAATGGCGACATCGTTAATCAAATTCTGCGTTCGGAAAATAATCATGAAAAGGAATATCTGGTGGGCGTAACCCAGGCCGTGACCGATGATTTTTTACGCAAGATGGCGCGTGGCGTCCGTGTTCGTGAGGAACTCACCAAGCCCTGCCGGGTCTATAAATTAGCGAAATTCGGTTTCCGGATTATTTTAACGCAGGGATTGAATCGGCAAATCCGCTTGATGAGCGAAGCACTCGGTTATAAAGTGAACCAGCTGCGTCGCATCCGTGTCGTGAATGTCAAATTAGGCGTCTTGAAGCCTGGCGCCTGGCGTAATTTGACCGATAAAGAATTGGCCGGCTTGTTGCCTAATTTCAAAGACTGGTAGGGTGTTTATGTCGGTTTTACGTATTGTTTTTTTCTGCTTGCTATCACTTTTTTCCTTGCAAATTCTGGCTGCTGCGAAAGCGCCGGCCTCTAGTGACATTCCGGCGAAGGCAATCGAATCGGCGACGGGTATGCAATACGTAGTGCTGCAAGCAGCCAAGCCTGGAGCTGCGGCCATCAAGCCAGATTTCTTTGAATACCGCGTCACCCTCTGGCAAAAAGATGCGACCGGAAAGTTCACGGCGAATGAAAGCGGCATTTTGCGCGCCAATTTCAAGACAATTGCCAAGTCGGCGCCGGCATTGGCGAGAGCTTCATTATTGAGCCCGGTCAATGAGACACGGCGCTGGTGGTTTAGCCTTGCCGGCAATTCCACCCAAACACAAATCATCGACCTCACTGTTTTAGGCAACGTTGACCCGGCGCCGGCACCCCCGGACGTAGCCGCTGTGCCAGCCAATGCCAACAAAACCGCCAGTGGTTTGGCCTATCGCGTCATCAAAAAAGCCAATGCGGGTGGTGGGTCGCCTACGTCGCGAAGTGTTATCAACATTGATTACAGTGGCTGGACAACTGACGGCAAATTATTCGATAGCTCGCTTATGCGCGGCGAGAAAGCGACATTTCCATTGAGTGGTCTGATTTCGGGCTGGAAGGAAGGGCTGACCTTGATGAGCCCTGGCGATACCTATCGATTCTGGATTCCCGGATATCTGGCATACGACAGTATTCCCGATGCCAATGGCCCCAAGGGTATGCTGGTATTTGATGTCACTTTGTACAGCTTCGAGTAATAGATGTAAGGGGAGTTTTAACCCCGACCAGTGTGTAGAACTATCGGGAATGAAGTCCCTCCTACACTTGCATCTTGCGAATGAAATGGGGGTCAGCGAATAGTGAGTTCGTTTTTTTCATTCAATGTGCCGTCCGCTTCGATGATGCCATAGGATTTACGGTCACCATCGAATACCACCGCGACTTTCGCCTGGAAAGGTGGTCGACGGATGAACTTCAGTTCCCAGCCAAATTGCTCAAGCCCACGAAGTGTCATTAATTGATCTTCGTTGAGTTCCCGCTTGAGTTCGGCGCTACGTTCTTTTTCCAGCCTGCGGCGTTCACTCTCTGCCATGTCACTTCACTCCTCGGCGAGAACATGAACCGGAGATACCACTACCGACCCCGATATCGCTCGTTTTCAATAGCTAAAACGTTTCAACCACTGACAAGCGGCCAATCCAGCATGTCGACCACTGGCCATGCTGGCCGTCAACAGGTAGCCACCAGTCGGTGCTTCCCAATCAAGCATCTCCCCTGCAAAAAATATGCCGGGGCGTGCCACGGACATCAGGTTCTTATCGAGTGCCTCTTTCGTAACACCACCAGCGGTGCTGATGGCTTCGTCGATGGGGCGGGTTGCCGTTAGCTTGATGGGGTAGGATTTAATCGCATGGAGGATTTTTTCCTTGTCCTGCCAGTCTTGCTTGCGCAGTAACTCGTATAACAATCCGATTTTCACGCCCTCCAAACCGGTTTGGCGACGCAGGTGATCGGTCATCGAGCGTTTGCCCTGGGGCGAGTTCAAGTCTTTGCGCAGACGTTCAATACTCCGGCCAGGACATAAGTCGCAAATCAGTTCGGCACTGCCATTTTTTTCAATTGTGTGACGCAAATAGGCAGAAATGGCATAAATGACGCTGCCTTCGATTCCGGAAGTCGTCACGACGAATTCGCCCTGCAGGCTTTTCCCGGGATTCCCCGTATCAAAGCCGGAAACGATCACCGGCTTGATAGGCGATCCGGCAAAGCGCGATTGAAAGTGTTCAGTCCAATGATGCTCAAAACCGCAATTGCTGGGTTTCAGTTCACTGGTTTCAATGCCGGCTTTTTGCAGCCAGGGCATCCATTGACCATCGCTTCCCAGTTTCGCCCAGCTTCCGCCACCCATCGCAAAAAGGGTGGCTTGGGGAGAAACGGTTTTTACGCCATCGGGAGTTTCAAAGCACAACTGCCCGTTTTCGTTCCAGCCGATACAGCGATGGTGCATATGAAAACGCACGCCGTTTTCTCTTAGTCGGCGTACCCAGCCACGTAAAAGCGGCGCCGCTTTCAAGTCGGTCGGGAAAACGCGGCCCGAGCTTCCAACGAAGGTATCGATGCCATAGCTTTTCGCCCAATCTCTGAGCGCATCGGCATCAAAATTCTTCAGCCATCCGCGCACCCAGCTACTTTGTTCGCGATATCGGCCTACAAAAGGCACAAAATCTTCCGAGTGGGTAAGATTCAATCCACCTTTGCCTGCCAACAGGAATTTTCGACCGACCGATCCCATGGAATCGAACAGCTCTACGCTAATACCTTGATTTATAGCGGTTTCAGCCGCCATCAGGCCCGCCGGGCCACCCCCGATAATAAGGAGGTTAGCCGTGCCGACGTTGTTATTTGCTGTCAAATCAGAGGTCAAAGTGGCGTTTCCGGCAGTCGGGCGGGGGAATTATGGTGCTTTTCTGAATAATTCGCTGCTTGACAAGTGCAAATTGGTTTGGAATCGCGTATTGTTCGCCTACTGTTTTTGCTTGGGTCACGGTGCATTGTGACCCGATGCGGTAGATCTACTGGTCCGCTACATCGCTTCAGATCACTCCATGCAAGCTCAGTAACGGCGTAATTCATTTTTTTTACGCTGATTTCATTAACTAAGTTTCAAGGAGTTTCAAATGTCGGATCGTCAAGTAGGTACAGTTAAGTGGTTCAACGATGCTAAAGGTTTTGGTTTCATCACCCCGGAAAGCGGCGACGATTTATTCGTCCATTTCCGTGCAATTCAAGGTAATGGTTTCAAATCTTTGAAAGAAGGCCAAAAGGTTACTTTCGTTGTCACCAAGGGCCCTAAAGGCCTGCAAGCTGACCAAGTCGAAGCTAGCTAATATCTGCTTCACTGCTAGATAGGAAAAAGCCGGAGCAATCCGGCTTTTTTTTGTCCGTGATTTGCTTGTCAGGCAAGCAGGCTTTTCGCGTGATGTCTTAGGTGATCTTCAATAAAACTCTGGATGAACCAATAGCTGTGGTCATAACCGGGGTGTTGGCGAAGCAGCAAGGCCTGACCTGATTGACGACATGCCGCATCGAATAGCTCGGGTTTTAATTGATTTGCCAGAAATTTATCGTCGAGGCCCTGGTCAATCAGAATCGTGCCCTTGAATGGATTGTGTCTCGCCAACTCACAAGCATCGTATTGCGACCATTCTTCCGTGCTGCCGAGATACTTCGAAAAAGCCTTCTGCCCCCATGGCACTTGCGAAGGGGATACGATGGGCGCGAAGGCGGATACCGAACGATATTTTTCTGGATGACGAAGTGCCATCGTCAAAGCGCCGTGACCACCCATCGAGTGGCCGCTAATGCCCAAGCGCGTGATGTCAGCAGCAAAATTTTCAGATAGCAGTGCAGGCAATTCATCGGCGACGTAGTCATGCATATTGAAATGCTGTCGATATTTTTCCTGAGTGGCATTCAAATAAAAACCGGCGCCTTCACCGAATTCCCAATCACCGGTCGCATCATCAATGCCGGTATTGCGCGGGCTGGTGTCGGGCGTGACCAGCATGATGCCAAGTTCGGCCGCAACGCGTTGCGCACCGGCTTTGATCACGAAGGTTTCTTCGTTGCAGGTGAGCCCGGCAAGAAAAAACAATACCGGCACCTTTCCATTTTTAGCCTGTGGCGGGGTAAATACAGAGAAGCGCATCAAACCATTATTCGAATTTGAATGATGCTGATAAACACCTTGTGTGCCGCCGAAACAATGTTGTTCCGAGATGATTTCCATTGTCAGTACAACACTACGCCGCGAATCGATTCCCCGTGATGCATGAGATCAAAACCTTCATTGATTTTTTCCAGCGGCATGGTGTGGGTAATCAAATCATCGATATTGATTTTGCCTTCCATATACCAATCGACGATTTGTGGCACGTCAGTACGTCCGCGTGCGCCGCCAAAAGCCGAGCCACGCCAGTTGCGACCTGTCACCAGCTGGAATGGACGTGTGGAGATTTCCTGCCCCGCAGCCGCCACACCGATAATGATGCTGGTACCCCAGCCTTTGTGGCAGCACTCCAGTGCCTGTCGCATCAGCGTGGTATTGCCAACGCACTCGAATGAATAATCGGCACCACCTTTGGTGAGCGATACCAGATAAGCCACCAAATCGCCTTCCACTTCTTTGGGATTCACGAAATCCGTCATACCGAATTTCGTCGCGATGTCTTTGCGTGCCGGATTGATATCGACACCGATAATTTGCCGTGCGCCAGCCATGCGGGCGCCCTGGATGACGTTCAAACCAATGCCGCCCAAACCAAATACCACAACTCGGGAACCCGGTTCTACTTTTGCCGTGTAGATAACGGCGCCAATCCCGGTCGTGACGCCGCAACCGATGTAACAGACTTTTTCGAATGGCGCGTCTTCACGAATTTTCGCTAGGGCGATTTCTGGCACAACGGTATATTGCGCGAAAGTAGAGGTGCCCATGTAGTGATGCAATTTTTTACCGCCGATCGAAAAACGGCTAGTGCCGTCAGGCATCAAGCCTTGTCCCTGAGTGCTGCGAATGGCCTGGCATAAATTGGTTTTCGGATTCAGGCAGTACTCGCAGTTACGGCACTCCGGTGTGTAGAGCGGAATCACGTGATCGCCTTTTTTCAGGGTAGTCACACCGGGACCCACATCGACAACAATGCCAGCACCTTCATGCCCCAAAATGGCCGGAAATAATCCTTCGGGGTCGGCACCGGAAAGCGTGTAGGAATCGGTGTGGCAGATGCCGGTTGCTTTTAGTTCGATCAGCACTTCACCGAATTTCGGGCCTTCCAGATCGACCATTTCGATAACGAGGGGTTTTCCTGCTTCGTAGGCGACGGCAGCTTTTACTTTCATGATGAACATCCCGATGGGTGATGGGTAAATTTAACCTACTTGACTGGCGTTGGGTGTGAAAAAAAAACGCCGCAATTAAGCGGCGTTTTTCTGATATTGAATCGTCAATGAAATTATTTTTTCTCGACGGTTAAACCGCGACGTTCCAGCAAGGGCTGGATGTCCGGATCACCGCCCGAGAAATCACGGTACAACTGAAGAGCATCTTTGCTGCCGCCTCTTGAGAGCAGCGTTGCGCGGAAGCGGTCGCCGTTTTCGCGGGTCAAGCCACCGTGTTCCTTGATCCATTTCACGGTGCCGGCATCCAGTACTTCAGACCAGATGTAAGCGTAATAACCAGCAGCGTAGCCGCCCATGATGTGGCTGAAATAAGGCGTACGGTAGCGCGGCGGAACCGCAGCGTAATCCAGACCAACATCTTTCAACGCTTTGGCTTCGTACGCCATCACGCCGTCGGCATTAGGCAGCGTATCGACAGTCACCTGATGCCAGCGTTGGTCAAGCAATGCAGAGCCGAGGTAGGAA